>JAEURG010000152.1 GCA_016789345.1 Anaerolineales bacterium | reverse complement strand
ACTACGGATTTTCTGTGGATAACCTTGTGCGTATTGTGTGTAAAACTCGTTCAAACCTGTGGAAAACTCAGGGAGAGATTCGCCTAAATCTGTGGATAACTTGCGCGTACTTAGGGATAAGTTGTTGGAACGTTTGGCAATGAGCCCAGAAAAAGAAACTGACTTGGGCGTGATTTCACTTTCTTTAAGTTTAAACTTGCGGGCAATTTCTACCCCAAATTGATATTTGCTCATGGCGTGTGGTCCCACCAAATGATACAAGCCATGCAAATTTTTCTCTAGCATTTTCACCAGCAAACGCGCTGTATCATTCACGAGCATCGGGCAAAACAGCACATCGGTAAAACCGCTCATACTTTTGTTGTTCATTAAATTATTGACAAAAAATTCTGCCAGACTTCGCCTGCCGTTGAGACTCCAGCCATAAAAATTGACGCGTGCCACAATCGCCTCTGGACTTTCGGTGAGAACTGCCCACTCACCTTCGAGTTTTGTTTTGGCGTACACACTGAGCGGGTTGGGTTTATCGTCTTCGGTGTAAAAGTCATCTTTTTCACCGTCAAAGACCGCATCGGTTGAAATGTGAACAAAAGGAATGTTTCTGGTTTTACATGCTCTTGCTAAGATACGAGGCAAATCAATGTTGAGTTGTTTGGCAAGGTTGGGGTTATCTTCACAATCTTCAAGGTTGGCAAGTGCGGCGCAATTGATTAAATAATTTGGTTTTTCAGAATCCAAAATCTTTTCAATCACCGAAGCGTCAGTTATATCTTGATGCAACACTTCAAACGGAGCATTCTTCAATTTCCCTCGGTCAATACCGACGACTTCAAACTCGCTCATAGTTTCTTGTGCGAGGTTGATGCCGAGCAATCCGCTTACGCCGGGGATGAGTAGTTTCATGTGTTGAGTTCAAAAGTTAGAAGGTTAGAAAGTTTGAAGGTTTTAACTTGCAAACCTTTCAACTTGTAAACTTTCAAACTATCCTTCAAGTTTTCCTTGTGCAAATAATTCTTCAAATGGTGCAATGTATTTTTTGATTCCTTCCACATCCAGCCATTCGGTGTTGTTATCACTTGAATAACTAAAACCTTCTTTTAAACTTTTGCCTTTGTCTTGCCAAGAATATCCAAACCAAATGGCTTCAGCAGGTTGCACAACATACATTGTATCAAGTTCAACCGTGTTTCTGGCTTCATCTTCCGAAATTAAAACTTCATGCAATTTTTCGCCAGGTCGAATGCCGATAATATTTAATTTTGCATCAGGTGCGATTGCTTTTGCAAGGTCAGTAACTTTGGTGCTTGGAATTTTTGGAATAAATACTTCTCCGCCTTCCATCTCTTCAATACAATGGATGACGAATCTGACACCTTGGTCTAGTGACAACCAAAAACGCGTCATTCTATCGTCGGTAATTGTTACCTGTCCATTTGACCTTTGTTTTAAGAAAAGGGGAACAACTGAACCTCGACTGCCGACTACATTTCCATATCGCACACATGCAAATCGAGTCGCTGACCCGCCTGCATAGGCATTGCTTTGAATCGTTAATTTCTCTGCGGCGAGCTTGGTGGCGCCATATAAATTCGCAGGGCTAACAGCTTTATCTGTGCTGACAGTTAAAACTTTTTTCACACCTGCATCTAAAGCCGCTTCGACAACATTTGCAGTTCCCATAATGTTGGTCTTAATCGCTTCCATCGGGTTGTATTCACAAGCGGGCACTTGCTTCAACGCCGCCGCATGAACAACAATATCAACTCCATGCAAAGCACGCACAAGTCTTTCACGGTCACGAATATCACCAATAAAATAACGTAAGTTCTCTTGGTTATATCCACCAACTTGCATTTCGTGTTGCTTTAACTCATCACGGCTAAAAACAATAACCTTTTTCGGTTGTTTTTCTTCTTGCAAAATTTTTATAAACTTCTTGCCAAACGAACCCGTTCCGCCTGTGACGAGTACTACTTGATTTTTCCAGTTCATACATTCTCCTAATCTTTATGTCATTGCGAGCCACGCCTTTGCTCTTGGTGGCGAAGCAATCTCATAACTAAGTTGGAGATTGCTTCGTCATAGTGCTTCGCACTACTCCTCGCAACGACATAAAACTATTTTTTTATAACAATCAAAGGATATTGCCCATTCTCTGCAAAAAACTTCGGGAATACACCTTCAAGCCAAAAGACAAATTTCAAAAACAACTTTCCACCAAACGGGCGGACGAACCATCTTAAGATTCTAGTGCTTAAACTTCGCCACGGTTTAATTTCAATTGTCATCTTTGAGCCAATTTCTTCTTTCAACCATTCAGGAGTCATCTTTTGCACAAATGTTCCTGCTGGGTCTTCTTCATTTAACCATTCTTTCTTTTTCTTTTCAGCACGGCCTGATAATTTTCTCATTAATCCAATCAAAGGTTCTGCCATGCGCATCAACAAAGGTTCATGCCAACCGTTGACAATCGCCGCCGTTCGTCCAATGGCAAGCACGCGATGAATTTCGCCATACGCACGCGGATGTTCTGTCAGTGCAAGATGATGAATAGCATGCATGGAAACTGCTCCATCAAACGCCTCTTTCTTAAACGGGAGATTTGCGAGGTCACCTACAACATATTCTCCATGTGAGCCGATTCGATTCCGCGCTTCACGTAATGCTTGAATCGAAATATCTAAGCAAATCCGTTTTTGGTAACCTGCTGAATAGGTTTTGTATTCTTCATACTGAACAGGACCAGACCCGGCATCAAGTATGAAGCGACCTGTTTTGATTAATCCATTCATCACTCTTAAGCGAGTCTTGTGGATATATTCGCGTGAGACTGGGCGCAAATCTTCATAACGAGCATTTTGATAATGCCCATCATCCTCTTGTTGCCAACCAATCTCATCATAAAATTCGCGGACTTTTTGTTTTGTGTCATTCGTCATATTATTTCCAAGTAAATTTTTCGCCAACCAAAAAATCAAACGTATCTTTGAATTGACTCATGCCTTCATCACTAAAAACTCTTTCTAAACTCCAAACTTCTAAATCATCCCAAAAATTCATCAAACGCCACGGAAATGGTTGTGGATATTCAAAAAAGAAGCGATAGGCATAATTCCAAGCAAATTCAATTTGTTTTTCATTCAAACGATGGGCAGGAATATCAGATAAAACTTTTTCGAGAGTTGAATAGTATTCATCCCATGAATTTGGGTCAAGTGTGAAGCCGCGACCACGATAGTGAGTCTGCCCACAAGAAATGACAGGTCTTCCATTCATCGCAGTTTCGAGACCAACGGTTGTTGTGTATGCCAAACCAACGTCTGCAATTTCGATTAAATCATAAGTATTGATTGAATCCAATGCACCAATCACATGGATATGACTTGGTAATTCTGGCAATGCTTCTTTTACAACCGTTCCCATAGACTTTGCTTGCGGAACCAATTTCTCGCCAGGGTGAACACGAATGACGAGTTGCACATCATTTCGCTTTGCAAAATATTGGACAGTCTTTGTAATCCATTCTGTCATAGATGAAGCAAAGATGTCGCGTCCTAAAGTGAGACTGTCTCCTAAAACATTCGCCGCGAGCATCACCACTGGACGAGAATCTAAATTCAAAGCTTTGCGAGTCTCATCAGCACCTTGTGATGATACATATTGCCACAACCTTTTGGATTTTCCCCACACTCTCGCACCACGCCGAGCATTTTCTAAATCTGCGACACGTTCAAACATTTCATCTGTAACGGGTAAATTGCATCTTTCATTTACAAGATAATCTGTATCTTGTTGCATGATGGATGAATTTTGTGCCAGCCAAATTTGTTCGCGTTGGTCATTGAATTCGTAAGTGACTGCATCAATATTTAAATGACGAGCCATACGGAAAACAATTCCCATTTCTAAAATCAATCCATTTGGAATTAAAACCACATCAGGTTTATTGGTTTGTAAATATTCGTAAATTGCTTGAGCGGCAAATGTATTTCGTTTGATTCTTAAATCATACAAATCTTTGTCGCTTGGGTCTTGCATGTTAACTTCTTCACGCATCAATGTGTATTGAGCATCCCACAATGAAATCTCTTCAATGTCAGCTTGTAAAACGCTTGGGAGAACAGAAACAGGCTTCAAGTCAAGCATGGAAGCGTGTTTGATCAAAGGAGATAATGAAGATAAAGCATCTTTTGTATGAAGGACACGTTGTCGTTGTGTAAATTTATCTTTTTCTTTATGCCATTCGGAATAGGGCAAAGTTAATAAAGTAACATCATGCCCTAAACCAGCAAGCACAAGTCCGAGATATGCAGATTGTTCAATCCAATAATGAAGTGTTGAAAAAAATAAAACTTTTTTTGCGTTATCGTTTTTGCGTAAATATTTTTTTGTTACTTCAACAGCACTTGGCAAAGATTTTTGCAAATGATTTAAATTGTAATGGTCACGGCGCGTTTGATTCTTGGAACGAATCATCCAATCCACATCAGCAACAAAAGGTAAATCGCGCAAAAGTTTTTTTGCAATCATCAATCTTTAATTCTCTAACTTTTCGATTTGCCAATTTAATCGCGGACGAATCGGACCCACACGCGGTTCACCCCATTGCGTGCCGGGCGCGCCAGAAATATCCACATTAAACGCCAACGCATTTTCATCCATAAAATATCTTTTCACACCAAACGAACTCGCGTTCACGCCCACCATATAACGACCTTCATTGAAAATATCGGCAGGAATTTCTGCACGACTCACATAACGCCCCGCACTACGCGTATCAAAATTTTCATACAAACTTGCATCATCAGTATCAAACGATGTAAAAATATATTCACCGCGCATGGTGCTAACATACAAACCAACTCGCAAACCTGTGATGGATGAATTAAGTTGATATTCAAATTCAAGCGTGACAGGTTCAGTGGAACGAATCGTATCAACGACTTTTCCGCTTCTTTCTTTGACCTTCAAACTGAGTGGTGTAAACTCAGCATTTGCTTGGCTGACGTCTTGTTCATCCCAATTTTTTTCGCCCGCTTGTGATTGACCTGATGAAAGATAAAAGTCAACGGCTTGTTGTGTAGGCGCACGCATTAACATTTGACCTTTGTTCAAAACAATTGCTTCTTGAGTCAAACGTAAAATGGCAGACATATTATGGCTGACAAATAAAACTGTGCGACCTTGTTGAGCAACGTCACCCATTTTGCCCAAACATTTCTTTTGAAATTCTGCATCACCTACTGCGAGGACTTCATCTACAACTAAAATTTCAGGTTCAAGATGTGCCGCAACTGCAAATGCCAAACGAAGATACATACCAGAAGAATATCTTTTGACAGGTGTATCAATAAATTGACTCACTTCAGAAAAATCAACGATTTCATCAAATTTTGAATCAATTTCAGCACGTCGCATTCCAAGAATTGCGCCGTTCATATAAATATTTTCTCTACCTGATAGTTCAGGATGAAACCCTGTGCCAACTTCAAGCAATGAACCAACACGTCCACGCACGGTGACAGTTCCAGTGGTTGGTTCAGTAACGCGAGAAAGAATTTTTAGCAAGGTACTTTTGCCTGCACCATTTCTGCCAACAATACCAAGCACTTTGCCTTCTTCGAGGTCAAAGGAGACATCTTTCAATGCCCAAACAAAGTTTTGATTCTGTTTGCGGTCAGATTTACCAATCATTGCTTTTGCGATTCTTATCGGGGCAGAGACTGTATCCACAATCACATCACGCAACATGTTATAGCGGAATTTTGTTTCCGCCGCGCCGATTTTGTATTGCTTACCAATATTTTTTACACTAATTGCTGTTGCCATTTATATAGTATCCGCGAAGGTTTTTTCCATGCTTCTAAAATAGAAAAGACCTGAGATGAAAATTAAAATTGAAATACCAACGGAAACCCAAAGTGTGATGTCGGGTCCGTTGCCCGTGCCGAGTAATGCCCAGCGGAATCCATTTACTACACCAGCCATTGGATTTAGCGAATAAGCAATCTGCCATTGTTCAGAGATGACGGAGGCAGAATATGCCACAGGTGTAGCGAACAGCCAGAACTGAGTCAGAAACGGAAGCGCTTGGTTTACATCCCGATATTGCACATTAATCGCAGAAAGCCAAAGTGCAACTCCTAATGCTGTAATAATCGCAAGCAAAAGAAAAAGTGGAAGCGTCCAAATCAAATTCCATGCGGGAACAAATTGATAATAAAACATCAAGCCAACCAGAATGACGAATGCTATTGCGAAATCAACAAGACCTGCAAAGACAGACGACATTGGAAGAATGAGGCGCGGAAAATAAATTTTCGTGACCATGTTGTTATGTGCAACAAGCGAACGACTTCCTTGATTCAATGCAGTGACGAACAAGCCCCACGGAAGTAAAGCCGTGAATGCAAAAATGGGATATGGAATTCCCTCGGTTGGAAGTTTTGCAACTCTATCAAAAAGAAAAGTGAAAACAAGCATTGTCATTACAGGTTGAATCACAGCCCATGCCATACCAAGTAAAGTTTGTTTGTATTTCACTTTGATATCACGCCATACCATGAAGAAAACAAGTTCGCGGTAAATCCAAAGATCGCGCAGGTTTAATGCGGCAATTCCTTTGGAAGGTTTGATGTAAACGGTGTGAGGTTCGTGTTTGGTAATTTCGGTCATAAGATAATTAGAGAACAGATAATTAGATAAATCTAATCTCTACTCTCTACCTTCTCTCTGTTTTCTTTAAACCATTCAATCGTTTTCTTCAAGCCTTCTTCAAATTGAACTTGAGCACTCCAATTGAATAATTCTTTTGCACGACTCACATCAAGCCCGCGTCTTGGTTGACCGTTTGGTTTATCGGTTTGCCAAGCCAATTTTCCTTTAAAGCCAGTGAGTTTGACAATTAACTCCGTTAAATCTTTGATTGAGATTTCATATCCAGACCCGAGATTGATTGGTAAATCGCCGTTATATTTTTCAGCACCTGTAATGATTCCATCAGCAGCATCTTCCACATATAAAAATTCACGGGTTGGAGAACCATCCCCCCACACGGGTAATTCTTTATCGCCGCGTTCACTTGCTTCAATGGCTTTGCGAATCAAAGCAGGGATGACATGCGATGTTTGCAAATTGAAATTATCGCGTGGTCCATATAAATTCACTGGCAATAAATAAATTGCATTGAATCCATATTGCTGACGATAGGTTTGTGCCTGAACAAGCATCATCTTTTTTGCTAAACCATAAGGTGCATTGGTTTCTTCTGGATAGCCATTCCAAATATCATCTTCTTTAAATGGAACGGGGGTGAATTTTGGATAAGCACAAACTGTTCCAGTCGCGACAAATTTCCCAACGCCTCTTTTATAAGCATGATGCATGAGTTCTACACCCATAATCATATTATCGTAGAAAAATTCGGCGGGATGTTCACGATTTGCACCGATGCCACCTACATTTGCGGCGAGATGAATCACAACCACATTTTTAGGGTCAATATTTTTCAAGGCATCATTATATAAATTTTCAATGGCTTCACGTTGAGTCAAGTCATAATCTTTTTTGCGCGGAATAAAAATATCTGTCGCACCGCGTTCTTTTAATTTCTCTACAACAAACGAGCCAAGGAAACCTCCGCCGCCAGTTACTATCACACGTTTATCTTTCCAAAAACTTTCTGCCATAATGTAACTCTCCGTTATTGCACAATAAATTGTGCGTTTCTATATCTATCTTCGGTTGGGTTGCGAATCAAACCAGATTTCAATGCAAATAAAACTTCACGCACGCCGTCATCTACATCTAAGGTTGTTTCAAAACCTAAAACCCTTTTTATTTTTTCAAATGAAACCGTGATATCACGCATATCACCACCGAAAGACATATCTTTATATTCAACAATTGTTTCAGGCATTCGTTTAAGAATCAAATTTACGATTTCACTTTTTGTATAATTTCCGCTGTCAGTTCCCAAGTTGAAAACTTGTCCGCGAATTTTGTTTTGCTTAGCTTCCAATCCCATAATGATTCCGCGCACAATATCACGGATGTGAACAAACGAACGTGAATATCCACGTTGATAAATAATTAGTTGGCGTTTTGTAAACGCTTCCAACACAAATTGATTGACAATCAAATCAAAACGTGTGCGTGGAGAAATTCCATATAAAGTTGCAAATCGAAACAACAATGGCGCACAAGATGAATCTTTTTGATTGAGCAAATATTCTTCTGCGGCAATTTTTGTTTCAGCATATAAAGATTGTGGATTTAATGAAGACTCTTCTGTCACAGGTTTGCCATCTTCTGATAAACCATAATTGCTATAAGTGGATGCAAACACGAATCTTTCCACGCCTAAATCTGCTGACTGTTCGTATGCAAGTTTTGTCGCCTCGACATTGTATTTCCACGAGACTTGCTTCCCCACAGCCTGACATGCTGGAAAACCAACAATGCCCGCAAGATGAATCACAGCATTCGGTTTATCCCAATCCTTTTTAATAGCATCACGCACAGCGCGAGATTCGGTCACATCCGTTTTGATGAAATGAAAGTTCGGATGACTCATAAACGGCATGATGCTTTCACCGCCGAAGAGTAAACTGTCTAAGATGGTGACTTTGTAATTAAGCCGTAGCAGTTCGGAGGTCAGGATTGAACCGATATACCCTGCTCCGCCAGTAATCAAAATATGCTTTTGATTCATTCTAAGCCTTCTAACTTTATCTTATATCCATCTAAAACAAATGTAGGGATATTTTTTTCATTGACAACTTTAATTCCTTGTTCAAGACAAGTGAGTTTGCAAATATCCGCTACATCGCCAGTGCCAACAATGCGTACACGGTCAAAGCCTGCTTTACGAATTTTAGTGATGTTATCTTTCACCTTTTGACGCGTGCGACGATATACTGAAAATGAACGTTCTACATAATCAATTGCAAGGCGCGCACGCAATGCCAAGCCTTCGGGGGTGATGATGTAACGTAGCTTTTTTCTTTCAGCGCGAGAAACTTTAACAGCACCTTTAGCAATCAATCTTTTCAAATGCCAATTGACCGTGCCAACAGCCACACCAAGTTGGGTAGCCAGTGTGGCTTGATTGACATCGGGGTCGCTTTCGATTTGTTCAAGTAATGAAAGTTCGCGGATTTCTTCGTTTGTTGATTCGACATTCATGCTTTATAATTCCAAAATTCAGTGACTGAATTATAACCCACTTTTCACTGATGGACGAATCACCCACATGAATCAATCCTTATCTTTTGATGAAGCAGGAAAAATCTACCAACAAACGCGCATTTCCCAATGGGACAAAATTGCCATTAAGCGTGATTCATGGCAAGGCATGGGACGTTGGTATCACAAACGCTTAACAGAAATTTACAAATTTCTTGTCAGCCCCAATCAACGCATTCTTGAAATTGGTTGTGGCATGGGAAATTTAATCTCACAATTAAATCCTTCGCATGGTGTGGGTATTGATTTTTCTGCCGAAATGATTACGCGTGCAAAAAGACAAAATCCACACATTGAATATCACCAACTTGATGCACATGATTTATCAAGCCTCGAAGGTGAATTTGATGTCATCATCTTTTCAGATACCATCAATGATTTATGGGATGTGCAACGTGCATTGGAACAAATCAAAAAAATTTGTAAACCACACACAAGAATTATCTTAAATTTTTATAGTCATTTGTGGCAATTTCCTTTAACCATTGCACAAACTTTAAATTTAGCCTCTCCGTTGTTAAGCCAAAATTGGTTAACCGTAGAAGATGTGAATAACCTTTTACGATTATCTGGTTTTGAAACCATTCGCAACTCACAAGAAGTTTTATTTCCCCTTCCATTAGGTGGTCTTGCAAATCGTTACCTCGTCAAACTTTGGCCCTTTAATAATTTTGCACTTTCAAATTTTATCGTTGCGCGTCCTGCGCCAACGCCTGCAAGTCAGCCGAGTGTTTCGGTGGTTGTTGCTGCACGTAACGAAGCAGGCAACATCAAAAATATTTTTGAACGTTTACCAAAAATGGGAAGTAAAACTGAATTGATTTTTGTGGAAGGACATTCCAAAGATACTACCTATCAAACCATTCTTGATGAAATTTCGCTTCACCCCTCTACCCCCAGCCTGCTTTTTCAACAACCCGGTATTGGCAAAGCCGACGCGATACGTCTCGGCTTTGAGAAAGCATCTGGTGATATCTTGATGATTCTTGACGCAGACTTAACCGTTCCGCCTGAAGATTTACCACGTTTTTACGAAGCCATTACATCAGGCACTGGTGAATTTATTAACGGTGTTCGTTTAGTGTATCCAATGGAAAAAGAAGCCATGCGGACTCTGAATTTCATCGGCAATAAATTATTTAGTATGGCATTTTCTTGGTTATTAGGTCAACCCATCAAAGATACATTATGTGGCACAAAAGTTTTATGGCGAAAAGATTATGAGCAAATCGCCGCCAACCGTTCTTATTTTGGCGATTTCGACCCATTCGGCGATTTTGACCTCATCTTCGGCGCGGCGAAGTTAAATAGAAAAATTGTAGATTTACCCATTCGCTACCGTGAAAGAGTTTACGGCACCACCAATATCTCGCGTTGGAAACATGGCTTGCTTTTATTGAGAATGGTCATATTTGCGGCAAGAAGAATAAAATTTGTATAAAGGATAACATGGCAGACAGACTTCGTTTATTACCTTACAAAGAATATAAAGGCGTTGAAAAAATATATTCTGTCATTTTTTATTACTTGCCTATCTTTGGCAAAATGTATCGTCGCCGTGTAGAACTATGCTTAGATGAATGTCAAGGTGGTGAGACCATTCTCGAAGTCGGGTTTGGAAGCGGATTAACTTTCCTAAATCTAAATGAAAAATATAAAAAAATCTTTGGGCTAGATTTAACTTGTGATGTAAATATCGTCCAAGAAGTTTTTATAAAACATTCTATTCATCCTGATTTGAAAAACGGAAACGTCTTGCAAATGCCATATCAAGACAATCAATTTGATACGGTTTTATTAATTAGTATTCTTGAACATCTCAAGCCTGAAGAATTGAATCAAGCGTTTAGAGAAATACATCGTGTGCTAAAACCAGGCGGGCAAGTTGTATATGGTGTGCCAGTGGAGCGTCCGTTTATGGTTTTTGCTTTCCGCTTGCTTGGTTATAACATTCGCAAGTATCATTTTTCTACTGAACAAGATGTTGCACAGGCGGCTGAAAAAAATTTCCAAAAAAAATCTGTTCAAGCCATGAAAGCTACCCCTGCCTTTTTAGGCAATGTTTATGAAATTGGCCATTTTGTAAAATAGCTATGGGCATTCATTTACATAATGACTTGATAGATAAAAATCATAAACTATGGAATCGCAAGCCTTTATTGCGTATTGTTTACAATGATTTGTATCAAACCATGAAACAACACCTAAGCAACGCTTCAGGCAAAACGGTGGAACTGGGTTCAGGCATGGGGAGTATTCGTGAAGTTTTACCAGAATGTATTCTTACGGATTTATTTCCCTACCCATGGATTGACCAAGTTGAAAACGCATACCAACTTTCATTTGAGGATGAATCGGTTGCAAATCTATTAATGGTAGATGTGTTTCATCATTTTCGTTATCCAGGCAATGCATTACAAGAATTTCATCGTGTATTAAATTCAGGAGGGCGCGTAATAATGATGGAACCAGCATTAAGTTTATTGGGATATATTGTGTATGGTTTATTGCATGTAGAGCCAGTGGGTAAAGCGAAAGATATAAATTGGTTTGCCGCTGAAAATACCCCCCCTGACGATGCAACCTATTATGCCGCACAAGGCAATGCTACAAGAATTTTTGTGCAAAAATATTTTTCAGAGCAATTATCTGATTGGAAAGTTATAAAAGTAGAAAGAATTGCCGCGCTGGCATACGCCGCTTCTGGTGGATATTCTGGTCCACAACTATACCCAACCTTTGCATATCGCTTCATTAAGTGGACCGAAAAATGGTTGCGGTTTTTCCCAGCCTTGTTTGCCACTCGCTTATTGGTTGTACTTGAAAAGAAGTAATTAACGCGCTCGTTCAAAAATTAATATATCTGGATTCACTGCCGTAATTCTTACCTGTGGCAAATAAGTTGGCAATTGGTAAGTAAATTCTTTTAGCAAGCGGTAACTTCTTATTTCGCCATCAATTAACTTTTTGAAAAAGTCACATTCTACGGGTGTTGTGGCACATACCGATGGATTACCAAAGCGTGCATAAGTAAAACTATCAATCACAAAGTAATCGGTATCTCTTTCTAACAAGCCTTTTTCGCCTTGATTGTATTCAAAACGTCCTCCAGTCGGCACGTCGTCACCAATCCATTCTACAAAATAAATGGGGTAATTATGCGCGCGCATGAACCGTCTTTTTTCAATCAGTGGCGGATATAACGTATATTCAATACTCTTTTGATAGCCGCGAATGGTGGCAATATAAGCAGTGGCAGGGATTCGTGCATCGTTTATAAATAATAAAGAAACGCTGACCAATCGCAAGGCGGAATAGGATAAGCCAATAATGCAGATAGAGATTAAAGCAAATTGAAGCCATTTCCAATTTTGTTTAGAAGCAAAATCAATAAGGTCTCTTAAAAATAGCACAGCCAAAATTGCAAAAAAAGGCACGAAAGGAATAAAGTATCTGTCAATGTAATTGATAGATACAAGATAGGGAATATCAAAAATCAATAAAGCCAAAATAAAAACACCTGCGGCTTGAGCAGTTTTTTGTTCAAAAAATATTTTGCCTGTTTTCTGTAAAAGCAATTTAAAAGAAACCCAAACGAAGGATAGGATAAAAAGGTAATAGCAAAATACTCCAACAGTACTTTTCAAAACGCCCCATTGACCAAATAAACCAATGCGGGTGCCATAATTGAAGCCATAACTTCTTAAGTTACCCAGCACAACCATGATATTTATAAAATAGTTGATGGGGTCAATTAGTGATTTAGGCGTGCCGATGACGTATCCAATAAAAGCGACAATTCCGCCACACACCAACACGCCGAGCATACGAAGCCAATTTGTGCGAATCTCACTCCAATTTATAGTGATATACACAATCACAGGTAAGAACATTAAACTACCACCCGTATATTTGCTGGAAGTTGCCAGCCCAACACATAAAAACGAAGCGTAAAGCCAAGCGTTTGTTTTTTGCGCTTGATACTTTATAAGACAATACACGCACAAAATAGTAAATAACTGTAAATACAAATCATTGTGCGCAAAACGCCCGTTAGCAGCGGCAATTCCACTGACAATGTAAAGAATGCCCGCCAAAAAAGAATATTTTTTATTTATGCCAATATTTCTAGCAAGGAAGTAAATCAATACGCCACCAATTGCCCCCAATATAGAAGAAAACACACGCGCCGCTACAATAAACGCAAAACTTGATTTTCCCATTCCATAAACTACCCAGCCAATAAAATACATCACATATTTTGGCAAAGATGGGTAATTCCAATCAGGTTCAGTTTCATCAAACTTTAATTCGCCACGCAAAGCGCTATCTACCCGCCACACCAATTCGTCTGGATTCCATAAGGCAGGCGAACCCCAAGTAATGCCAGGCAAAGAAGCCACTAAAAATAAAATAAATAATATCAGCGGTAAAAGAAATTCGTAGCGTGAAAAAAAGTTTTCTGGTTTTTGATTCATTTTTACATCTCGTAATTATTGTGAATCACAAGTTAATCCTAGCCACGTCGTTTTGTAAACAAAATCTTTATCATTTATTTTTACCAGCAACGCTTGAATGCCCGTTTTTGTTTTACATCCAATTACAACCACATCTTCGCCATGCGGGAAAAAAATTGGTGAAGATACTAAAGGAATATAAATTTGACGTTGGGTGGGTCCGATAAGCAAAAATTGTAAACGAGAAATATCTCGCATTTCAAGCGGATATGAATCATCGTCACCCCAAAATTCTCCGCTTTTATAAAATGATGGATACAAAGCGCGTCCGTATAGGACTGTGGAGTTGGGTTCTGCTTCGAGAAATTTTGTCAAATCTGACAGGGTGATGACTTCGCCACTTTCTAAAACAATATCTTCTGCAAAATAGGTTTGGATTAATTCGCTCGAACTTAATGCTGGATATTTTTGAGGTATGGCTTTTTCTACAAGCGGAAACGCCAACCCAATGATTAAGAAAATACTTAGCACAGGGATTGTTTTTTGATAATTCAACTGTGTTGAGATGATTTTTCTATTTTCAAATTTTTTAGAAACATCATTAAACAAAGAGAATATCATTAAAGTTAAGTGCATCAAGCCAATGCTAAAGTAGAGGGTCAGCACCCAATCTACAGGTAGGATGAAGCGCCAACCCGATGTCTTAAACGGTACAACGCTCAGGCTATATCCCAAATGAATAAAGAGTGGCAATAATCCAATCCATTTTGTGCGTTGATAAGCAATGCCAATGCCGAGAGCAATGATGCCGAGTGTGATAAAAAATAGCGGGAGAATTTTTGGGGCAGGGTTTGCAAAGGGCGGATTCCAACCCCACATGTTTAACTCGCGGACGTAAGTGCGTGCATCTAAAAAGTTAAGTGACATGGGTAAATAAACAATGGAAGATATTTCGTTATGCACGAAATATGCGGTATAAAAACGCGCCACCTCTAAAGGGTTTTCGCGAATGTAATTCAAAATCATAGAGAACATGCGGTCATCATATTGTTGTACGGTTTCGTTTGGCAATTTTTCAATATCAGCAGGGTTATCGGTATAACCGCTGGCGATGACGGTGGTGTAGAAAGGTTGATATTCAATGACCATGCGCCCAGAGATTTGATGGTTTCTTAACATCCAAGGCAGGGTAACGATTATCACGCCTAATAAAAACATAGTGGTTTGTATGAAGGCAAGTTTTAGAGTTTTTCTTTTGGCAATGAAAATACAAAGGAAAACAATCGGGATAATGATTAGGGATTGGCTTCTAATTAATGCCGCAAGCCCTAAAAACGCGCCTGCTATGATACTTACATATAATTTATTTTCTTCGTTTTTAAGCCAATGAATCAAAAAGTATGTAAATGCAATTGTTAATATCATGGTAGGCACGTCCGACATAAACAATTTTGAATGAGATACTTCGATGATGTTTGTGAGCGCGATGGCGTTTTTTTCACGAAAGATAAGGATTAAGGCGGCAATGATGCCAACAGGTCTGCCCCCAAGTTGAGATACGAGAAAATATAAAGCGACAGGTCCAACAGCGAGAAATAAAATTTGTGCAAAGATAACGGAATCATAATCTTGACCAATGACTGCATGAAGGAAAGCCAGAAAAATTGCATAACCCGGGCGGTGAATTAATCCATATTGAACGCTTGTGCCAATGATGTAGTTTTGCGCAAACGTATCATATAACGCGGCATCGGAATATGGGTAAATTTCAAAATTAGGCGGCGTAGGTTTGGCAGTAAAGTAACTCCAATCACGTAAGGGTTCATTGAGCCAGAGAAAACTTGCTAACAACCATAAAGCAATTCCAATTGCCAAGTCCGTTTTTTTTAGGTTTGTTATCCAACCCCAATGTTTTGTGATTAAGTAAAAGAAAAAACCAACCCCCAACGCTATGAAGACTTGTTGAGGAAGAATAGGCGTGCCAGGCGGCGCCCAGCCCGTTCTTTCAGGCACAATGCCTATTTTGCTCCAAGTAATTAACAGCCATGAAAAAAATATGATGACAAATGTAAAACCTGCTGTGAGATAAGCGGTTTTCCACTGAAATAAAAGATTAAAATTAAGTTTTTTTCCTAGCCATGCAAATAGAAATAGCAAGGTTTGAGCGGAAAGAATGATGCCCAACAACACAATCGGAAAAAGTCGTTCAAAAATCGCTTCGCCGATTCTTTGTGAAGGCGTGAGTAAAAATGCAATTCCTAAAAACAAAACAACGACGAGAAACCAAACAACGAATGAAAGACTTTGGCGTTCACTCATTTCGCTTAAAGCATTTATTATTTTTTGTAAACGCAAGTGTGAAGTTAATACATAAACGAGTAGCAAAAACGCAAAAAGAAAGAGAGCAATTACGCTACTAATTAAGATGAGGCGGGCAAATGAAAATCCAAATAAAAGTGTGTTTTTTGAATCAGACGCAATAGAGGTAAGTATGAAAACTGTCCAAGCAGTTTCAATGCTTACTAATAAAAGAAAACTCTTTAATAAAAAAGATTTATTGCTTAACATTATTGAATAGGAGATTCAGTCACTGTATAAATTAATGCAATCGAATCGACAGAAACATCACCAGTGAGAAATTCAGGTCGAATATTAGGCTGAGCCACGCGAAACGCTTCTTCTTCGCGGCTGATGACAGCGATATGCACTTTATTAAAATATGTTTCAAAAACTTTTTGATAATCGTTCAAACGAAAACGATTCAAATTACTAGTGGGGTTCAGAAAATTCTTCCAAACGTTTTCACTAAACTTCAACATCTCAAATGGATACTTAAAATAATGGTCACGCAAATCAATAAAATGTAAGTGAAAGCCTTGCGGTGAAGTTAAATTTGCAAGCGCTTTTGTAATACCGTTCACATCATCCAAATGTTCATAAACCGATGTACTCAGAATACAATCTACTTGCGATATTTGAGATTGAATAGATTCATCTCGAATATCGCCATGTAAAAGTGTGATAAATTCGCTTCGCGGCTGGACTTCATCTTGATTCTGTTTCAGATACATTTCATAATCTGGGAGCAGTTGCGCATTGCGTTCATGGTCTAGCAAAACAAAATGGTCGCATAAAACAATATGACTCGCTCCACGTCTTAACAAGTCCACTGCCACCGCAAAACGCCCGCCATAACCAAAGAGTAAAACTCCTTTTCCTTGAATCGTTTTTCCATGTTCAGATAAAGTTTTAACATATTGCTCTACTGCCGCAAACGGGTCGCTAGATTCAAGCCCAGGGCGAATCACCCACCTGCGTTTAAGCAAATATCGCGCCACAGATTCAGGCATAAAGTGGCGAATGAAGCGTAAAAAAATGTAACGAAGGTTCAAGGTAACTCCACTGGCAATTCGGCAGAGCAATCTACAGGTTGTGATTTTGGAACTAGTAGCTGAACATTAACTTCTCTAAGTGTAGTTTTTATATCGTAATAACATAAAATGGGTACTGAAACCCATTGCACCCAAGCGTTATTTTCTTCACCAAAGCGGTCTACAGTATCTTGTATCGTAAATCGAAGCGGCTCTGAGATAATCAGCGCAAAGCGTTTGGCGGCAAGTTCTCCATAAAATCTTTGGAAATAAACTTGGCGTGAGCCAAGCGCATTGTTCATTAATATTTTCTTTTCATATTCTGGTATGAAAGGCACATTCGTTATATAACCAAAAGTAAGCAATTGGCGTTGGTCTATAAATAAAACTTCGCCGCCTTGTGCAACTGCGATATTCACCTCTTCTTGAATAATATCAAGTGCGTTGTTCACTACCGCGTCTGAAGGTATCATATCTAAGGCTTTTTCGTTTGGAGAATCGGTTAACACTGCTAGCCATGCGGCATCTTCGGCAAATGCAAATGAACGCATCCCACCTAAAGCAAATAGGCCTGGCAATACAAAAAACAAAACGAGGTTTGTCTTTATCAAAACGGAGGCGGAGTGGATTTGAGCAAACCATTGCTTCCCTGCTTTTTCCCAAGCGACAACCCCCGTAAACATTAAACCAATCAAAAACATATCCAAGTTATGTAGATCGCCCCCGCCGCCTATTTTGGTACTGACAATAATACCGACTACTAAAAACGCGGCAAGTGGGCCAAGAATTGCTAATTTTTGCCAAAGGTTAAGTTGCCATTTATCGGAAACGATTAAGTAAATTAATAGAAAAATCAGAGGCAATGTTGCAATTAATAACCCAAACAAAATTCCTAATGGATATGTGTCTGTTGGCAATAACCGATACCATAATAAGGGTTGAGAAGGAGCGGCTACCATAGAAACCGCCTGATTTACAGAGATGGCTGGGCTGGTGGATATTTGAGTGCCTGAGTTAAGTAATGAAATTATATTTTTACCGTATTGCCCCCCGATAAAGCCAGTTAAGGCTAAAGTAATGGCTCGTACCCAAGCAGTTTTGGGTAATTTATTGCCTTGTAAATTAGAACTCATAATTTCTAGCATACCAATCCACATGCCAGGTGCGAAAACCCATGTAAAACGGCTGGCTTCTGCAAAATAACTTGTTACAGCAATTAATGGTATTCCAAACCATAACGGGCTTCGCCAAACAAGGGCAGTAGTGGCAGCACACAAAACGAGAGGAGGGTGAATCGGTCCTTGTTTGAGAAAAATAAATGCCCAAAATGTAGTGAATGCCCATTCTTTTAAGTTTGCGCGAATAAAACGAAACGCGGCAAACCCTAATAGTAAATATGGTAAAACCAAAGTCAGTGCTACCCAGAAACGTTCCATGTAAATAGTTATACCTGAGAACAAAAAAGGAAGCCCGCCTACAAATTGTCGTCCAACATCAAGCAAGACATCAATTTTTTTATCTGACGGGTAATCGTACAGTTCTCTGCCAAACATAATGGAATAATCCCACATACGGTTGCCTTCAGACCAACCTAATGAAAAAGGATAATCGGTTACGTTGATAAATGATACAGCACTGACAAAAGAGGTAGATGTGAGCAAGAGAGCAATAAGGCAATATTTCCACTCTATAAAATTGATATTGCTCATTAGAAAAGAAAGCACCACAATTACGACAGCCCATATCATCATGCGAACATACAAATCACTAAATACCACACCCCATGCGGTAAATTGAAAAAGCCAAATTGGGAAGATAAATACTAAAATGGCAAGCCCTAGTCGGGTAAAGCCAATTTTTTCGCGAAGTAAAATTAATTTTTGAGCAATAACACTAAAAGTTTCTATACGCCATAAAAGAAATGCAATAAAGATAAGAGATAGCACGCAAAAAACAATAAAGCCAAAGAATCCAAACGCCCATTTTAGAGAATATGCTTGCCACCAAAAACCTGTACCCGATGCTATTTTTTCAACGGCAAGAATTGCCCTACCGAGTATGTATCCGATACATATAAAAATTAATATTTTTATAAAATTATTTTTCATGCCTTATTCCTAAACGCCATGTAAATCGTATAATCTGATTATATTGATAGTTTATTTCTTGTTCTCAAAATCTCGTTAAAGAAATTAATTCTTTCTAATTCTTTCGACTTTTGGTCTAGTGCAACGATTTGTCTTTTTTCCACACGATGACCTTGCATTCGATAGGCGAAGTCACGTATCGAAGAGAAATGAGTTTGAATGTTATCTTCTTTATTGGGTATCTTCAACAAAAAATCATGCTTTTGAGTCGCCAAATCCGTATCGTCATAAGCAGTTACAAGAGGCAAACCAAAGGCAAGGCATTCTCGGCTTTTTAATGGGGAGGCTTCTTCTAGTTTAACGCGGTGCAACGCCAATGAACTAATGGCAACATCCGCCATTGCCAGCGTTTTTTTGTATTGTTCGAAAGTTAAGTACCCATGCAAGGTAATATTATTGGGCAATGGTGAATACTGCGAAAGTTGATTATATCCAATTATATCAATATGAATATCAGGGGTGAGGTTGGCGAGTAAAATTAATTTATCAACACCATGCCAATGATTATCTGGGCTACCAATAAATGCTAGGCGAGGAATTTTATTTGAAGCGGGCGGAAGTGTCGGAAACGCATCTAATTCAATGCCATTGGCAATCACGCGAGTCGGTTTGTGATATTTTTCAAAAGCAGAAGAAACTGCTAGTTCTTGCGAAACAGTTACCAATCCAGCAACGCGGCGCAAAAATATCCCGCGTGTGAGGCGATTATATATACTATATACCCCACCTAAGCCTTCGTGTTGAGTCAAATCATTCGTATTAATTTCTTCAACCACTGGCGCAATTCGCATCAATTGATGAGCAGGATAAACATAAATGCCATATCGCAAATAAATAATATCTGGTTTGAACGCTTCAATAGATTTGACCATTTGTTTTGTGGCACGGATGCGACTCAACTCGGTTTGAAATTTGTTTTTTGTTTGATAAGGAAAAATTTCTGCCTCGATTAATTCGCTAGATGGTTCATGCTGTGAGGTGTGCATGAACAAACGCGCTTCATGCCCCATCTCCTTCCAAATTTTCACTTGGCTTTGAATTTTTTTCCCCACACCAGAATTTTTGGTGCGCGCCCAATGCAGGCTGACGTATGCAATCCGCATTTATGCCTCAACCTGATGTGTTTTCTTTTGGCGGTTGCGATATATGTCGCGCGCAATATTATATAAACCTTTGAACAGCGGTCCTTCAACAATACGTGTGTAAGATGGATAATCCCAAAATGATTTTTTTGGCGCAGTTAAAATTGCTTCAAACGATTCATCTGTAAACCCTAATTTTTTAACAACATATTCACGGTCTTCTTCCTGCATGGTAGGTGAATAGGTTGGTTTTTCTAATTCTTGCAATGCTATTTCTCTTGTCATTTCACCTGAGCAAATTAAACTAGAGAGATGGCAACGTCGTTTATCGTACCCAAACTTGGTTGGCAAAATATAACCTTGATAAAAACGGGTATAAATTGATTCGTAATGTTTGCCACCATAATAACGCCAGCCTAGTTCTTGCTCTAAAATTTTCATGGCTTCGGCTTTGTTGTAATGTAGATAATTCAAAATATCTACACGGCGATGTGTTAGTAAGCGACGGTAGTAAGTGAAGAACCCAATATGCGGGTATGTTTTGAGGCGCGTTTTTCCAAATTGTTTTTGAATGCTTTGAATGTATTTCCAATCAAAGTGACCTTGTGACCACGTGCGCGGTAAATGTGATTCGGTACGAACATTGAATCCAGAAATAATATATTTCACTTTCAGTTTATCCGCCATGTTACCAAGCACTGCCCAAATAGCATGGTCGCTTGGAATTTCAGAATCAGGCGTGGAGGCTTTAAGAAAAGATGATTGTAAATCTCTAAATTCTTCCCAATCTAGCACTTCTGTATAAAGGTCAATATTGAGGCGTTTGAGAGTTTCTTCAATATTTTTTACAGCAAGTTCAGAATCCCAACCATTATCCATGTGAATGGCTAACGGACGCAGACCCATTTTTTTTACAAGGTACGCAACATAAGTGGTATCTACACCACCGCTTACGCCGATAATACAATCGTAGGGTTTGTTGCGTCCATTGCGTTTCATTTCGTCCACATTCTTTTGTAAATATTTTTCTCCCGCCGCGCCTGTGATTACTTTTTGATTCATCATGCGGTCATAATCATGACAATGATTACATACACCGTTATCATCAAATTTAATATTAGGGTCGCTGGTATCCATCAAACAGCGCGTACAAATTTTATAGTCTGAAGTCATGCCTTCTCCAATATGTTATGGAATTGCTTTTCGTAATTCTTCTTGTGTAGGATAACTGATTAATACGCCTCGTAACGGACCTTGGAACACAAACATGCTCCCCGCTGACGCGGCAGAAGCGCCTGCTTGAATGGCTTCAGATAAATGTTGAATATTGCCTGCACCACCGCAAGCCACCAGCGGAATATTAATTGCACTTGACATACGCTTAATCAACTCTACATCATAGCCTTGCATTGTGCCATCATGGTCTATGGAATTGATAAAGATTTCCCCTGCGCCTTGTTTTTCCATTTCAACTGCAAAGTTCACGGGGTCAAGTTTGGTATTTTTTTTGCCGCTTTGAATATAGGTTTCATATTTTCCAAATAAAGATTTTTTAATATCAACCGAGATAACAACTGCTTGGCTACCTGCATAATTTGCGGCTTCCCGAATGAGAGATGGGTTCTGCACAGCAGTTGTGTTTAACACAATTTTTTCAACACCAATTTTGAGCAGTTGTTTAATATCATCCATATCGCGAATCCCGCCACCGTAGCCTAAAGGCATAAAACATTCGCTGGTAATTTTTTCAAGCAATGTAAAGTTGGGTCTTCGATTTTCATTCGTGGCTGTAATATCCAAAAAAATTAATTCATCCACTTCTTTGTCATTAAAAATTCTGACAATGTTGATGGGGTCGCCTAAATATTTTGGGTCTTTGAATTTAACCGTTTTGACCAAGCCTTCATTTTTTAATAATAAACATGGAATCACACGCGGGCGAATCATTTACTTACCCTCTGCAAAATTTTTCAAAAATCGCATTCCAAATTTATGGCTTTTTTCAGGGTGAAATTGCGCGCCGATAATATTTTCTTTTTGAATCACCGAAGCAAAATTGTAACCATAATCTGTATAAGCAACTACATCCGATTCGTTTTTGCAAACAACATGATACGTATGCACAAAATAAAAACGCGAGTCTGTTTCTAAACCTGAAACAATTGCATGTTGGCGTTGAACATCAATCCCATTCCAACCCATGTGTGGAATTTTTAGATGCGATTGGTCAGTCTCAAATTTGAATCGGATACTTTCCGCTTCAACCCAGCCCAAGCCTGTTTCTGTTCCTTCTTCACTTTTTTTTGTCATCAACTGCATTCCCAAACAATGCCCTAACACTGGCACTTTTTTCTCTAGCACGAGTTCGTTTAGTAAATTGATTAAGCCGCGTTCATGTAGTTTGCTCATGCCTGCATCAAATGCGCCAACACCAGGCAGGATTAATTTTTCCGCTTGGCGTAATACATCAGGGTCAGATGATGGCTCGGCTTTGTAGCCAATTTTCTTAAACATATTTTTGATGGAGCCAAGATTGCCGACTCCATAATCTACAATGACTATCATTTGTACGTCCTTTGTTTTTCTTGAAACAATTTCATCAGTGAAAAGGCTTGCACATAAATCCAGATTTGATGAAGCGTTTGTTCGTTTTTGCTTTGTGTTGCTAAAACAAAATCGCGTTGAATTTGTTTTCCATTCCAAATTTGT
>JAEURG010000151.1 GCA_016789345.1 Anaerolineales bacterium | reverse complement strand
TTAGAAAACGGACTTGAACAAGCAGGCATTCCACATCAAATTTCGATTTATGAAAATCAGCCTCATGCCTTTATGGTGGATGCAAATGGAATCAAAGCAGGTGGCGCGCAAGGTGAGGCTTGGAATGAAATGCTTTTATTTTTAGATAAAAACTTGAAATCAAAATCATTTTCCCCCAATAAAATTTCATTTGCTTACAACGCACCATTCCCATGGGAATATTATGCAATGCTGGTTTTTGAACACGCTTTTGGAAGTGCAAGTCACCATTAAATATAAGTCACGTTCACGACGTGATAATTTATGCAACAATAAATTTATAGTCTCGTTACTGATTAAGATAACAAGTCTTTTATCTCATTCAACATCTTGACCATTTGCTTTCTGGCTTCATCATCGCCCACGCCTGCGGTGCCGATATTGTCGCCACGCCCCAAATTGATTTGGAGTTTATCTAATGTGATTTTTCTTTTTGCAAATTCGTCCCAAGTCAAGAAATTTCGTTTTGATTCTATGGTCCAATCGTTTTTCCAATACAAGCCACTACCACAAATTGCAAAACCAACTTTATTATTACCAAAGATTGTGTCGTCATAAACCATGATAATCTTTTCATGAGTAGGAATATTGAAATTTTCATTCACGGTTTTTCTGCGTTTGGAATCGATTGTCTCATCAAGGTATAAGTTTCTGACTTCTTCATACTTTATACAAATTTCTCGAATGGATTTTGGTGCATCCTCTTTGGTGATTTTCTTATCGGCAACCTTAATGGGCGCACCGCAGTTTGGACAATTCGGTTTGTGTTCTGTAAATTCAGTTCCGCAATATTTGCAAGTAAACATACTTTGCCTCTAAACAGTTTTTATTAATTTTACAGCAATTAATAAAAAACAGACTTCTTTGTAAAAGAAGTCTGTTTTCAAATTTATGGAGTTACTTCCCTAATTTCTTCTTAAACGCTTCTGTTAGTGCAGGGACGATTTCAAACAAATCCCCGACCACGCCAAACCTTGCGGCTTTGAAGATTGGGGCATCAGCATCTTTGTTGATGGCGACAATGACTTTGGCATTTCGCATACCAACCAGATGTTGAATTGCACCAGAGATTCCGTTGGCAATGTATAAATCAGGTGCAACGACTTTACCTGTTTGACCCACTTGATGTGAATAGGGGATATAGCCTGCATCTACAGCTGCGCGACTAGCACCAACTGCACCGCCTAAAACTTTTGCTAAATCTGTGACCAAAGCAAAGCCTTGTTGTGCACGCCAAATTTCAGATTGCTTTTCATCTAAACCAGCAGGTGGAGTTAAGGATGGATTATTTGAAACACCGCGTCCACCAGAAACGATGATGCTTGCATCACCTAAGTTGACTGCGCTTTCAGATGCAGAATAACCTTCAACAGTTGATTTGGCTTCGCCCTTTGCATCCACCTTTGTAATCGTTCCGCTTTTGCCTGCTTCTTGATTTGGTTTTGGGAAAGCACGTCCGCGTAATGTTGCCATGACAGGTTTGCCAACGCAATTTACTTTTTCAAATAACTTTGCTTCGTAAATTGGGCGAGTGGCAACAAATGAATCACCATTTGCTTCTAAACCTGTTAAATCAGTCATCACATTTGTATTCAAATCCACTGCGGACATTGCGGCTAACTCACGGGTACGAGCAGTTGTCGGGAACAGAATCAAGTTTGGGTTAAGAGTCGAGGCGAGTGCTGATAAAGTAGAAGCATACGTCTCGGGTAGATAATCTTTCAAAGCAGAATCATCCGCAACGAAGACTTCATCTGCACCATATTCAAATGCACTCTTGGCAACATCGTTTGCATTTTCACCAAACACAACTGCAACGGCATCACCAAATTTTTTAGCAACGCCCAACGCTTCCCACGATGATGGTTGCACAGCCCCTTTGAAGTGGTCAATATAAACTAACGTTTTCATAACACTTTCTCCGCGATGATTTTATCGGCAAGTTTTTCTGCAATTTCGGCGGGGCTTTCGCCAGTAATCATTTCCACAGTTGTTTCGCGCGCAGGCGGTGTCATCAATTCATCGCGTTTGATCATTTCTGTTGGCGCTGAAATTCCTAAATCGCTCAGTGACCAAACTGGAATTTCTGCTTTCGATGCTTTGCGAATTCCCATGAACGATGGATAACGCGGCTCGCCAATGCTTTGCACGACACTGATAACTGCAGGAAGATTCGCTTTGACGATTTGTTTGCCCTCTTCAAGGACTCGTTCAACCGTTACGCTTCTTTCATTGACCTTGATACTGCCAGCCAACCCCAGCATTGGATAACCCGTGAGCCTCGCTGTTTGAGCAGGGGTGATGCCCGCGCCATTATCTAACGTTTGGCGACCGAATATAACCATATCCGCACCGATTTTTTGAATCGCTGATGCAAGAACTTTTGCCGCGCCAAGCGTATCCATATTACTTAATGCAGGGTCAGAAATCAAAATGGCTTCATCGGCTCCCATTGCTAAAGCATGTTTCAATGCTTCTTTTGCAGTTTCTGGTCCGATACAAATTGCAGTGACAGTGCCATTCGTCGCTTCTTTTTGTTGCAACGCACCCTCAACTGCGTATTCGTCAAATGGGTTGATGACCAATGGCGCATCTCCCCAAGAAATTTGCCCACCGTCAGCTTTTACTTTCGCCTCCGAGTCTGGGACTTGTTTGATACATGCAATGATTTTCAAAGTTGTGTCTCCTTGATATAAATTCTTTTTTACCACTAAGAGCACGAAGTGTCACTAAGGTTTTTTCTTTGTGTACCTTTGTGACACTTTGTGGTTATTTTTTTATTTAAAACTCGAACTGCTGAGAATTTTTCCGTTTTCCAAGTCAATGTCACAAAATTGTCCGCTGGTGGTGAAGGTGGAGAGTGTGCCATCTTCAGTGAGTTTTACTTTAGAAAACAAAGTCCGTGCATCGGGTTTTTCTGCTTTCCAGACGATTTCTCCATTGGAATTAACCAAATACAAATTTGATTCTCCAAACGGAAATCCGCTGTGATTTTCTAAGACGACCGTGCCTGATTTAAGCGCAATGGTCTTTTCGATTTGGGTAAAGAGTGGGGTAACTGCCATCGTGTGCCTGTCCTTTTGTTAAGCAGGCATATTATACACAATCTGATTCATCTATTTCCCCTCTCCTTGTAGGAGAGGGCTTAGGGGTGAGGGTGAGTTAAATAAAAAAAGCCCGACGCGTTTATGAATTTTCGCATCGGGCTAGGGGTTGGGATAGTCTTCTTTCATTGCTCTTGAACTCCCATATTGCTGAGTTCTTCTTGGCTGAATTGGGCTACGAATAAATCTGCACCTGCCAGAATGAGCAGTAGAAGAACCACCACTACTGCAAATACGAACATGTTGCAACTCCTTTCTACTTCAAATAATATAACTACTTTTAATACAAAAAGATATATCCCCTAACAGTACTGTAATGCTTTCACAATACAATTATGCAAGGACATTTACTTAACGAGTTTCGGGATGATTTGGTTCCATCAATAATTGCCAATCGGTATCCGCTAATTGACATTCGCTTTATTTGAGATAAAATTCAACCCGCATTGCCGAAGTGGCGGAATTGGCAGACGCGCCACGTTCAGGGCGTGGTGAGAGCAATCTCATGAGGGTTCAAGTCCCTCCTTCGGCACAGATTTAAGATAGACAAGTGGGCGGGTAAACAAGTAAAAAAGTAGACCAGCAAACAGGTAGACGGTAGGTATGAACCGCTTTGTCTACCTGTTTTTTTGTGTGCTTTTTACTTCCAAAAGTGGTATAATTTCACTATAAAAGAGGCTCTCGCTTCATCTATTGGCAGACACGAAGTTAAGTCACCATCTTCGTGTCTTTTTATGCCAAAAAACTAAGCCCTAAAGGTCTGCAAAACTACCCAGATTTGCTCAATTTTCACAAAAAGACCTTTAGGGTTTATTGAAGAAGGAAACCTATGACCGACGAAACCCTCCCTGTAACAAATGCAGGCAACATCGAATCCGTAGATATTGACGCTCAAATGCGCTCTGCCTACCTCGATTACGCTATGAGCGTGATTGTGGCGCGTGCCCTGCCAGATGCCCGTGATGGGCTAAAACCCGTCCATAGGCGCATTTTGTACGCCATGCATGAGTTAGGTATCCGTTCAAACTCTTCTTTCAAAAAATCTGCACGTATCGTGGGTGAAGTGCTGGGTAAATATCACCCGCACGGCGACTCGGCTGTCTATGAATCTATGGCTCGCATGGCACAGGATTTTTCCATGCGCTACCTGCTTGTGGATGGTCAAGGTAACTTTGGTTCAGTAGATGGCGATGCTCCCGCCGCAATGCGTTACACCGAAGCCAGAATGCAAAAAATGGCTGAAGAAATGCTCGCGGATTTGGAAAAAAACACTGTTGATTACGGTGCTAACTTTGACGATTCGCTTCAAGAGCCCCTCGTTCTGCCTGCTCGTGTCCCCAACCTTTTACTTAATGGAGCATCGGGTATTGCCGTCGGTATGGCGACCAATGTACCGCCTCAAAATTTACGAGAATTAACTTCTGCAATTAATCACCTCATTGAAAATTATGACAAAATCGAAGATGTCACTGTTGAAGATTTGATGAAATTTGTGCAAGGACCAGACTTCCCCACAGGTGGCATGATTGTCGGCACAGAAGGAATCATCTCGGCGTATGGAACAGGTCGAGGTCGCATTGTGATGCGTGGTATTGCCCATATCGAAGAGACCAAAGCAGGGCGGTATCAAATCAATATTACTGAGATTCCATATCAAGTAAATAAATCCACGTTAATTGAACGTATTGCCGAACTTGTGCGTGACGATAAGATTGACCAAATTTCAGACCTGCGCGATGAATCTGATAAACGCGGCATGAGCATTGTGATTGAGTTAAAACGCGGCGCGCAACCGAAAAAGGTTTTGAATCAACTTTACAAATATACAGCATTGCAATCCACATTTGGTGTGCAAATGCTGGCATTGGTAGATGGTGAACCACGCACATTATCACTCAAACGTTTGTTGCAAATTTTTATTGAACATCGTCAAGTTGTGATTACGCGCCGTTCGCAATTTGAACTTGACAAAGCCAAAGCACGTATTCACATTTTAGATGGTTATTTGATTGCATTAAATAATATTGAAGAGGTGATTAAGACCATTCGTTCAGCAGAAGATGCCGACAAAGCCAAAACCAATTTGATGAAAAAATTCAAATTGAGTGAATTGCAGGCGCAAGCGATTTTAGATATGCAATTACGTCGCCTTGCCGCATTAGAACGTTGGAAGATTGAAGAAGAACACAAGCAAGTCAATGAGACGATTAAATATCTTGAAGATTTGCTTGCTAGCCCGAAAAAGATTTTGGCTTTGATTAAAGATGATATGAACGAAATCGCCGAGAAATATGGCGATGAACGTCGTACACGCATTGCCGCCGATGCCCAAGAAAATATTCACGATGAAGATTTGATTCCTGATGAATCGGTGTTGATTAGTTTGACTGAACGCGGATACATTAAACGTGTTGCCGCGACGGTATTCAAATCACAAAGCCGAGGCGGACGTGGCGTGAAAGGTCACACTACAAAAGAAGAAGACGAAGTTGTGATGCTCATTCCAGCCCGCAGTCACGACTCGATGCTGTTTTTCTCCGATAAGGGCAAAGTGTATTCTGAAAAAGTCTATCAAATTCCAGATTTTGACCGCGCCACAAAAGGCATTCCGTTGGTCAATATTTTGTCGTTGGGTCCCAATGAAAAAATTACAGCCGCTATGGCAGTGCGTGATTTTTCACCAAACACTTTTTGTATGATGATGACAGGACGCGGACGCATCAAACGTGTGTCTATGGAAGAATTCGCCTCAGTACGACCTTCTGGCTTGATTGCTCTGAATTTAGACGAAGGTGATACATTAGGTTGGGCGAGACTCACCACTGGCAAAGATGAAATCATCATCGTTACTGAAAATGGGCAAGCCTTGAGATTCAGTGAAACAAAAGTGAGAGCCATGGGCAGGCAAGCCGCAGGTGTAAATGGAATTAAGTTAAAGCCTAATGACATTGTCACCAGTATGGATGTGATTGAAAAAGATGGCACATTGTTAGTTGTCACTACTAAAGGTTTTGGAAAACAAACACCGTTGAAAGAATATGCCCCTAAAGGACGTGCTACCAACGGCATCGCTACCATTGACCAAAAAGCCATTAAAGAAATTGGTAAAATCGCCGCCGCGCGCGTGGTGCAAAAGGATGATGACTTGACAATTATGACTGCCAATGGCGTTGCTATTCGCTTGAAGTTGAAGGATGTGAAACAATCCGGGCGGGCGACGCGAGGCGTGCATCTCATCAAACCGCAAGAAGGTGATAGCGTGGCTTCGATGGCGCGCATCTCTGCTGAAGATTTGAAAAAGGCTGGCGCGCAAGTGGAAGAGAACGAAAAAGTAGAAGAACAGCCAAAACTTGTGTAAAACAAAAATGTTGCTCCCTGCGCCGTCCTCGGCGCAGGGTTTTTTAATTAAAAAAGCCGCCGAGGACGGCGGCTTGAGCGAATAAGATTATTTACAAACTTATCTAAAAAACAATCCTCTGCGTTGCTAACAGACACAACACCCCAATTGCACACGTCATCAATGACAACAAAACGACAATCACAAATCGTTGAATAGAAGTCATGCCTAAAAAGCGGCTAGACCTTCCCCCGCTTCGGCGCGTTCCTGCGGCAGGTTGAAATTTGGCTTGCTCATCAAAATCTTTAGATGATTCTTCACGAAGATTATCAAACATAATCATTGACCTCGTTGTAGGTCACGCTTATAGCGTGACGAGTTAGATAAGTAAAAGTATATCACGCGGCAGGGCGCAGGCTTACATCCCCAAAACGGACTATGACAGGATTGCTGTTTTCGTCACTCAATCTTAAACTTCCATCTGCTTCTAGTCCATCTAATACGCCGGTTTGTGAAACTTCGTCATTTGAAATGATTTGCACTTGCCAATGACGAAAGGCAAGGCGTTCTTCCCAAGTTTTTATCAATTCATCAGAAGCAAGTTTTTCACGCCATCTAATAAAAGCAGACAAGATTTCTCGCAAAATTTCTTCACGCGTGGGCGGCTCTTTATCTAATTCATTTTCAATACTTGTAGCGGGGAATCTTAATGAGCCATCAGGCGGAACAGAAGTTTTATAAACATTGATTCCCATACCAATCACTAATGAATCCACATCACTGCCAGACCAAACTGATTCGACCAAAATGCCAGCAACTTTTTTCTCGTTTAATAAAACATCGTTGGGCCATTTGATTTTGGCATTCAGCCCCATGCTGAGGAGTGAATCAGTGATGGCAAGGGCAGACATGCCGACCGTCCGCGAAAGATGCGGTTTTATTATTTCATCAGGTCTAAGAATCAAACTAACAGCCAAAGCACTTCCTTTTGGTGTATGCCAAGTTCTATGCAATCTTCCACGTCCACGTGTTTGTTCATTTGCAATCACAAGTGAAAAATCTTTTGCGCCGCTTGCCGCCCAGGCGAGGGCTTCATCATTGGTAGAACCAATCGAATCAAAATAACGCAAGCCGCCGATATTTATTTTTGATAATGCTTTTTTGAGGGAGGGTTCGTTCATTACTGCAAAATCTGATACGGATTAACATTCGAGCCGCCAATGCGAACTTCAAAATGTAAATGCGCACCAAATGAATTGCCCGTATTGCCAGAAAGCCCAATCACAGCACCCTGACCAACGGTTTGACATTGTGTTACAAAAATTGTGCTTAAGTGGGCATATACCGTTACATAACCATTGCCATGGTCAATTTGCACCACATTGCCATAACCATAATTCCAACCGCCTTGTGCCATTGTGACTACGCCTGTGCCAGAAGCATACACATTTGAGCCTTCGGGCGCATCAATGTCAATTCCTAAGTGACCTGGTCCATACGCATTACCAGAAAGTGAAACACTATCTGCGGGCCAACCAAAACCGCTAGCAACAGGTCCACCACCGCAAACATTGGCGGCATTTCCACCGCCTGTGCCAGTGTTTGCCCCGCGCGTTGTGGTTGGTAAATCTGCCGCCCAGTTTCTTAATTCACGCGAAGCACCCGGAACAAAAATTTTCGTTCCAACCTCAACAGTTGGGTTTGTCAAATCAATGTTGTTGCCAGTAAAGTCAATAATATCTTGCGGTTCGGCATCGAATTTATCTGCTACACTTTCAAAGGTATCGCCATCTTTCCAAACATAATACATACCATCGGCGGGTGGGATGAGCAACTCCATGCCGGGGCGAAGGCTATGCGGGTTATCTTCCAATTGTTCGTTCACATATAAAATTGTTTCAGTTTTGATTTTATAATCTTCGGCGATGTTATACATAGCATCACCACGCGAAACGCGATAAAGTACCGGTTCGCTACGTTCACGTTCAGGGATATTTGTTTTCAGTTGCAAATCACGAAAAATAGATTGAAAAAATCCGCTTCCCGGCTCGCTGACAATTGGTTCTGCTCCATTTGGCTGTATATTTACTGACGTCTCTTCTGTTGGTTGTGCTGAAACAGTGACAATTTGTGCTGGCAGTGTACTTTTGTAATACAACGTGCCACCTAACAAACTAATTACTAAAATAATAGTCACAACCCAACTGATTAACGTAAACCTATCCGCTTTCGGTTTTTGCTTCGAGCGCGGAGAAGTCGGCGGTTCATCCACCGCCGATTGAGCCTGTGGCTCAGGCTTCGATTTTTTCTTGAAGGGTGATTTGATTCTTTCTAAAAAGTTTTTCATTCTTTGTATAACTCCGTAGGAGTAAAATGATTATAGTTGTTCAACATTTTGATTCTAAACCCCAGCGGGGTGATAAATTCTTAAATCTATATCATCCCTACGGGATTGATGATAAACACAATTTGATTTCTATAATCCTGTCATCCCTACGGGATTTTATAAATCGTTCTTGGTTAAATTTTCTAAGAACTCAATATTATTTTTTGATTTTTCCATACGTGTCACGATTGCTTCAGTAGCAACAGATGGGTCCATACCTGCGCCTTGTGGCGGAGGAGTGGTCATTTGAATGAACATACGGCGCATGAGCCAAACACGTTGCATGAGGTCTGGTCCGAGCAATAAATCTTCACGTCTTGTGGATGAACGTTCAATATCCACTGCTGGGTAGGTACGGCGTTCTTGTAACTTACGTGACAAGTGCAATTCCATATTACCAGTGCCTTTGAACTCTTCATAAACTACATCATCTAAACGAGAACCAGTATCTACTAAACAGGTTGCAATGATGGTCAACGAGCCACCTTCTTCTACATTACGTGCCGCACCGAAAAATCTTTTTGGTGGATACAAAGCCGAAGGGTCCATGCCTCCAGATAAGGTTCTGCCCGAAGGATTAACGACCAAGTTATAGGCGCGTGCGAGGCGGGTAATTGAGTCCATTAAAATTACCACATGGCGACCAATCTCTACCAAACGCTTAGCGCGTTCTAATGCGAGTTCAGCCGTGCGGACGTGAGAAGTGACTGGCTCATCAAATGTAGAGGCGACCACTTCGGCATCTACAGAACGGTCCATGTCGGTTACTTCTTCTGGGCGTTCACCGATGAGGGCGATAATCAAATGCACATCAGGGTATTTGGTTGAAATTGAATTTGCAATTTGCTTGAGAATTGTAGTTTTGCCCGCCTTTGGTGGTGAAACGATTAACCCACGTTGACCTCGTCCTATTGGTGCAATTAAATTAATTAAACGTGGAGCAAGTGTGGCTTGGTCAGTTTCTAAGTCAAAACGTTTGTCTGGGAAAATTGGGGTGAGTTGTTCAAATACAACGCGGCGAGTCATTTCTTCTGGCTCAATGCCATTGATTGATTCTACTTTGAGTAAACCAAAGTGACGTTCACTTTCACGTGGTGGGCGTACCTGACCAATCACCAAATCGCCTGCACGTAAATCATATTTTCGTAATTGCGCTTGCGACACATACACATCTTGGTCACTGATGCGATAGTTGGTGGCTCGTAAAAAGCCAATGCCTTCGCTCATAATTTCCAAAATGCCACCACGCAATTCAATGCCTTCTTTTTGCGCTTCTGCTTCGCGGATGAGCATAGCAAGCGTTTCTTTCTTCAACCGATTGGCATTCGGACTGTTAAAGGTTTTTGCCATGCCACGTAGTTTGGCTAGGGGTTCATTTTCTAGTTCTAATATTTTCATGATGTTTTCTCTTTTTGGGAATGTGGAATAATATAAATGCAAAAACGACCAGTCCCCGCTGTGTGGGCTGGTGAATTTCCTTAGAATGTCATTCGTGAATTTGGGGTTTTAGTCAAGGTTCTCGTTACAATTTTTCAGACGCGCAAGTTCAACCACTGGATTTGAGAATTTCAAGTTTTAAGCGTCTGGGGAATACGCAAATTATAGCACCACCACAAAAGAGTTGCAAGCACTAATTTTGATTCAACATACGATTTTGCAAGTTTGATAAATGCCGATACAAACTATTCTCTTGCATCAAACTTTGATGTGTGCCACGCTCCACAATTTGACTGTGATTCATCACCAAAATTTCATTCACATTTTCCAAGCCAATCAAACGATGTGTAATCAACAAAGAAGTTTTTTGTTTCATCACTGCAAACAAAGTTTTCAATACTTCTTTTTCAGTGAGTGGGTCTAAATTGGCTGTGGGTTCATCTAAAATCAAAATCGGTGCATCTTTAATTAATGCACGCGCAATTGCAAGTCGTTGGCGTTCTCCGCCAGAAAGTCGCAAACCTTGCTCGCCAATCATTGTGTCATAACCTTTGGGCAAACTCAAAATAAAATCATGAATTTGTGCGGCTTGACATGCTGATTCAATTTCTGCTTTTGTGACTTGCTTGCGCGCGAATCTCAAATTTTCATAAATAGATGTATTAAAGAAATATGTATTTTGAGATACATACCCGCATCTTTCTCTGACCTCATCCTGATTCAGCACTTTGACATTTTCTCCGCCCAAGCAGATTTCTCCTATTTGATAATCCCAAAATCGTAAAATCAAATTTGCAATTGTGCTTTTCCCTGCACCACTTGGTCCAACGATAGCAATGGAAGTTGCAGGTTGCAAGTTGAAGGTCACATGTTGTAAAGCAGGTGTGGTTTTGGATGGATAATTGAAAGTCAAATCCGTAATTCGTAATTCGTTATTTGTAATTGTTGACTGCTTACTGCTCTCTGTTCTCTGCTCTCTTATCTCTGGCTCTGTATCTACAACTTCAAATAATCTCTTTGCGGCTTCGCGAGAAGAGTTCCATGCTTGGGCGGCGAGTGGAAGGGGAGTGACTGCTTCAAAAGATGCAAAGGTTAATAATGTCAACGAAGCGAGCATCGGACCTGCAAGATTTCCGTCGGTCACTTGCGGAATACATAAAAATAAAATTGTCCATAAGGCGAGGTTGGTTAATAAAGTAGATAAGCCAGCACCAACACCTGTGATTAATGACAATCTTTTTTGAGCATTTCCATAATTAATGCCTTGCGTTGTGATTTTATTTAATCTTTCGTCTGCTCTGCCGTAAGCAAGTAAATCGGCGATGCCTTGAATGCCATCAACGAGTTGAGTGTGTAAGTTGGCTCGGATATTAATTGTTTGCTCAGATGATTTGCGAGAGATGATTTGTGTCAGCCATGGGAGAATCAAGCCGAGGGTGATGAAAAATGTCAAATAGACAGGAGCAAGTATGGGGTAGAAAGAAGCGAGGAAGATGGCAGTGAAGAGTCCAACGATGATGGCAGTCAATGGTGGCGAAATGACTCGCACGTAAAAATTTTCCAAAGTTTCAACATCACCGATGATGCGTGAAAGTAAATCGCCTGCGCGAAAATTCATTAAGCGAGCGGGCGCAAGGGGTTCGAGTTTTTCATAAAACCAAATCCGAAATTTTGCAAGCAAACGAAATGTGACATCATGCGAAACAAGACGTTCGAAATAACGAGCAATGGCGCGCGTGATTCCAAAAAATCTTGTGCCAACAGTTGAAACACCGAGGTCTACAACAGATGTTGCAATTGCGGCAGTTGAAATTAACCAAGCGGATGTTCCCATGAGTGCAACGCTTGCGCCAATGGTGATGGAACTTAATAAAACTGAAAATGCAACGCGATACCAATTGCCTTTGAGAAACTGTAAGAGGCGGAAGGCGGTAGGTGGTTGGTTTTTAGTAATTGGTAAATTTTGTTTTTTGTCGCAGGTCGCAGGTCGCAGGTCGGATGTATTTGATTGAAAACTCTTGATTTGTGACTTTTGACCTTCGACTTTGTTTACTTTCACCATCTTTGCATACAAACCATTTTTATTAATCAATTCATGGTGTGTACCTTGTTCAATGATTTTGCCTTCATCAAGCACAATGATTTGGTCTGCTTGGAAGATTGTATTGAAACGATGTGCAATAGTGATGACAGTTTTGCCTTGCATTAATTTTTTTGTTGATTCTTCGAGCAACGATTCAGTTTCAGGGTCGAGGCTTGAAGTAGGTTCATCAAGAATCAAAATGGGCGCATCTTTGAGAAAGGCTCTGGCGAGTGCAAGGCGTTGGGCTTGTCCACTAGAGAGGCGGGATGCGTTTTCGCCAATAATGCTTTCGTATTTTTCAGGAAGCGATTCGATGAAGTCATGTAGCTGTGCAAATTTCGCGGCTTGGATAATTTCTTCGTCAGTTGCATCTGCTTTGCCAAGTCGAATGTTATTTGCGATTGTGTCGTGGAAGAGGTGTGGTTTTTGTGGAACCCAAGCAATGGAATGCAGAAGGCTGAATGCAGAAGGTTGAATGTTTCCTTCGATGGGTTGGATGAAACCAAGTAGAAGGTTTACGAGTGTAGATTTCCCTGAACCTGTTTTACCAACAATGGCAATGTGTTGACCTTGGTTGATAGTTAGGTTTATATTTTGTAATGCAGGTTTGGTTTCGTTGGGGTAGGTGAAGGAGATATCAGATAAGTAGAGAGCAGAGAACAGAGAATCGTCAGAAGAGGAAGTTATACTGTTCTCTAGTCTCTGTTCTCTAACTTCAGTATCCAAAATTTCATAAATCTTTTTCGCGGCGGTTGTTCCATTCATGCCTGCGTGGAATTTTGCACCTAAGGCTCGAAGTGGCATGTAAAACTCTGGGGCGAGGATGAGTAAAAATAATGCAGGTTGAAAATCCATGAAGCCGTAAAGTAATCTAAATCCAATTTCTACGGCGACGACTGCTGTGCTGATGGTTGCTAATAATTCCAAAGCGAGTGCTGATAAAAATGTGATTCGTAAAACTTTAAGTGTGGTATCTCGATATTGTTCACTGATTTTGGCAATATTTTTTGCTTGCCCTTTGGATTGACCAAATAATTTTAGCGTTGTGAGTCCTTGTAGGCTATCTAAAAAATGGGCGCTTAATAATTGCAATGTGTCGTATTGTCTTTTAGTGACAATCTCTGCGCCTTTGCCGATGATAATCATAAAAAATGGAATCATTGGCGCGGTGAGTAAGAAAACGAATCCAGTTAATAAGTCAATGGGAAAAACAAAAATTAAGATAGAGATGGGAACTAAAGCAGTGATGACTAACTGCGGAAGATATTGACTAAAATATGCATCTAACGCTTCAATTCCCTCGACGGCGGCTGTGGTCAGTTCTCCTGTGCGTTGACCTCGCGAGTAAGCAGGTCCCAACTTTAGGATGTGAGCGAAAAGTTTTTCACGTAAGTCTGTTTTGATTTTTACTGCGACAGCATTTGCAGAGACTTCACTTAACCATGAAAGAAAAGAGCGTCCAGTTATTGCTATTAAAATAAAAATTAATAATGATGTAACTTGTGCAAGAGTTTGTTTTTCTAGAAAAACATTGTTAATCACACGGCTGAGGAGATGTGCTTGCCAAATGGTCAAGAACCCAGCTAAAAGTCCAGAGAGAATCGTTAACGTCAAATGGAAGCAAGAGTCGCGGGTGAGGGTGAGGAGTCTGCGGTGCATGAGGGAATTTTGTAGGGGCGAGGCATGCCTCGCCCCTACGTTTAATTAATAAATCAAAGTCTTTTTATCTGTGCTAATGCGTTTGCGGAAGATGTAATATGCCCAGCCTTGATAGACTAGCACAATGGGCACAAAAATAAGCGCAACGATGGACATGACTGTCAGTGTGTATTGCGATGATGAAGCATTATAAATCGTCAATGACCATTCAGGATTCAAAGTTGAAATCATCACGCGTGGGAACATCAATGTGAAAAATGAAACTTGAGTTAGTACGATGTGTAATGCAACAGTCAAGAATGCCCAGCCTTCCATTTTACGGTTGATGAAGAAGATGGCAATGAGAATTGCAATCACAGCCGCAAGTGGTGTAGAGCCTGGGTTGACGCCGATTTTTGAGGAGATGTCTGTTGATGTGTATGTGAAGAATGCTAACAGTACAACCACAATTGCGGCAACTACATATAAGTTTTTGGATAACTCGCGAGCACGTTCTCGTAATTCACCTTCGAGCTTGAGTGTGAGGAATGTAGAACCGTAAAGTAAGAAGACAGAAACCATTGTGACACCACCGAGCAGACCAAATGGATTCAATAATGTAAACAAGTTGCCTGTGTACATCATGTCTGCATTGATGGGTACGCCGCGTGCTAAGTTTGAAAATGCAGTGCCGAGTAATAATGCACACATAAACGAACCAATCGCAATCATCCAATCAAACGTGTGTCGCCATTTTGGATTCGCATCTTTTGAACGATATTCAAATGAGATTCCGCGAATGATTAATCCAATGACTAACAAAAACAATGCGAGATAAAATCCGCTGAACATGGTTGCATACCAGTGAGGGAATGCGGCGAATGTTGCGCCACCTGCTGTCAGAAGCCATACTTCATTGCCATCCCAAGTGGAACCAATCGTATTGATGATGGCGCGTCGTTCTTCATCTTTTTTGCCGAGGAACGGTAACAACATGCCAACACCAAAATCAAAACCTTCCAAGATGAAGAAACCAATCCAAAGCACTGCAATCAAAATAAACCAAAGCGTTTGTAAAAATTCGTAAGACATATCTTCCTCCGTATCAATCTTGTGAACCAACTAATGTTGGAGCAACATCAACCGATTCGTGCATAGCGGCATCAGGTCCAGCAACGATATATTTTTTCATCAAATACACCATCGCAACTGCCAAAGCACCATACACCACTGTATAGCCAATTAATGAAATCCATAAATCAACCACAGTTAAGTTTGGTGAAACTGCATCTTCCACTTTTAATAAACCTTGCACAATCCATGGTTGGCGACCCATTTCAGTCAAAATCCATCCGCTGGAGTTGGCAAGATATGGCAATGCAATCACCCATGGAACCCATTTCATCCATTTGGCGTTTTCATATTTTCCACGTGTTGCCAGCAAGAATAAAAATGAAAAACCCATCATAATGAATCCAATCGTCATCATGATGCGGAATGCCCAATATGTAAAATCGATTAATGGAATGTAATCTCCAGTACCATACAACGCTTCATATTCTGCTTGAATTTCATCTACGCCTCGGACTTCGCAGGTGAAGTTGTTACATGCTAGGAAGCTTAATACTGCGGGGACGCGCCACGACCAAACTTCTTGCTTGCCAGTTAAATCTCCAATTGTGATGATAGAAAATGGCGCGGGTGCAGACGTGTCATAATGTGCTTCAATTGCCGCAAATTTCATCGGTTGAGTTTCATACATATATTGACCATTGGTATGCCCACCGAAGAAAACCAATGTGCTTGCAATTAATCCAACAATCGTTGCGGTTTGAAATGAACTCTTGAACAAGTTCACATTTTGTTTTCTGAAAATGTGATAGGCACTAATACCAATGATAAAGAAACTTGCAGTTGCTAAACCAGCCGCAATGGTATGCCAGAAAAATAACCAGCCTTTTGGATTCGTGACCAATGCGAAGAAATCTACCAATTCAGCGCGTCCGTTTACTTCGTTAATCACATAACCAACGGGGTGTTGCATCCAACCATTGGCGAGCAATATCCAAAGAGCAGATAAATTTGAACCAATAGCAACCAGCCAGATGGAGGCAAGATGCGCTTTTTCTGGAATCTTCGTCTCACCGAAAATCCATATGCCTAGAAAAGTTGATTCCAAAAAGAAAGAGGTCAGGGCTTCAATCGCAAGTGGTGCGCCGAAAATATCACCAACATACCGTGAGTATTCAGACCAGTTCATGCCAAATTGAAACTCTTGCACAATGCCTGTGACGACACCAATGGCAAAGTTAATCAGGAAAAGTTTCCCCCAAAATTTTGCTGACTTGCGAAATTCTTCATCTCGCGTTTGGTAGTAGCGTGTTTGGAAATACGCCACAAACCAAGAAAGCCCCAAAGTGAGGGGTACAAAAAGAAAATGATACACAGTGGTTAAACCAAATTGAAGCCGTGAAAGGGTGAGTGGATCCATATATTACTATTCTCCTTTGTGATTTTTTTCACTAACTTGTGAAAATTGTAACAATTAGGATATATTTTGTCAAGCCTTAATAAGACAAACCCCAAAGGCAATTTCGCGGTTCCTTTTCCCTCAAAAAATTTGCGGTGATATAATTTATAAAAAATAAGATAGAGGTATTTCTATAATGGATATTAATCCAGTCATTTTTAGTTTCAAAATATTTACATGGACAGCCACTTTTACTTGGTACGGCTTAATCGTTATAACAGGTGTGTTTATAGGTGCATGGTTTGCCGAGCGCGAAGTGCGCCGACGTGGTGAAAATGGGGAAGCCTTAGTAGATGCAATGATTTGGCCACTTGTTTTTGGAATTTTGGGGGCACGTTTGTGGTATGTAGTTAATTCAACTTTGGGAGGGAATCGTTCATTTATTGAAGAGCCATTAACAATTATCATTCCACCATTTGAAGGCATACATTTTTTTGGTGGAATATTGTTTGGTGCGGTTGCTTTAATTATTTATCTCAAACGCAATGGTTATGATGTGTGGTTATTTTTAGATGCAGTTGCTCCAGTCATGTTGTTGGGGCAGGCTGTAGGGAGATGGGGCAATTTCATCAATCAAGAATTATATGGTCCGCCAACGACTTTGCCGTGGGGCATTCCCATTGGAGCAGGACATCGCCTCCCTGCTTACGCCGACCTGTCTCAGTTCCCTGTAGATACTACTCGCTTCCACCCGACTTTCGCTTACGAAATGATTCTCAATGTGTTGGCATTTCTTTTTATTCTTTG
>JAEURG010000136.1 GCA_016789345.1 Anaerolineales bacterium | reverse complement strand
ATTAGCAGCATAGATGTATAAAAATGAACGCTTCCCAGAACGTAATACACGCCAAATTTCTTGTAAGCCTTTTTGAATAGAATGAGTATGATGAATGACACCGTTGCTAAACACGAAATCAAATGATTGATCTTCAAAAGGTAAATTCAAGACATCGCCTTCGCGGAAGTTGACTGGCTGATTGTTTTTCTCACACCATAAACTCGCCGCTTCAAAGGCACGTTTTTGCCAGTCTATTCCTGAGACAGACTTTGCTCCCACTTTTGCTAAGGCAATGGAATATCTGCCAGAGCCACAACCCATATCTAAAACATCTTTGCCGAGGATATCTTTTTCGATAACATCATCTGGCAAGCGACGTTTGACCAATTGCAGGCTTTCTTCAACTAAAGTCATTGAGTCAAAATTGCGCCACATATCAGCATATAAATCAGAAGTAGATTGACCGAGTACATCCGACTCTTTGCGAATATCGGCAAATTGGTTTAGGTCAAATGAATAAGGATAAATGGTTTCTAAAACATTTTTTGCAGAAGCGTTTAATTTTTTGATATGTTCAACTACAAATTTGACAGGCTCTGCTAATTTAATGTTTGCATACGGCTCAACTGGATATAAAAAGCGATATAGTTCGTGGCTAAGAACAACAACCCAGTAAGCCAAGCCCTTATCAATCATTTGATTGCATAACTGCACAAATTCATCAAGAGATTGATAATATTCTTTTTCTTGCGCTTTAATTTCTTTTTCTGATGCTGTCATTGTGATTTCACGCCTCAAATTCTTCTAAAAATAATTTGGTGTTCAAAAAGTTAAACAAAAATTTACTTTCGCTGTTTGGTAAGTTTTCTTTTGTTAACAAAGTTTCAATTTTATCTTTTTTGATATGCTCAAAAACAGGGCTATCTTCAAGCAAAGTCTCACGAGTGGATTTATCGTTCACATCTAAAAACGAGAAGATTGGCGCATTGAAACCAACTTTACGGCGATTCTCTACAATCGCATCTGGTGCAATGCCACGCATGGCTTCACGCAAAACGGATTTGGCTCTGCCATCTTGAATCAAATGGCGTGAGGGAATGCTATTTGCAAACTCAAATAAATCTCTATCCAAAAATGGAGAACGATTTTCTACGGAATAGTACATTGAATTCAAATCATCTTCATGCAAGATGACAGGCACAGCCTCATGGAACATTTCATTTAACATGCGGTTGCGAAGCAAACTGGAAGTGTATTCATGTTCGACGAATGGCTCAGACCAAGTTGAGGTCAAGTAAGAGGCGAAGCGGTCTGCATCTAAATAAATATGGTCGCGAAATCCATTATCTTTAATAAACAAATCAGGGTCACTCAAAAATGGATTTCGTACAATGGGTTTGATATGTTCTTCCCATGCTTTTAATGAAGCCGAATGTAATTTTTTATCATTTTGAATTTCATAAAGATAAGCAAGATGATGGTCGTAATAACCTGTGAACAATTCATCTGCCGCCGTGCCACTGACCGAAATACGATAGCCATGATTATGAATACTTTCGGCTAACATCCAATGGGCATAATATGAAATGGTGTAAACGGGTGCATCATGATATCGAACAAGTTTGCGAAGTTTAGGCAGGAAATCACTGGTATCAACTGTAATAGGTGTATGCTGAATGTTTAATTCTTTAACAGCATGTTCAATCATATCTTGCTCTTCATAACGAGCATCGGTATTGACGATAGTGAAGCCATGCACATCGTAATTAAAAATTCTTTTAGCAATGCTAATTAATGAGTTTGAATCCACGCCACCGCTCATACAAAATGCCAACGGAACATCAGCACGCAAGCGTAGTTCAACAGAGCGAATTAATTTTTCGCGCGTACACTCTATCGCTTCTTGATAGGTCATTGAATCATTTTGCTGAATCAATGGAAGCCAATATTTTTCTTGCTTTTCTTTTTTATCTTTTTGAATAGAGAGCGTTGAACCAGAAGGTAATTCGCTAATTCCCTTAAAGAAAGTTTGCCCACCTTTGTATAAAGATTTATATCCGTTCACTAAATAACGGTAAATATGTTCATAATTAATTTCAAGTTTTTTGCCGAGCAATGCTGTAATAAATTTAATTTCTGAACCGAAGTACAAACCTGTCGAATCTTTATAAAGATATAAAGGTTTCTCGCCAAAGCGGTCACGGCATAATGTAAGCGAGCCATCTTTTTCATCATACATGGCAAAAGCCCACATGCCTTCGCATTTATCTAACGAAACTAAGCCATCGTGATGCAGTGATTTCAACATCACTTCAGTATCTGATTCTGTTTTGAATGTAACGCCTTTGGCTTGCAACTCAGCGCGACGTTCTAAATAGTTATACATTTCGCCGTTAAACACCATCCATTTGTTTTCTGAATGAAATGGTTGATTGGCGCGTTCATCTAAATCAATAATGGCGAGGCGCGCGAACAACAAATAAGTATTATGTTCGCCATTTGCAAAATGACGATATTCGGTTTGGTCTGGTCCGCGTTGCCCCATCAATTTAAGGCACAAATTTATTTTTTCTTCCGCAATCGTATTCATTCCATAATAGCCAGCAATGCCACACATAATTACTCCACATGCTCTTTCAAGAAAACATCATGGCGTTTCAATGATGTTTTTAATTTTTTACCAATCAACGATGAAATTTCAGCAGGTGATAATCCATTGCGTGGGCGAATGCAATCAAAATCTGATTCACTTAAGATGATGCCTGCGGATAAATCTTTTGCGGCGACAATACTACGCTTCGCTACTTCGCCCATACTTGCCTCTGCTTCGGAAATATTTTTCTCGCCTGAGCCAAGCATGGCATCGTATTGATGAATTACATCCGCAAGGCGACGCATATCAGCAGGGTCTGCGGATAAAGAATGGTCACGAAACGTTGTGCGCGTTTTATCAAGTGTGAAATGCTTTTCAATAATTCTTGCACCAAGTGATAGTGAAGCAATTGACGCTTCTATTCCTAGCGTATGGTCTGAATAACCAACTGTGAAATTAAATTCTTTTTGTAAAGTTTGAATGACATTTAAGTTTGCATCCGCTAACGAAGCAGGATACAAACTCACGCAGTGAAGCAATGCTAACTGATCAGCAAGCAAGCCTGAATTAAGAGAAGAAGCGATAACATCCACTGATGTCTTTATCTCTTTCAATGTACTCATGCCTGTTGAAAGAATCATCGGTTTCTTAAGAGAAGCGGCTTTGATAAGCAATGGATGAAAATCCAAATCACCTGATGCGATTTTAATTCCATCAAGCAATGGATTAATTTCTTCAAGTGAATCAACATCAAAAGCAGATGCCATAAATAACGCGCCTTTTGCATGAGCAATTTGTGCCATTTCTTCAAAGGTTTGCATAGGCAAACGAAAGCGCGTGAGTTGTTCGATGCGTTGGGTTTGGCTGATGTTTACCAAACGCTCTGGATTAATCAATTGCACTTTTACAACATCAGCACCCGACTCAACAGCGGCGTGTGCCATTTCAATCGCCAGCTTGGAATCGCCTTCGTGATTGTTGCCAATTTCAGCAATCAAAATTCTTTCACGGGTTAAGTCACGATTTTTGATTTTCATTTAAATTACTTTGCCTTCGTTCACATGTGCATGTAAAACATAAGTTGAGTTTGCAATTTCATATCCACAAGTTTGATAAAGTCGCATAGAAGGGATATTTGCAATTTGTGTTCCAACAAGCAGGCTAGAATATTTTTTTACAGAATCTTTAATATGAGATTGAACGAGCCTTTTGCCAATACCTTGTCCTTGCATATTTTTATCAACACCAATTAAGTCAATTACACCAATTTTTTCATTTGTAACGAGTTCTGCTAAAAAACCTGCTGGCTTGCCATTTATTTCAGCCACAAGAAGTCTTTCACCTCTTTGTTTGCGGATGTAGTTCGCAATCCATTCTCGCTTAATTTTGTCTGCTAGTTCTTTTGAAACGTGAGAGTCAAGATGAAAGCGAGAATAAATAAATGAGGTTTCGGCTATATTTAGCACATCAAGTTCATCTTCTGGCTTCACATCACGAACAATAATGCTTTCGTTTGCTGTAATGTTTTCAGGTTGGCGTTCAAAGGTAACATTGACATCTATCACGCGAAAGCCAGCATTTGTTAAGTCACCAACTTGCGAAACAGCAGTAACTGGCACTTTGGCATAATAAAATGCACGTTTAGGAAGTTCTTTTGAAAAGATATTTTTTGAGTCTAGTGTTTCATTGTTTTCAAGATTGATTTTGAAAACATCATATCCAAAGACTTCGCTCAACCATGCGTCACTTACAAACTTCATCCACTGACCTTAATATCCATCCAAAACTTTCCGCTGGGGTCAAGTTCTTTGTACCATTTGATGTATTTTGGAAAGCCAATGTCAATTGGATTCGTAGGTTTGTAACCAATTAAGTCATCCAACTTTTTCACGCTTAATGTGCCACGAAAAGGCATGAGATTATCACGTTGAACAAATTCAACAGGTGCTTCGGGGAAATGTTCTTTGATAATGCCAACTAAGTCATTGATAGAACGTGATTTACCATAGGTCATATTGAAAATTTGATTGCGTGAATTAGGATGTTGAATCACTCTTTCAATACCATTGGTTAAGTCTTCAATATAAGTGAAATCTAGTTTTTCGCCACCATCGCCATCAATCTTCAAGACTCCACCTTTCATAGCACTTTCAATGAAGATTTGCCCCACGCGACGGCTAACACAACGAGGTCCATACAAAGCAGAAGGGCGAATGATTGTGTATGGCAAATCAAACACTTGTTGATAGGCAATCACCATTTTTTCGCCAGCCACTTTTAACGCACCATAAATACCAATGGGGTCAAGTGGATGAGTTTCTTCTACTTCTTCAGTTAAGAAGTTTCCATAAACCATACTAGAAGAAAGATAAATAAAATGTTCAACTTTCTTACGGGAATTATCAAGCGCGTTTTCCAGAGTACGCAGGCTGTGGTCAAACGTACTATATGGGTCTTTGTTAGATTTTCCAGCATGTGAAATTGCGGCAAGATGGATAATCACTTGCGGATTAATTTGAGATAAAACTCGTGAAAGTGCATGGTAATCACGCGCATCTTGCACATGCAAAGGAATTCCCGCTTCACGCAACAACTCAAGACGCTGATTAATTACTTTCACATATAAATCACGGTTCGGATTATCAGCCGCATCTGCTGATGTATAAGCAAGCAAATTATTTACTTGCAAACCATCAATAATTTCAACTTGTGCACCTTTTGACTTTAATGCCAACGCAAGGTTATGACCAATAAAACCTGCACCACCGATAATAACAATGCGCCTATCTTTTAAGGGAATTAATTCAACAGTCATTAGTTCAACTCCTTCAAAACGGAAGAAAATGTTTGGGAAATATAGACCATGTCGTCAGTCGTCAGATGCGGACCAACAGGCAAGGCAATGGATTGGTCACTGATTCGTTCTGCGCCAACAAAATCAGTTGCTTTATATCCATATTTATTTTGATAGTAAGACATGCGTGGCACAGGTTGCGGATAATACACGCTTGTACCAACGCCTGCGGCATTTAATCTTTTCACAATTTCAATTCTTTTTGCATCTAATGGTTTTTCTAACACAACACTCAAACAATAAAAACTAGAGATAGCATCTTTATTTTGAGAATCTAAAATTGAAATGCCAAAAATATTTGAGAGACCTGATTTCAAAGTAATGAAATTTGCCTCACGTTTTTCACGAATCACACCCATACGTTTTAATTGTTGACGACCAATAGAAGCATTGATGTCACTCATGCGATAGTTCAAACCAACACCAAGCGTGTCATACATACCGGGGATAGTGCGTTCTGCAAATGTTTTATCTACATAAAAGCCGCGAATTTTTGAAACGCGCGCTGCTACATCTTTATGCTTGGTGACAAACATGCCGCCATCACCCGTTGTAATATGTTTGACTGGATAAAACGAGTAACAACCTGTATCACCAATCAAACCGACATGTGTACCTTTATAACGAGAACCAATTGCTAAAGCACAATCTTCAATCACTTTCAAACCTTGCTTGTCAGCAATTTTCATAATTGCATCCATCTCACATGGCACACCCAAAAAATGAACCATGCTGATGGCTTTTGTTTTTTTTGTGATAAGACTTTCTAATTTAGACGCATCAATATTGCCTGTAGTTGGTTCACAATCTAAAAACACAGGCTTCGCCCCAACCATTTCAACAGCATGAGCCGTTGCAACATGCGTTTCGGCTGGCACAATCACTTCATCGCCTACACCGATTCCCATTTCTAAATAACTTAAATGCAATGCCGCCATACCAGAACTGACAGATACACAATATCCGCCACCCATGTATTCAGCAAATTCTTCTTCAAAGGCTTTGCTTTGCGGACCATGTGTAAGCACATCACCAGCCAGTACTTCTAAAACAGCATTCTTTTCTTCATCACCAATCCACGGTTTACCAAACGGAAGGTTTCGAGTTGTCATAAGTATTTTATTGTCTCCAATCTTTTTGTTATCAAAGCACGGTCACATGCGGCACTAATGCTTAAACCGTCAAATGCGGCTTGGGTTTGTTCATTGATATTTTTATCTTCCAACACTGCAGAAACAAAATCAGGAATTAAGTCACCTTTATCTGCTGGCAGAGTTGGCATCGTTAACATTTCTGCCTTTTTATCTTCATCGCGCGTCCAATGTACACGCGCACCCATATCATCGTAAATAAACGTTCCTTTTGTTCCAAACACCCGCACCACATGTTG
>JAEURG010000134.1 GCA_016789345.1 Anaerolineales bacterium | reverse complement strand
GCTCTCGCTCGCATTATTCCCATTACTTGCGCTTACATTCATGTTATCCGTCCCCGCGCAAGATTATTGGTGGTATTTGCGTTTAGGAAAAGATATTTTGGAGCAAGGCGCAATTCCAGCAATAGATACCATGAGTCACAGTCGCGCAGGCGAACCAATTTTTTATCAGCAATGGTTATCAGCCATTATTTTTTATTGGGTCTATCAAATTGGAGATGCAGGTTTAACCTTTTTATTACGCGCCATATTAATTGGAATCACCTACGCACTGATTTGGTTTTTAATGCGCACATGGTCTGGCGCACGGACAGTTACGATTCTTTTATTTATTCTAGGTCTTTCCACTTCTAACAACTGGATGATTCGTCCGCAGTTATTTGCCTATCCATTATTTTTATTATGTTTGTTTGCAATTTATCAATGGCAAGAAAAAAATAACAAGCTTTTATTTTTACTTCCGCTTTCTGTTTTATTGTGGGTCAATTTGCATGGCTCGTTTATTTTGCCATTTGTATTAGCAGGCGCGGCATTTGTGTTTGGGAATGGAAATCGCAAAGAAATCATTTTTGCAATTGTTGCTATGCTTATTGCAAGTTTAATAAATCCGCATGGTGTGGGCGTTTGGGAATATTTATTTTTCATTTTGAACAACCCATCCGATTATTTATTCAGCGTCGAGTGGTATCCGCCAACAAACGAAGGTTGGCAAATGAATATTTTTTTCGCGTGGTTGCTCGCGTTTCCCATCATCGCAAGTTTATCCAAAAATAAATTATCTCTACTCGAATGGATTTTATTTCTCGGCTTCGGCTGGCTCGCGCTTTCGGGCATTCGCTATGTGATTTGGTTTATGTTTTTGCTAGCGATTTTCACATCAAAATTAATTGCGGATTGGAGTCATCAATGGCTCGATAAGCCGATTGAGAAAATCAATCCGCGCCTCAATACTACGGTGGGGCTTGTGTTGCTGACCCTGCCACTTTTGCTTACCCCCAGCCTCCGTGACTCATGGTGGAAAGATGCGCCACCACTTTATGAATTATCAACAACGCCTATTCAAGCCGTTGAATTTTTGAAAAGCCATGAAGAGTTGCCAAATCCATTATGGAATGATTATGCCTTTGGCTCATATCTTCAATTTGCCCTGCCTTCTCGCCCCACATGGATAGATACTCGTATGTATAGTTTTTCTGTCGAGCAATGGCAAGACTATGTTAATGTCACAAACGCACAAGGCTGGCAAGAATTTTTTGATAAAGAAGGCATTAATCTGCTTTTACTTTCACAAGCCGCACAACCGAAATTAATTCAAGCGGTTTCGGAATCAAATGTTTGGTGTGAAGAATATCGAGATGATTATGCAGTTATCTTCTCTCGTTGTGAGTTGTCAATCCCGTAGGGATGTAATGATTATAGGATTTCAGATTAAGAGAACCAAATCCCGTAGGGATGGCATAGTTTTTATAATCTCTGATATAAGTTATTTATGAATCAATTCAAAGGTAAACTCGCTTTGCAACAACGCGTGCTCCCAAGTTATCGTGTTCCATTTTTTGATTTGCTTGCAAGTCATTGTGAAAATAGTATGACATTATTTGCAGGTATGCCTCGTCAAGAAGAAATGATTGCGAGCGGACAAACTCAAATTGCAAAATATGTTGAAGCGAAAAATATTCATTTATTGGGTGGCAAGTTTTATCTTTGTTATCAACAAGGATTTATCAACTGGCTTGAAGAATCAAATCCTGATGCTTTAATCGTTGAAGCAAATCCAAGATATTTATCTACACCTTTGGCTGTGAACTGGATGCATAAACGTGGACGAAAAGTCATTGGCTGGGGATTGGGTGCTCCAAAACAAAACTGGTTTTGGAAAAGGTTTGTTCATCAATTTGATGCGATGATTGCTTACAGTCAACGCGGTGCAGATGAATATGCTCAATTAGGATTTCCAAGAGAAAAAATTTTTGTGGCACATAATTCAGTTTCATCAAAACCAGAAAAAATAGACAATAGACCATTGACCATAATAGACCATACGACAATTTTGTTCGTTGGACGATTGCAAAATAGAAAAAGAATTGATTCTTTGATTCGTGCTTGTGCAGAAATAAAATTAAATCTTCGTTTAATCATCGTTGGTGATGGACCCGAAAGAGAAAATTTACAAACGCTGGCAAAAGAAATTTATCCATCAACAGAATTTATCGGCGCGAAACATGGAGTTGAACTTAAACCATATTTTGAAAAATCAGATTTATTTGTATTGCCTGGCACTGGCGGGCTGGCTGTGCAAGAAGCTATGAGTTATGGATTACCTGTGATTGTGGCGAAAGGCGATGGAACACAAGATGATTTAGTCCGTGAAAAAAATGGCTGGCAAATTGAACCAGAAAATTACAAAGTGCTAGTTTCAACAATGAAGGAAGCGCTATCAGATATAAAACGATTAAGAGAAATGGGAAAAGAATCATTTCGGATTGTTTCGGAAGAAATCAATATTCAAAAAATGGCAGAAGTTTTTGTGAAAGCATTAAATTCATAAATCGTCCTAAAGGATGCTATGCGATAATTGGTAATTCGTAATTTTTTTCTTCTCTCATTAAACCTCTTGTATAAGCATTTATATTAATTTGCATCTTAATTTTGAACCACTGAGTCACGGAGACACAGAGAAAAAAATACAAAAAACTCCGTGGCTCTGTGTCTCTGTGGTTTGAACTTTAGACTTTTGCAAAAAGTATATTATTTGTTCAACTTTCTACTTTCCACTTTATAATCTAATCTATGAAAATTTCTGAAAACATACATTTGCTTGGTGGCTTGCTTGGAGAAGTCATTTCTGAACTTGAGTCGCCAAAATTATTTGAGATTGAAGAAAAGATTCGTTTGCTTGCCAAAGCCAGCCGAAGCGGGGATGTTGATGCGGCGAAAAAATTGCAACAAGAAGTTTCAAAGTTAAAAAATGAAGATGCACGTGTAGTCGCGGCGGCATTTGCTACATATTTTGATTTGGTGAATCTTGCAGAAGAGAATCGCCGAGTGCAATTGTTGAATCAGCGAGAAGATGAATCGTATCCAGAACCAGTTCACGAGTCAATTGGTGAGGCGTTTGCAATTCTCAAAGGGAGAAATGTCAGTGCGGAAGAAGTATCTAAACTGTTAGAAAATTTATTTATCGAATTAGTCTTAACAGCACATCCAACAGAAGCACGTAGACGAACAATTCTTTCAAACACACAACGCATTGAAAAATTGCTCAAAGAAATTAATCAGGAAGGCATTTCATCGCGTGAAAAAGAAGCGATTCGTTCTTCATTGCACAGTGCCATTTCTACTTTATGGCTCACAGATCGAAGCCGTGCAGAAAAATTATCTGTGACCGATGAAGTTAAGACGGGTTTATATTTTGTTGATTCATTTTTTTGGAATACGATACCTTTGATTTATCGTGATTTAGAAAAAGCGCTTGAAAAATATTATCCCGAAATAAAAATTTCAACACGTTGGCTCAAACTCGCCTCATGGATTGGTGGCGACAGAGATGGGAATCCGTTTGTCACTTCGGCTGTAACGGCTGAGACGTTACGCTTGCATCGTGGGCTAGCAGTAGAAAATCATCGCAAGACGTTTCAAGAATTAGGCAGGCATTTAAGTGTCAGTTCGAATCGCATTAAGCCACCAAAACCTTTAATGGAATGGCTGAAAAAACGGGAGCCATTTCCATTCCATGCAGATTTTATTGCCAAGCGTTATGAACGCGAACCTTATCGTTTGATTTTAGCTTTGCTGGCAAATGACCTTGCCATTGCTTCAAAAGATGATATGGTGAAGCATTTGTTAAGTGATTATGAACATGAAGCACATTTACAAGAAAATGATTTATTGGAACCTTTGCAATTAATCGCATCTGCTTTGCCTGAAAGTTTAGTAAATGATGAATTACAAAATGCGATTCGTAAAGTGCAAATTTTTGGTTTGCATTCTGCGCGTTTAGATATCCGCGAAGATTCAAGCCGTTTTAATTTTGCTATCAGTGAAATATTGCATATTTTGAAAATTGAATCTGATTTTGAAAATATACCGAATGAGAAGCGACTGGATTTATTAATTCGTTTATTGAGCGAGCCAATTCCTAGCCTTTCAAAACATCCGGGTGTTACTGCAAATTCTGCTGAAACATGGGCATTGTTTCAATTGATTGCCCGAACTCACGAAATTTATGGAAAAGAATTATTGGGTCCAATTGTGATTTCGATGACGCATGCCGCGGCAGATGTATTAACAGTTTTATTGCTTGCAAAATGGGCGGGCTGTAAAACCATTCCACAAATTGTGCCGTTGTTTGAATCTGTCAAAGATTTGAAAGATGCTTCGGCGATTCTTGAATCGTTGTTTACATCAGAAATTTATTGCGAACATTTGCAAACACATCACAATGAACAAATGGTGATGATTGGTTATTCAGATAGCAATAAAGATGGTGGTTATCTGATGGCGAATTGGTCTTTATATGAAGCACAAGAAGAGATTACACAAACTGCACAAAAACATAAAATAAAACTTTCTATTTTTCATGGGCGCGGTGGAACCATTGCGCGCGGCGGCGGACCTGCTCATCATGCAATTCGTTCGCAACCTGTTGGCAGTATCAACGGAAAATTTCGTCTCACTGAGCAAGGTGAAATTATCGCATCACGTTATGCAAACCCTGCTTTGGCACATCGTCATCTTGAGCAAATCACAAGCGCTGTCATCTTGGCATCAATTCCAACGAAGCAAGAATCAATTGTCCCGAAGTGGCGAAGCGCATTAGATAAAATGTCAAATGAGTCGTTAAAAAAATATCGCTCACTCGTTTATGAAACATCTGGATTTATTGACTTTTGGGAATCTGCGACTCCGTTGGATGAAATCAAACGTTTGCATATTGGTTCGCGCCCTTCATCACGCGGAAAGTTGGGTGCTGTCAATCAGATTCGGGCAATCCCTTGGGTTTTTTCGTGGATGCAAAGCCGTTTCAATTTGCCGAGTTGGTATAGTTTGGGTTCGGGCTTAGCCGCGATTGACGATGAAAATTTATTGAAAGAAATGTATGATGGCTGGTTGTTTTTTCGGACGTTGTTAAATAATTGTGAAATGTCTTTGTTGAAAGCGGATATGGAAATTTCTGCTTTGTATGTGGATTTGGTGCCAGATAAAAAACTTGCCGATGAAATTTTTACTGCCATTCGCAAAGAATATGAATTGACTCGCGATTTGATTTTGAAAATCAGCAGACATGATTCGTTACTTGAACTTGAACCTGTGACTCAACAAGCGATTGGACTTCGCAACCCGTATGTTGACCCGTTGAATTACATTCAAGTAGAAACATTGAAACGCTTGCGTGCTTTGAAAGATTCAGAAGGTGCCGAAGCAAAATCTTTAAGAGAAGTGATGGCATTGACGATTAATGGCATTGCAGCAGGTTTGAGGAATACGGGATAAGATTGCTGTGTCATTCTGAGCCGCGTTCTTGCTCTTTGCGGCGAAGAATCCCTACGACAATCTCAGAGATGCTTCGCTACCGCTCAGCATGACACAATTGAAGATAATGGCGTTGCAGCAGGTTTAAGAAATACGGGATAATACATAATTTCAACTCTATAGAATAAGAGGAACTAATAAGAAAGCAACCTCAATTTTGAGGCTAGTTTTCGTTTATAATTCATAAAAATTTAATAACAAATAATTTTGTGATGAAACAATGCCAAAACTTGATAGGGAATTATGGTAGAGAATAAAAAAACTTCATCGAAAAAGACTAAGAAAAAACTCCCCAATCGCCGTATTCTCGATAAGATAAATTTATCAGATACTGTGATCCTTGCTGCAATACCTTTCATTGCATACGCAATTGTATTTTCATATGAATGGGGATATTTTTCAGTGTTTAAAATACCACTTGAGTTTATTAATTTTGATCTCGTTCGGATATTTATAGTATTAACTGGGATAATAATAATCTTTCTATTGATTTCTATGATTGCTTTTCCCCTTCTGGGAATAATTTCTCATCAGTCTGAACCGATGCAGCATAAACTGTATTATGCATTTATTGGCTTGATAGTTTTTCTTATTTATTTTTTGATTTACTCTAACGTACCAGAAGTACTTAGATACTCATGGGTATTTGCAATATTTATTATTGTTTACGTTGTTGCGATTTTCTTAACACCGTATCTTACTCAAAAAGATAAGAAGGGATATTTTGCAAAACTATATGCAGAACATGAAGAAAGTGTCAAAATTATACAGAATGATAAATCCCCATCTCTTGCTGCTGGCTTTTTCAAAATATTAGATGTACGAGCGTTTCTTGTGTTGTGCATTACTGGACTAATTATTTTTATTTCTTATGATATAGGCGTATCAAGTGCTCTCCAACAAACTGAATTTAGAGTAGTAAATACTTCTCCAGAACGAGTAGTACTTTGGATAGCTAACGATAATGTAATTTGTGCACCCTTTGATAGAAATTCAAGACAAATTGAACCTAAGTTTATTATCCTAAACTTAGGAGAAAATTCTGAAATCGAATTCAGCCTTGAAAAGATAGGCCCATTAAAAGTCAAAAATATATCATCAGATTTAGGAAGCTCTACAAATACCCCACCAAGTTCTTTCACCCCAACCCCATTTATTACTACAACTCCATAAAATTTTCTAATGTACATTGAATACATCTAGTTCTATCTATTAGAATCAAAAACATTATTCTAAAGATTATCCCTTTGGCACCAACCAACCTTGATACTTGATAATTAATCCAAAAGTAGATGTTTAATTCTTATTACTTCTCCGCCTTATCCAAATCTTTGCCGATATCGCGTTGAAAATCCCAAGTCAGATAATCCAAATTCGATGGTAGTGATAATTCCAACGTATATAAATATTGCAACTCAATTTTTATATGTTTTGGACGACATTCAAGCAAATGCCCACCACTGGATTTGTCATCAGTCAAGAAATGTAAATGCACACCTGGCACACTGATTGAAGATACAAAATGTGGCGTGTAAAAACCAACCATCACACCACTTACGTTATGAAATTCAAAAGTCGGTTGTTCTTTTGCCACTTCCACTAATGGTCGATAATTTTCTTGTTTTGGAACAGAACGAGTTTTGACGTAAGCAAAGTCACCTGTGATGCGAAACGCATAAAAAATATTAGGGGATGGCATTAACTCAATCATCCATCTGAGAAAGTCGTTGTAATCTAATTCTTCGTTCAATATTTCATCACTGGCTGGTTGAAAATTTGTCACACACGCGAATGGGGTGCAAACTTCTTCGTCGGTAATCTGATTCACTTTCCCGTCAGACCCGACGCGGAAAATTTCTCCATCCACCATCATCATCTCGCCATCTAAATCGTTGAACGTGCCGAGTCCAAAATCACCATGTTTTTTGATTTCAGAAAACGGAATATTCTGTTCGTAAATTCCTTCTACTAAAGAATTTACTGGCGCGCATAAATACACCTTATTTTCTGCTTTTCGTTTTCGGATTCTTCGTAATGTTGTTTGACCCATGTTTCTCCTCTAACTTGTGGTCTCGATATGTCGCAAAGAACAAGAGCGTGACTACTCGACCACCAATTACTAACCACTAATTACCCATATTTCGGCGTGTCGCCAATAATTTCCCAATTTTTTTCTAAGGCAACTTTTTTCAATTTCGCATCAGGATAAACTGCTACAGGATGCTCTGCATGTTCAAGCAATGGAATATCTAATGAAGTATCGCCATAAGCAAAATCAATTTTATCTACACCTAAGCGACTCAAAACCTGCTCAATCTTTTTTTCGTTTGAAATTAATTCGCCAACCATGCGCAAGTGACCGTCTTTAATTTCCACAGGTGTGCCACTCACTTGTGCGCCGATTCTTTTTGCAAATGGTTCAATGAATGGCTCAACCACACTGCTGGCAATATAAACTTGTGCACCTTTTTCACGATGATTGATGAGTCTTTGAATCACATCTTCACGGCGTTTCTTCCACAAGTTATGTTCTACAACCCATTCAGAAACTTGTTTTAATTTTTCTTCATCTATGTTTTTGACATAATCCAAACTATTGACCATTAATTTTTGTCCCCATAATTGCCAGTCAATGATTCCATTTTTTGCGAGGAAGTACGATGGCAAAACAGAAGCCATCGTTAAGTTCGCCTGCCATTTGCTTTGATTATGCTTGACCCAATCCACTAGCCCTAAAAATGGCGAGCCTGTGGTCAATGTTCCCATCATATCTGATACGACAATCATAAAGTTTTATCCTCTATTGAATTTGATTTTTTCAAAAAAACGAACGCCAAGAATACTGCGAGCATGAGCAGGTAGTATATATTGAAATCCCAAATTGGGATTAACAACAAAATAATGATTAAACATGTCGAAATTATTGGCACGAGAAGCAGAGCAATTGTTTGCTTTCGTGCTTCATACAATAAGACCATTATGCCTAAAAGCGGTAAAAGCAAATAACTTAATCCATGCAAATACAAATGTGGGGCGGTGAATGTGCCAAGCAAAACTGCAATGCTGATATGTTTTACAGTAATATCCTTTTTCCACCACCATATACACATTATCAAAATAGATAAACCTGCCACACTCCAAACAATATTGCGTATCAATTCCTCGTTGCCATTTGGAAATGACCGTATCAATAAGCCAAACAAGTTATACATTTTTGACCAATCTAACCCGTACACTTGCGCTTCTGAATTAATGCCAAGCAAATAGATAAAATCTTTAATCCCTTGCAACCCAAGCAATAAAAAAGCATGAAGCGTAAGCAAAAGCATCCCTATCACAAACCAAATTCCCGCCCGTCGTCTTGAAGCGAAAAGAGGCAATACCAGCGCGCCAGCAATCGTTGGCGAAAGAGTCGCTAGTGCTAATCCAAATCCCGCTTTTATCTCTTTTGCATTTAATAAACCGAACATCCATAATAGCAAACCGAGTAATGTATAAACCGTATCTTGCCCGCCGAGAATGCTGATGAAGATTGGGAAAAATGTAATGCTCCCAATTGCGCCGAGCCATGCGGAACGAACATCCCAATTTAATTTAATGAAAAATCTTTTTATTAATGTGGCACATATTAATAATACAAACACATTTAGCAATGACCAAACTTTATAGGATGAAACATAATCTTCACTGGCGATGAATGCTAATAAAAAATTCAAATGCGGTGGATGTGCAAATATCAAAGGCGCAGAGGTCTTGCCGATGATTTGATTTTGAATCAAGGCTTGCGAATCAAGATTATAAATTTGTTGATATTCTCCCATACGCATCAAACGCCCTGTGGTATAAAAACTGATGAAGTCCATTGTTTTGATAGATGGGTCATTCAATAAGCGAAGCCACATAAAAGCATACAAAAAAATTTGAACGCTAATGAGTACAAGTGCTAAAATTTCAAACCACGAAATTTTTTGTTTTTGATTCATTAATCTAATAACGCTTCAATGGCGCGGTTGTTATCTGCCATACGTTCGGCTAACAAACGTGCAATCCACTCATGCAATGCAGACGCGACGTCTGGGTCTTGACTTTCCATCTTTTTCATTGACTCAGTGGTCAATTTATACAAAACACTTTTTTGTTCTGTGACTACATTCGCTGTTCTTTTATTTTTTAGATACAAACCTAACTCGCCTACGACAGTTCCGCTTCTGACGCTACTCAAACGGGTGACTTCACCCTCAGCCGTTTCTATCAAGACGTTTAATCTGCCTGCCTCAATAAAGTACATAGACTCAGGCAAGTCTCCGCGTTTCATTAAATAAAAATTTTCTGCTACTTCCATGCGTTCAAGATAAGGAATCAATTTATCAATCAACTCGGGTTTTGGAAATGTGCGCTTCAATTGGGATTTAATTCCAACCTGAATAAACTGCGTCGAGGCTTCATACTTTTGAAGCAATTTATTTTCACACCATTCCACGCCATGGTCTAAGGTAGGAAAGAAATGCACATACTCATCGGCTTTGAAGTCGCCACGTTCCATTGATTTTCGAATTGTAGAATCTACTTCTGTTAAAACCAATTGAGTCTTATGTAATTCTGCTACTTGTCGCATGCGCGTAAAACTGGAAACAGCCGAAGAATCTAAACCATAGACGCGGTGAAAATCTAAAAGAATAAAATGTTCTTTGATGTTCTTATCTTCTAACAATTCACGGATGCGCGTCAGCAATTTATCAGACGTGCCGAAGAAAATGTATCCCTGCAAGCGGAAGATGTGAATGCCTTCGCCATGTTCATGCAAAATATCGCGTTGAATTTGCGGGCGTTCTACTTTGGAATGATAAATTTTTCCATTCAATGTATCGCGCACGGTGTTGACATTGCTATATTTGAATACAAACATAACAGTTGCGGCAATGATACCAACACCAACGCCTTCGAGGAATCCAATCGTGGCAATCACAACCAAACTAATTAATACAATGAAGTATTCTGAACGCGGAAGTTTGAACCAAGCGTCATACACCCAATCTATAAGAAAAGATAAACCTAACACCAGTAACAAACTGCTTAACAAAGCAACTGGCACATAACTGATGAAAGCCCCGCCTGCTAATAAAATTAATCCACACACAACTGCGGTGGTGATGGTGACAATGCGCGTCTTTGCTCCCATTTTTTGACCCAGCGATGTTGCCCCAAGCATGTGATAGCCAACGGGTCCGCCTCCCAAACCTGAGGCGATATTGGCAATGCCTGTGATTCTTAATTCATGGTTGAGGTTGATGTCACGTTTGGCGACTAACTCTAAGCCTGTGGCATTTAATAAAAAGGCAATCAAACTCACCAATGGCACTGGAATTAGTTTATCTACATTATTTGCTAACACATTCCATTGCACCTGACTAAACTCTGTACCAAAAAATGGTTTCCATAAGCCACCTGCTGGAAATTCTTGTAACAACAAGCCTAAACTTCGCGCTTGTTCAACAGATGTGTTTGTTGCAAACAAAGCAATGTAAAACAAAAGAATCGCACTAAATACAATGCTGGGCCAGACGAGAAAATGATTTACTTTTCGTAGAACAACTAAAACAATTACAGCAAAAATAGTCCCCGGCAACCAGCGGATTAACATATCTGAATTTAATAAACTGCCTAAAACACTCATGCTCAATGTTTCACCAGTCATCACTTCGATTGCGCCGCGCGTGAGTAACCAGCCTGTGCCTGCTAAAAATCCACCAACAACGGGATAGGGAATGTAACGAACTAAATTACCAAGTTTGAATGTGCCGATTAAGAAAAAGATAATTCCAGTTGCAAAAGAACAAATTATCATGGTAGCAACAACGGTCGAGAAAACAGAATCAGATGTCCCGACGAGTGAAGCGGTGATTCCGCTGGCGGCTACGGCAATCAATGCGGCGGGTCCGTCTTGCGGACCAATGGCTGTGCCGGGCAAAGTTCCAAAGATACTAATCAAAACAGACATCACAAAACCGCCGAATAAAAATAAACCAATGCCGCGTGAAATGTACGCGCTCATTTCGCCGCTGAAAATTAAAGTTGCCAATGAAATACAAAAGACAATCACAATTAAACCTGCCACTAGCCCTGCTGTGATACTTGTAATTAATTGGCGCGTATCTATGTTTTTCATGGAATGCTCCTAGACTTAAAACTGCTTGATTGTATCTGAATTTATATTTTCAATGCATCACCCAATAGGTTTATAATTCTCGTTATGGATAGTAAGACTCTCAACGTACTTGAATACCCGAAGATTTTGGAAAAGTTAGCAGGCTTTTGTGATTTTTCCGCTTCGATGGCATTGGCTCGTAGCCTTGAACCAACCGATTCTTTTGAGTTGGCGATTTCACGTTTAAGTGAAACAACCGAGGCTAGAAAAATTTTATCTCTGCAAGGTATGGGAGTTGGTGCCGCACATGATATTCGTCCACAAGCAGATTTGGCGGCGAGAGGCGGTGTACTTGACCCACATGCTTTGTTGGATGTGAAATCTACTTTAATTTCTTGCCGAGATTTGAAAAAGAATTTTGACAAGAAAGAAAATGAATATCCGCGCCTGACTTTGATTGTAGAAGGCTTGCCCGAAACGTTCGGGATTGTAGACGCAATTACAAAAGTCCTTTCAGAACGTGGCGAGGTTTTAGATTCAGCATCACCAAAGTTAGCAGACATTCGCCGAAGTTTAAGAATCGCACAAGATCGTTTAATGAGTCGTTTGCAGAAATATGTAACCGATTCAAAAACTTCACAAATGTTACAAGAACCCATCATCACCCAACGTGATGGGCGTTATGTGATTCCATTGCGAGCAGAATTTAAGGGGAAAATCAAATCAGTGATTCATGACCAATCATCTAGTGGTGCAACTTTATTTATAGAACCATTGCCGATTGTAGAAGCCAATAATGAAATTCGTGAATTACAACTTGCACAACGAGATGAAGAACAAAGAATCCTTGCAGAAGTTTCAGCAATTGTTGGCGAACATGCCGTTGAATTAAAGTATGGTGTTGAAAATTTGGCAGTATTAGATTTAGCATTTGCAAAAGCGAAATATGCGGATGAACTTCATGCTAATGAACCAGTGTTACACGAATTGTCAAAAAATAAAAGCGAAAAGCCAAGTTTTGATTTTGAATTAATTCATGCACGCCATCCATTGATTGATTCAAATCAAGTTGTGCCCATTGATGTTGACCCACGTGAAGGTACGCGTGCAATTGTTATCACGGGTCCAAACACTGGCGGAAAAACTGTTTCATTGAAAACAGTTGGTTTGCTTGTCGTCATGGCGCAAAGTGGACTTCATATTCCTGCACAAAGCGGTTCGCAACTTCCCTGTTTTCATTCGGTCTATGCGGATATTGGCGATGAACAATCTATTGAGCAATCGCTTTCAACTTTTTCAGGTCACATCACAAATATTATTCGTATTCTTAAACACATTGATCATCGTTCATTAGTTATTTTTGATGAGCTCGGTTCAGGCACTGACCCACAAGAAGGTGCCGCAATTGCTCGCGCGATTTTGAGTCACTTACTTGAAACAGGTGCAATGACTTTGGTCGCGACACATTATCCTGAATTAAAAACATTTGCACATTCCACAGATGGAGTCGTTAACGCATCTCTTGAATTTGATATAAAAACGCTTCGCCCTACCTACAAGCTGACTCTTGGACTACCGGGCAGATCCAACGCCTTAGCAATTGCGCAACGGCTTGGTCTTCCACAATCAATTATTGATTCTGCCAAAGCGGAAATTAATCCACTAGATTTGCGTGCTGATAAATTATTAGATGATATTCGTAAAGAGAGAAACAGAACATCACGCGAAAGAGAAAAGTTAGAAAAAGCACGAGCCAAACTTGAAAAACAAAATGTTGATTTAGAAAAGCGTCTCGAAAAGATAGAAGATGAACGCCGTGAAACTTTAGCCAAAGCCCGCGCTGAAGGTGAATTGGAAGTTGCTGTGTTGAGAAGCAATATTGATTCGTTGAAATCACAATTGAAAAAAGCCAGTCAACCTTTGCAAGCAATTAAGTCTATTGAAGAAAAGATGGAAGAGATTGAAAACAAAACAACGCAACCTGTTGAAAGAAATAGCAATCAGCAATCAGCTTTCAGCAATCAATCTTTGAAGTTGGGAGAACGAGTCACTGTCAGCACATTGAATGCTGAAGGTGTAGTAACAGCTTTGAGTGAGTCTGATGCGGAGATTCAAATTGGGACGATTCGTGTGCGGGCGAGGATGTCGGAGTTAATTAGAAAATCTAGCGAACAGTTATCAGAAAGCAATAAGCAGAAAACGGTCAGCCGTCCATCGTCTGCGGTCGGGACGAAGTCCCCTGGCATGGAAGTTGATTTGCGCGGATTGATGAGTGAAGATGCGTTAGACAAGATGGAAAAATATTTAGAGCAAGCGTATTTATCGGGTTTGCCGTTTGTGCGAATCATTCATGGTAAGGGAACTGGAAAATTACGCCAAGCCGTGCGTGATGCCTTGCGCGGACATTCGTATGTAAAATCTTTTGAAGAAGGTGGTCATACTGAAGGTGGGGAAGGTGTGACAGTTGCAAAGTTGAATGCAGGTTGATGTTGTATAATTTGAAAAACAGGAGCCGTTTATGTCCATTGATGACGCTATTAAAAAGATGACAGACTTAATCAAAGCCGCCTGTGGAAGTGCGGAAGTTAAAGCTGCGAAAATGTCTGATGAAGAAGCGCGGCTTTCAGTGTATGCACCTGCGGGTGATATGCAAAAAATTAAAGATGCGACGTTTCAACCTGCAATGGATATGTTGAATAATGACGGCATGGATGTGCAAGTGTTTGTGTATGATAAAGATGCTCCGCCGCTTAAGGGTTAACAGGTTGAAGGTTTGAAAGTTGGAAGGTTGAATGTAGGGACGCGGTTTCCGCGTCCTTTTTATTTTCTTGGACGACAGAACGTCGCCCCTACGTTTTAATTATCTGTCGCATATCGCCAAACAATATTTAACGCCTCCAAACCTGTTTGACGTTGAATCTCCTGCGCTTCTTCTATTAAATAAATATCACCTTGTAACGGACGGTCTTTACGCGTGTATAAACCGCGATTGGGTAAATCGGAAAGCGATGCCCAAAAATTCCAGAGAGGCAAATCAAATTCTTGAGCAAGCAGGTACATATCACGATTGACGCGAAAATCTAACTCGCGGTTATCCGCTTTGGTAGCAAGAATCGGAACCACACCTCGATCAATCAATTGTGTGATGATGCGCCGTAAATATTCAGTGTTGCGTGATTCAAAATGCGAGCCGATTTGAATAATCACAAACGAAGGGTTATTGATGCGCAATTCACATTCCACAGGTGTTTCTGTAAACATACAACCATATTTGCCACGATGCCATTGTATCCATAACAACGCGCCAGGCGTGGTGCCATCTTGCGCGGTTGGGCTTTCACGATTGAACGAACCATAAAACTGATTCACAGTTTCTTGCAAATCAGGCGTGAGGCTTGCAACTAAACTTTCATCCGTTTCAAACAATCCAAAAAATTCATCGGGTCTGGCTTGGCAATCTCCAAAAATCGAAAACGAGTTTGGATTATTCCCCAACGTTTGACCATATTCATAAATCGCGCGGATGTTTTCAGTGGGTTGAGGCAAAATCGGTGACGTCATCCAATCATTGGATATTGGCGTTTCAGTAGATATTTCTCCCGCGTTGACCTCTTCCGTCGCTGTGACAGTTACCCGCTGTGTCGCCGTCGCCTCTTCTGTGACCTCAACCTGATTCTGCTCCGTGACATCATATCTCGGCGTGGGAATTGGTCGTGATGGCGTGTTTGTTGGTGAAATCGTTGGGGATGTGGTCACTTGTGGTGAGCAGGCGACGAGGAAGATGAAAAAGATAATTATTTTTGAAAATTTCATGTTCTGAATCGTAACATAAGATTAAAAGAGGTTGTAAAATATTATCTATAATTTGAACTTCAAAGTAATAAAGAAGTAAGAGGTGATACATGTTTGAAGGCTTAGATGATATTGATTGGAAGAATGTAGGCTATCACATTTGGGGAAACAGTGATGATTATCTTGAGGAGATTCCGCAAAGAATAAAAGAATTAAATTCACCTGACCAAGAGATACGAGGACATGCAATAGAACATGTTCTAGGAGAGAATGGGACTTTTGGGGCTATTTGTGATACTACCCCTTATATTGTGCCCTTTATTATCAAGTTGTTAAGCGATCCTACGACGATAGAAAGAATAACCTTTTTTGATTATTTATCAAGAGTAATGGATAATGTACTGACAACTGATAATTTATCAATTGACAACATGCGTTTGCATATACAAGTTTATGATTCGATTTCAGAGAAGAGGGATATTCTAATGAAATTGTTACATGATTCTGATCAAGGCATACAAATTTTCACAATCAGTATACTAGGCGAATTGACTGGTGATGCGGAAGTTTTGTTATCTGATCTTTTTAGATTTTTCAAGACAGTTCAAAATGAAGATGTAAAAATTGTTGTCCTAAAATCTATAAAAAGATTGTTGTCTTCTCTTGATCAATGGAAGCAAAGAGAAACAAAAGAAAAATATGCCTTAATTTTAAGAGATATCGTGAATGAAAGTGTTTCTCTAAAAATACAAGTAGCGGCAGCTCAGGCATCAGTTGAAACTTTTATGTTACATAGGAAAGATAAAATGATAATTTCTGAAAAAGTTGTAGATTTATTGTCGCAAGAATTTATTCAGTATCGTTTTATTCCTAATTTTGGTAAATTGTATTGGATAGGAAGACTTAATTACTCAATGTCTTTCATTAGAGCCCTTTCTCGAATAGGACATGAACCTCTATTGATGTTATTAAAGAATCCTGAATTAGATGTTATTCAAACACAAATCGTTGTAAGAGGATTATTTGCAAGTTTTTTACTTCGTTTTGATGAGCAATTTTATTGGATTTCTAATTTGAGTCATACGGAAGATGGATTATTTTATCTACCAAAGGAACGAACTGGAGATTATAGAGTTTTTGTGAGAAACAAGGACAACGCGAAATTTTTTAAACAAGTTTTGCAAACGGTTGCAGAAAACGAAAAGTTTTGGCAAATGCCTACAAATATGTTTTCATTTTTCTTTGGTTTACCTAATTCTCGTCAAGAAATACAAGAAATTTTAAATAATCTGTAATGAAGCGGAATCGATGTTAGAGAAGTTGAAATAATATTGTAGGGGCGACTCATGAGTCGCCCCTACGTCCCAAATCCAAAGGATTTGGGACGAGATATAACGAAGTGACGCAGGGGGCTTTTTATGCTAGACTCAACAAAACTGATTACTGATAACTGACCACTCTGACCTTTTAGACCATTAAGACTTATCAGACCATTTAGACCAACCCGACTAATCCGACCAATAAGACCATTAGGACTAACAAAACCAAAAATGGAATCTCTCCCCTCCGCAATAAACCCCCAATCCCAAGAATTTAAATCCAACGCCGAATATAATCGCGCACTTGCGAAAGAACTAAAAGAAAGACTCAAAACTGTCCGCGAAGGCGGTGGAGAAAAATATCGCAAGCGCCATGAAGAGCAAGGCAAATTGTTTGTGCGTGAAAGAATCGAAAGATTGTTAGATGTTAATTCCCCATTTCTAGAAATGTCTGCACTCGCCGCATACAATTTATATGATAACGACGCGGCTAGTGCAGGCATCATCACAGGTATTGGACGCGTTGCAAATCGTGAAGTAATGATTGTCGCCAATGATGCCACTGTCAAAGGTGGTTCATATTTTCCGCTCACGGTCAAAAAACATTTACGTGCCCAACAAATTGCCGAAGAGAATCATTTGCCATGTTTATATCTCGTCGATTCGGGTGGCGCGAATTTACCATTTCAAGATGAAGTCTTTCCCGACGCGCATCATTTCGGCAGAATTTTTTATAATCAAGCAAGAATGTCCGCGAAGCGTATTCCGCAGATTGCGGCAGTTATGGGTTCGTGTACGGCGGGCGGAGCCTACGTCCCTGCCATGAGTGATGAAGCCATTATCGTCAAAGGCGCTGGCACAATTTTTCTCGGCGGTCCGCCACTCGTCAAAGCCGCAACTGGGGAGGATGTAACTGCTGAAGAACTTGGCGGAGCAGATGTCCACACGAGAAGAAGCGGAGTCGCCGACCATTTTGCAGAAGATGATGATCATGCCATCGAAATTTTAAGAAGCATCGTCGAGACTCTTCCACGCGGACATGTTCATTCGCATCTTGCTTCGGTGGAAGTTGTTCCACCAGAGGAACCTTTATACTCGCCTGACGAATTGTACGGAGTGCTACCACGCAATTCAAAAGAGTCATTTGATGTTCGTGAAATTATCGCCCGCATTGTGGATGGAAGCAAATTCCGCGAATTCAAAGCGCGTTATGGCACAACTTTGGTTTGTGGATTTGCTCGCATACATGGTTATCCAGTTGGCATCATTGCAAACAACGGAGTTTTGTTTAGTGAATCTGCATTGAAAGGCACACACTTCATTGAATTATGTGACCAACGTGGAATCCCATTGATATTTTTACAAAACATCACAGGTTTTATGGTTGGCAAAGAATATGAAACAGGTGGCATTGCAAAAGACGGCGCGAAGATGGTTCATGCTGTTGCAACCACTCGTGTTCCAAAATTAACTTTGGTCATCGGCGGTTCATTTGGCGCAGGCAATTATGCAATGGCTGGACGTGCTTATGGTTCACGTTTTATGTGGATGTGGCCCAATGCCAGAATTTCTGTGATGGGTGGGGAACAAGCCGCCAATGTTTTACTCACGATTAAACAAGACCAACTTGCTCGTGAAGGTAAACCCTTGCTTACAAAAGAAGAACAAGAAGAATTCAAACGTCCATTACTTGAAAAATATGAACGTGAAGGAAGTCCTTATCATTCATCCGCAAGGTTATGGGATGATGGAATTATTGACCCTGCAGATTCAAGACAAGTTTTAGGTTTAGCATTATCTGTTGTATTAAACTCACCTGTTGAAGAACGAAGTTTTGGTGTGTTTAGGATGTAATAAAATGAAAAACCCTTGGTTTGATATTTCAGAATTTGAACCTTATTTGTTGCCACAAGATAAGGAAATAATTTTAAGTAGAAACGAAAAACTAAAAGAGATTCATCAAATTAAACATAATATTTTTCCTGAACCTTACATAGGTAACCCCGATGCACCAATTATTCTTTTAGTTCTCAATCCTGGATATAACGATGAAGATATTTTCTTTTACAAACAAAAACAAGTGCCTGAGTTATGGAGAAATAATATCTTTCATAAGCCAATGGATTATCCATTTTGGATGATTGACCCCTCTCTTAATCCAAATATTGGCGGTACAAAATGGTGGCTCAAAAAATTGAAAGAACCAATTAATTTAGTAGGGCTTGAAAAGGTAGCCAATAGAATATGTTGTATTGAGTATTTTCCTTATCATTCTCGTAGATATGCATCATTTAATCCTGTACTAGAATCACAAAAATATGGTTTTCATCTTGTTGAAAAGGCAATGCAAAAAAACGCCACTATTGTTTTGATGAGGAGCAAATTGCTTTGGTTTGAATCTATACCAAAGTTGAAAGATTATAAATTTTTGTTTAGACTAAATAGTGTTCAGAATGTAACATTAAGTCGTAAAAATTGTCCTCAAGGTTTTCCTTTAATAGAAAAAATACTGACACAATAAATATTTTATTTACAAGGAAAAAATATGCCCTTTGAATATTCCTCTCCCCACAAATTTCTTTCACAGCTAGCAGGAAATTGGACTGGTAATAGTAAGTTGTGGTTCGAACCAGACAAACTCGCCGACGAAGCCCCCATTGTTGGAAGTGTTCAAATCATTTTAGATGGACGCTTTGCTTTATTTTTATATCAATCTTCAATCGAAGGTGAAGCACAACATGGCATGTTTACGTTTGGCTACAACACCACGCTTGAACAATTTGAAACTTCTTGGGTAGATTCTTTTCACAATAATACAGGCATTATGTTCTGTGTAGGCATGGCAAAAGAAAATGGTTTTTCTGTTTTAGGAAGTTATCCCGACCCTGCCGAGGGACCTGATTGGGGTTGGCGTACTGAAGTGCAATTGCTTGATGCAAATCATTTGGTGATTACGGCTTATAACATCACACCTGAAGGCGAAGAAATGAAAGCAACAGAGATGACTTTAACAAAGGTGAAAAAATGAAAATTCTCATCATTGGTGGCACACGTTTTCTTGGAAGACATCTCGTCAACTCCGCCCGCGCACGCGGACATGAAGTCACATTGTTTAATCGCGGAAAAACCAACCCTGATTTATTTAGAAAAGTAAAAACCATCAAGGGGGATAGAGAAAAAGATTTGAACCAACTTGAAGGTCAATGGGATGCGGTCATTGACACATGTGGATATGTTCCGCGCGTGGTCAAGTTATCAGCCAATATGTTAAAACTCAAAACAGAAAAATATGTTTTTATTTCCAGTATTTCTGTGTATGCAAACTTTGCAAAAATTGGAATCAATGAAAGCGACGCCGTTGCAAAACTTGAAGATGAAACGATTGAAGAAATTACTGGCGAAACATACGGCGCATTGAAAGCATTATGTGAAAAAGAAGTGCAAAACATTTTAGGAATTGATTCATTAATTATTCGTCCTGGTCTCATCGTTGGTCCACATGACCCAACAGACCGCTTCACATATTGGGTCAAACGGGTTGCACAAGGTGGAGAAATTCTCGCGCCTGATAAACCCGAAGCGTTGACTCAATTAATTGATGTGCGTGACCTTGCCGATTTTATTCTGACGTTAATTGAAAATGATGTCTCTGGTGTCTTCAACGCAACTGGACCTGATACACCACTTTCGTTTGGTTTATTGCTTGATACTTGTAAACTCGTCAGCGGTAGTGATGCAAAATTCAAATGGGCAAATTTAGATTTCATCGTTCAAAATAATATTGCACCATGGAGCGACTTACCTGCTTATCTTCCAGATGTCGGTGAAGATGTTGGTTTTTCAAAAGTAGATATTTCTAAAGCCATCAATGCTGGTCTCAAATTTTCTTCACTTGAAAATACAGTCAAAGATACACTGACATGGATTAATGAACTACCAAATGATTATGAAATGAAAGCAGGCTTGAAACCTGAACGCGAAAAAGAATTGTTGGAAAAGTTGAATGTTCAATAAAATATTAATTGCAAATCGTGGAGAAATTGCAATTCGCATTATGCGGGCGTGTAAAGAACTTGTCATTAAAACTGTCGCGGTGTATTCCGATGCTGATAAAAACAGTCAACATGTTCAATTTGCGGATGAGGCGTTTTATCTCGGCGATTCCGCTCCCAAAGAATCATATCTAAATATTGATAAATTAATTAATGCCGCGATTCAAACGGGAGCAGATGCGATTCACCCCGGCTATGGATTTTTATCCGAAAACGCTTCATTCGCGAGTGCAGTTGATTCTGCTCATGTGACCTTTATCGGTCCTTCAAGTGATTCGATTCGCGCCATGGGTGATAAAGCTGAATCAAAAGTATTAATGAAAAAAGCAGGCGTGCCAACCGTGCCGGGCTTTGAAGGTTTAGAAAGTGAAAAAGATTTTGAGAAAGCCGCGAAAGAAATTGGCTATCCAGTTTTAGTCAAAGCGGCGGCGGGCGGTGGCGGAAAAGGAATGCGTGTTGTAAATGAAGAAAGTGAATTAAGTGAAGCAATCCAAGCCGCAAAACGTGAAGCATTAAATTCTTTTGGTGATGAAAGATTATTAATCGAAAAATATATCGCTGATGGACATCACATTGAGATTCAAGTCTTTGGTGATAAGCATGGCAATTTAATTCATCTATTTGAGCGTGAATGTTCTGTACAACGCAGGCATCAAAAAATTATTGAAGAATCACCTTCACCATTATTAACTCCAGAAATTAGAAATCAAATGGGTGAAGCCGCAGTCAAAGCTGCAAAGGCAGTTAACTATTTCAATGCTGGCACAATTGAATTTATTTTCAATCCATCTGATTCCACTTTCTACTTTCTAGAAATGAACACACGCTTGCAAGTGGAACATCCTGTCACTGAATTAGTAGCAGGCATTGATTTAGCACAATGGCAAATTAGAATTGCGGCTGGCGAAAAATTTCCATTTAATCAAAGTGATTTTATGCAACGAGGTCACGCCATTGAATGTCGCATTTATGCAGAAGACCCATCCAATGGATTTTTACCCAGCATAGGCAAATTATTGCAATTCATCGAACCGCACGGACCTGGCATACGCGTTGATTCAGGATTCGCAAAAGGTGATGAAGTCACACATTTTTACGACCCATTATTAGCCAAATTAATTGTTTATGCTGAAAATCGTGAGACTGCAATTCAAAAAATGCAAAACGCTCTCAAAGATTTTATTGTGCATGGTGTTGTAACCAATATTGATTACATGCAGGCAGTTTTGAGTCACGAAGATTTCGCCAAAGGAAAAATCTCTACACGTTGGGTAGAGAGAAATTTCAGTGACTGGCAACCTGCTAAAACTGAAATCGAATCTTTAATCTCTGCTTCACTCGCTGATTTGATATTCGTAAATCAAAAATCAAAAAACGAAAATGAAACCGACCCGTTTAATCCATGGAAGAAGATAAATAATTTCAGGAATTGATTGCATGTCAAAAAATAAAATTATTGCACTCATCATTCTTTTGTTCTTACTTTTTATTATTATGTTTTTTGGTATAAAACAAATTTGGAGCTCCGTTGGCATTGACTGGAAAGAAACTTTTTATCCCGCCGCACGCGCCATGTTAAATGGCGAAAGCCCATATACCATCCCAACCTTTCGCAACGCACCATGGACAATTTTTTTTCTCATGCCCTTTGCTTTATTTTCAGAAACCACAGGCGGAATTTTATTTTTCATCGCTTCCATCATCATTTATGCTTGGGTAGCATATCGTTTAGGCGCTAATCGCTTAACTTTGATTATCTTTTTATTATCGCCGCCCGTAGTTTATGGAATGCGAATGTTGAATGTAGACATCTTCGTATTAATCGGTTTTGTCCTCCCCGCTCAAATCGGCTTATTTTTTATTTTGATAAAACCCCAAATGGGCATCGTGATGATTCCATTTTGGTTGCTAAAAACATACAAACAAGGCGGGATAAAAAAAATCGCTTCGACCTTTCTTCCAGTTGTTGCTGCGCTAGGGATATCTTTTCTACTCTTCGGCAATTGGCTCTCTGGCAGGCAAGCAGACCTGTACGATTCATTTTGGAATGCAAGTTTATGGCCCTGGGCTGTTCCCATTGGTATTGTCTTAACTTCATTATCCTTGCGTGATTTACGCCAAGATTTTGCAATGGCGGCATCGCCATTTCTTTCGCCATATTTGGCTTATCATTCTTGGGTGAGCATATTGGCTGGGTTAATAAAACATCAATTTGAATTTGTGATTACAGTAATCTCTATGTGGCTGGTAGCAGTCATTATTGCTTTGGGATTTTAATAAGATGAAAACAACCTTCAATACCCAAACCATTGAAATCAATCCATCGAATGATGGCTATGTCGCTACGCTTGAAAATAAAAACATTTTTATCAAAGTGATTCGCGTTGACTTACAAAATATTAAAATGGATTTATTGATTGATAACAAACGAGTCATTGCTTATGTTTCATCTGATGGGGCGAGGCGATGGGTGACGATTAATGGTCAAACACTGATGTTGACGAAAACATCAGGTGCGAAACAAGGTGTCCGCCATGACCATGCTGGAGGTTTAACAGCACCCATGCCGGGACAAGTCAGAAGCGTTACTGTCAGTGAAGGTGATGTTGTTAAGAAAGGTCAAACTCTTTTAACGATGGAAGCGATGAAGATGGAAATTAAAATCCAAGCGTTGATGGATGGAAAAATAAAATCTGTTTTTGTTTTGCAAGGGGATACGGTGGAGCGCGAACAAATTTTGATTGAGATGGAGGATTGATGGCTGGAAAATTTTTTGATGAGTTGGAAGTGGGCATGAAGTTTCAGCATGGTGGCAGAACGATTACGGAAATGGATAATGTTTTGTTTTCAGCATTGACGATGAATTCGCAACCGCTTCATATCAATGAAGATTTTGCATCGAAAACTGAATTTGGGACTCGGCTGGTAAATGGCATATTTACATTTGGTCTCGTGGTGGGATTATCTGTTTCTGATTTAACCGATGGCACGATTATCGCTAATTTAGGATACGATAAAATTGTGCATCCGCAACCTGTGTTTCATGGTGACACGATTTATGCTGAAAGTGAAATTGTTGAGAAACGAGAATCAAAGTCAAGGCCTAATGCGGGGATTGTGAAAATTAAATGTGTAGGAAAAAATCAAAAAGGAACTGTTGTGGTTGAGTTTGAACGAACGGCGATGTTTTTGAAGAAATCTAAATAGTCTAACAAGTCAGTAGGTCTTAAAAGTCTAATTGGTCTTGACTATTCAGACTTGTAAGACCTGTTAGACTAATAAGACTAACGAGGAAAAATGCGTTCACGAAGAGCAATTTTATACATGCCAGGCGATAACTGGAAGATGATTACAAAATCCATCACACTTGGAGTTGATTCCATTTGTATGGATATGGAAGACGGCGCGGCGGTTAATAAGAAAGCCGAAGCACGCGCCACAATTGCAAAGGCTTTGCAGGAATTAGATTTTGGGTCAAGTGAAAAACTAGCGCGGATTAATTCCGTTGGTTCAGGTTGGGAGAAAGATGATATTGAATCCGTTTTGCCTTATCATCCTGATGGCATTGTGATTCCAAAAGTTGAATCTGTTGAACAAATTGAATGGGCGAGCAAAATTATTGAGTCGGCAGAATTAAAAAATGGTTGGAAAGTTAATTCGATTCGAATTTTGATTGGCATTGAAACCGCCAAAGGGATTTTGAATCTTAAAGAGATTGCATTACATCCGCGTTTGGATGCAATGATTTTTGGTGGAGAAGACTTCGCCGCTTCTATTGGAGCAACTCGAACAAAAGATGCCATTGAATTATTATATGCAAGGCAAGCAGTCATTGTGGCTTGCGCCGCAAATGATTTGCAAGCCATTGATATTGTCACCATTGATTATAAAGATGAAGAGAACTTAAAACGTGAATCAGAATTTGGCGCAAGGCTTGGCTTTAGTGGAAAACAAATCATTCATCCTATTCAGGTTTCCATCGTGCAAAAAGCATTCACGCCTTCAGAAGAAGAAATCGCTTATGCCAAGAGAATTGTCGAAACATTTGAAGCAAGTCAAAAAGAAGGCAAAGGCGCATATTCGTTAGATGGCAAAATGATTGATATGCCTTTGTTGAAACATGCGCAAAAGGTTTTAGCGCGGGCAAGACCGACCACAAGCCACAGCCAATAGACTGCCGTCAGCCATCAGTGGTCTAGTACAAAATAAGTTAATAAGGAAAATAAATTTTGTTATCTATCATTTACGGTCTTTTATCAGCCTTCACTTGGGGCGCGGGCGATTTTACAGGCGGGCTCGCCGCACGAAGCATTGGCGCAGTCCGCGCTGTATTTTATGCATCTATTGTTGGCTTAATTGCCATTAGCATTTTAGCAATCATAGGCAACGAAGCACTTCCATCTTCACGAAAATTTTTATTCGCCTTCACCGCAGGTCTATTTGGCACAACGGGTTTAATTTTTCTTTACGCCGCCATGTCCAAAGGCATGATGAGCATTGCAGGTCCCGTCTCTGCGTTGTTAGCGGCACTCATTCCCGTCATCATTGGCATCATCACACAAGGCTTACCAGATTATTTTGTATTAACAGGATTTGTCCTTGCCTTACTCGCTGTTTGGATGATTTCCAACAGTGGTGCTGGAATCAAAGATATTTTCTCGCATCTTGCCGACTTGAAACTGTCTCTGCTTGCCGGCATTGGGTTTGGCTTCTACTTTGTGCTCATGCACCAAGCCACCAGCGATGGCACACTCTTGTGGACGATGGTGGTTTCTCGCATTGCCAGCGTTTCATCATTACTGATTTATATGCTCGCCACAAAAACATCTTTTCGCATTGAAAAAATGTCTGTCTTACCAATCGTCTTCCTCAACGGCGTGCTAGACTTAGCAGGTAATGGCTTTTTCATCCTCGCCGCCCAAGCAGGCAGGTTAGATGTCGCTTCTGTATTAAGTTCGTTATACCCAGGTTCCACAGTTATGCTGGCTTGGATATTTCTCAAAGAAAGACTCACCCGCAATCAATGGTTTGGAGTCATTGCCGCATTAATTGCTATTGTGTTGATGACTTTATAAGGAGATAAACATGGACTCTACCTACGAACATAATTACGCCCTACAACAAAACGGAAAATTTTCCTCCGCCGACCTTGAAGCCAATAAACAAGGAAAATTATCACCTGCTCAACTCAAACGCTTTGAAGAAGAAAGAAATTTTATAAAAGAAAGTTCGCAAAAATATAATAACAAAGGCTGGCTGATTTCATTGATATTCGGTGGATTTGCTTTATTCTTTGCATTTGTTTTATATCTCGTCGGCGTATTTGACATTTTGCAAGAATCACTTGGCGCATTATTTTTCCCTGCTTTATGTGTTATCGGAATCATTGTTGCTATTTTAGTAATCTTTGTAATTCCACGTCAATACCAATCCACAGTGGATATGTATCAGGCAATGGGAAACTCGCTGAAAGAGCAACCAATTGGCAACATCCAAACAATTGAGGCGCGTGCTGAAGCGTATTCATCTCAAGGTGGCATTAATCGTCGCGGACATCAATCTGCAAAAGTTTCTTACGTTTTGCAAATGGATAGCATCAAATTTCTCATCACCGAATCATTGATGAACACAATCCAAAACAAACGCTTATATCGCGTTTATGCCGTTCAAGAAGGTGGCGCATGGATGTTGCTCAGCATGGAAGCAATTGAATAATGATTGACGGCTTCATGCGGCAAGGTGAGTGCAAGGTCAAAAAATTCTATTTCTGATAAAATACCCCACTGTGCCACAAAATTCAGCAGGGTTAGACAACTGCTTGCAAAATCCAAATGACAGGAAAATTTATGAATATCGTTATTCCCAAAGAGAATTCCGCTGTTGAACTGCGCGTGCCAATGTTGCCCAGCGTGGTGGAGAAGTTAGTTAAGAAAGGCGCAAAAGTTTTTGTAGAGTCTGGCTTGGGCGATACGCTAGACATCAAAGATGAAGACTACAAAAAAGCAGGCGCAACCATAGAAAAGAATCGTAAGAATCTTTTTGCAAGCGGGGATATAGTTTTAAGAATCCGAAAGCCCGAAACAAAAGATTTAAGTTTATTAAAGAAAAATGCTATTCACGTCAGTTTTCTTGACCCATTCAATGAAAAGAAATTGATTGATGATATGGCGAAGAAAAACGTCTCTGCGATTTCAATGGAGATGATTCCGCGCTCAACGCGTGCCCAAAAAATGGATGCGTTAAGTTCGCAAGCCAGTTTATCTGGTTATGCGGCAGTGATTGTGGCCGCAGATGCGATTCAAAAAATATTTCCGATGATGATGACTCCGGCGGGAACGATTCAGCCGTGTAAAGTTTTTGTGATTGGCGCGGGCGTAGCAGGTTTGCAAGCCATTGCAACAGCCAAACGCCTCGGCGCAAAAGTGGATGCATTTGATACTCGTCCAGTTGCAAAGAATGATGTCTTATCACTTGGGGCAAAGTTTGTAGAAATTGATTTGGGGGAAACAGGTCAAACAGCACAAGGCTACGCCAAAGAATTAACCAAAGAACAACTTAATAAACAACGTGAAGTGATGAAGCAATATTGTGCGCAAGCAGATGTTGTCATTACCACTGCGCAATTGTTTGGAAGAAAAGCGCCTCTTATTGTGACCAAAGACATGGTTGCCGCTATGAAGCCAGGTTCTGTGCTTGTGGATTTGGCTGTCGAAAGTGGAGGAAATGTCGAGGGCGCAGTAGCAGGCAAAACGGTCGAAAGAGGCGGTGTGAAAATTATCGGCATTAAAAACATGCCAGCAAAAGTCGCATTAAATGCTAGCCTGATGTATTCCAATAATCTATTTAATTTGTTGGATGAATTTTGGAATAAAGAAACTAAAAAGTTTGAATTGAAATTAGATGATGACATTATCCAAAGTTGTTTGATTACGCACGCGGGAAAAATTGTTCATCCAACTTTTGCAGGAAAGAAATAAGGAGAACCCATGCAAATTGAATTGATTTATATTCTCATCCTTGCGGGATTTGTAGGCTTTGAAGTGATTCGCAAAGTGACGCCCACGCTTCATACCCCGCTGATGTCTGCTACTAACGCGATATCTGGTATCTCGCTGGTAGGTTCTTTGGTTGCCGCCGGTAGTGATAATGAAACCGCGCAGATACTTGGTTTTATTGCAGTGACTGCAGCGACGATTAACGTGGTCGGTGGATTTATGATTACTGAACGTATGTTGAAGATGTTCAAGAAAAAAGAGAAGAAATAATTATGAATTATTTGACCGAAGTTGTTTACTTAATTGCTTCTGTTTTATTTATTATGGGTTTGAAAGGGCTTTCTCACCCTGAAACAGCCCGGCGTGGGATGCACTTTGCTGAAATTGGTATGTTAATGGCAATTGTCGGTACCTTGGTTAGCGGGCATATTGTCACTTGGACGTGGATTATTACTGGCGTGGCGATTGGTTCCGCAATTGGTGCGGCAATGGCAATTTTTATGCCCATGACGGCTATGCCACAACGCATTGCATTGTCTCATGCGTTTGGTGCGTTGGCGGCTGTGTTAGTGGGCGTGAATGAATACATCGAAAAGGGTAGTCATCACGAATTGAGTAATTTCTTGATGAGCGCAATTGGCTTTGAAGTTTTGTTTGGCGCATTAACCGTAACAGGCAGTTTGATGGCGTTTGGAAAATTAAGTGAACTTATCAAAAGCGCACCGATTACCTATAAGGGTCAAAACTTTATCAACATCACGCTCTTCTTTACAGCCTTTGGTATGTTTGTTTACTTAATCTTCTTCCCTTATAACCCTGTCATATTTTATACAATGATTGGTTTAGCCTTATTGATTGGCATTTTTATCGTCATGCCGATTGGTGGAGCAGATATGCCGGTGGTGATTTCATTAATGAACTCATACGCTGGTCTGGCGATTGCGGCAACTGGCTTTGCCATTAATAACAAAGTGTTGATTATCGCCGGGGCATTAGATGGTGCCTCAGGTTTTATCCTATCTATTATTATGAGCCATGCTATGAATCGCTCGTTTACCAATGTGTTGTTTGGCGCAGTTGGTTCAAGTCAAGTGGATTCTTCTGCTTTGGCTGAAGAACGACCCATCACTCGCGTTGGCATTGAAGATACAAAATTTATTTTAGAACAAGCAGATAGAGTCGTAATCGTCCCCGGCTATGGGATGGCGGTTGCACAAGCCCAACATACAGTTCGCGAGTTGAGCGATGAACTTGACAAACGCGGAATCGCTGTTGAGTTTGCGATTCATCCAGTGGCAGGGCGTATGCCAGGTCACATGAATGTGTTGCTGGCAGAAGCAAATATCTCTTACGACCAATTGCTTGAAATGGAAACGATTAATCCAACCATGGATAGTGTAGATGTATGTATCATCATCGGTGCAAATGACGTGGTGAATCCTGCGGCACGCACAGATAAATCCAGCCCGATTTATGGGATGCCAATTATTGACGTAGATAAAGCCAGAACTGTCATCGTAATGAAGCGTTCTATGGCGGCAGGTTTTGCAGGCATTGAAAATCCACTGTTTTATGAAACGAATACCAAAATGTTATTTGGTGATGCTAAGAAGGTATTACAAGAATTAGTGGCAGAGTTTAAGAAGTAAGTTGAATTAGAAAAGCCAACCTGATTAGGTTGGCTTTTTATTTTGTCCTTTATTACGTATAATTCAATCATTCATTTTATGAAGTCAAACATCTTCATCAGTTACTCACGTCAATGCATTGGATTTGTAGATGATCTTGTCCATAATCTGGAGAAGCGTGGATTTAATCACATTTGGCTGGATTATTTAAGTTTGGTGCCAGGGCGAGCGTGGAATGGTCAAATTGAAAAAGGGCTAGAACAATCCGATTTACTTTTGCTTGTCGTTTCTCCTGAGTCAATTTCATCACGCAGTGTGGAGATTGAGTGGCGACATTTTCTTGAAAAGAAAAAGCGCATCATCTTGCTGATTTTTCAGGCAGTGACTTTGCCGAAGGAACTGGAACAACTTGAATGGGTAGATTTTCGAGGCGGGTTTTCATCAGCACTTAAAAAATTATTGAAGTTAATTGAGTCGCGGACGCCGATGAAAAAATCCACACCACAATCTGGTTTCAAAGCACCGCTTACCGTTTGGTTAGCCATATTGTTTGGGGTCATCACATCCATTTATTCCGTTTTCGCATTTTGGACATTCTTGATTCCGTTGGTGTTGCTTCCATTGCCGTATCGCATCCTCAAACGTGATTTCAATTTATCGCAAGCACAAACCGCATTGTGGACTTTGCCCATTGCACTTTTTTTTACATTTGCATTAGGTCTTGAACTTGGCATGATTAACGAAAATGCTGATTTTGATTCCAGCAAATCGCTTTTATACAATATCATTTTGTTTTTATTGTTCGCACAAGTTTTTTTTATTCCAATAATTTCATTTCTCGAATTAATTCTGTTGCGTTCACCTGCCATGCAACGCTGGGGCAGACCCGAAGCAAGCGTGCCGAAATTTGCAAATTTATATTCGCCAAATATTTCTCAACCGAAATCAGTTCGATATTATATTGATTACGCGCCACAAGATAGCAAAATTGCGCATGAACTTGATATTGTATTAAAAAAGTATAGCCATACACCAGTAGATGATATTCAATCTGCTGATGAAGTTTTGGTCTTGCTCTCACGCTTCAAAACGGACACGCAAGCGAATCCTGAAAAACAAGTTGTTTATCCTATCTTGTTGCAAAGAACGAAGATATCTGAAAAACTTTCACCCATGCAGTGGATTGATTTTCGTAAGGGTATTCGCAATTTGGATGCCATTGCTCAACTGTTACCTGAACCTGAAAAATTATTGAAAGCATTAGGCGTGCTCCCCACCACCAGCGGACAAGCCGCCATGCCAAATATTGTATTGGCTTGGGTAGATTTTTTGATTATTCTCGGCATGGTCAATGTTGGTTCGATTTTCTCTTACATTATCGAGTTGATGAATTTACATCTTGGTTTCATTATTGAAAACGAACCATTGACCATGTTAAAGCCCATCTTTCTATTATTTTTCATTATGGTTTTAGTAGGCTGGCTGATTTATTTTATGGTGCGGGGACTCAGCCAACGTCAGGGACGAATGTCTTCACCGATTCTCTTGGGCTTGGGATTCTTCGCCATCTTTTTTCTAGTGACGTGGCAAGGCGTACTCGGCGCAGACTTAGACCTCCTTTTCATCCAATATGGCATTCCATCTGATGCGGTGTTTTCGGTTCTGCCATTATTTACTTTTGTGATTGGGGGATTTATCTTAGGAGTTGCAAGTTTGTTTAATTTGAGAACTTTAAGATGTTGGTTTCCCGCAAAGGTTTGATAAATTTCATAAAACCTCACAAAGATATAAATAACAATTAAGTTATAGCAAATTTCCAGCGCGCAAGATTCCAATAATACCAATTAGAACCCAAAATAAATTTAATACTGTATATGCCGAATCTTTTCGAAGGATGGCGCACCAAGCCAATATGATTGCATCAGATGTATTCACTACCCAGACCAACATAAATGGGCTATTTGCACCCAGCCAACTGACAAGACTAAAACTGAGAATACGCATAAGCACAGCAATCATTTCTATCGTTTTTATGTGTTTTAGTATCCACGTATTAATTTGTGATAATTTCATAGATTTTCCTACCTCGTCATTAATTTGTCTCTTACTTGGAATTTAATACAATGGCAAAAGTTTAACCCGCAGATTATTTTACTTTACTTAATGACCAGCACCTTGAAACATAAGGCGAGTTTAGTTATTCAAAAATTCTTTATTCATCATCCCTCACTCTCTGATAAAATCACCCCACTATGTCAAACGAATCATTAGTCATTTACTCCATGAACAAGGTCGGGAAAATTGTCCCGCCTAATAAACAAATTCTGCGCGATATTTCCATTGGCTTCTATTACGGCGCCAAGATCGGCGTGCTCGGTCTCAATGGTGCTGGTAAATCTACCCTCCTGCGCATCATGGCAGGTGTGGATAAAGATTACATCGGCGAAATTTCGCAATCCAAAGGCTACACGTTTGGTCTGCTCGAGCAAGAACCAAAACTCGATGAAACAAAAACAGTTATCGAGGTCATCAAAGAGGCGGTGCAACCCATCGTTGAAATGTTGGCACGCTTTGATGAGGTCAATGCAAAATTTGCCGAACCCGATGCCGATTTCGATGCCCTCGTTGCAGAGCAAGCCAAATTGCAAGAACAACTCGATAAGCATGATGCTTGGAATTTAGATTCGCATTTGGAAGTGGCGATGGAAGCGTTGCGTTGTCCGCCGTCGGATGCGCCGATTAAAAATTTATCCGGTGGTGAACGTCGCCGCGTCGCACTTACCCGATTGTTGTTGACTGAACCCGATGTTTTGTTACTCGACGAACCGACCAATCATCTCGATGCTGAATCGGTGGCGTGGCTTGAACATCATTTGCGCGATTACAAAGGCACAGTCATTGCCGTTACACATGACCGTTACTTTTTAGATAATGTTGCAGGTTGGATTCTTGAACTCGATCGCGGTTATGGAATTCCATACAAAGGAAATTATTCTTCATGGCTCGAACAAAAAGAAACACGTTTGAAGCAAGAAGAAAAATCTGAAAGTCAACGACAAAAAACTTTGGCACGCGAACTCGAATGGATTCGCATGTCGCCCAAAGCGCGTCAATCCAAAGGTAAAGCGCGTGTCACTTCGTATGAAAATTTATTGAGTCAAGAAGCCGAGAAACGCCGTGAAGATTTGGAGATTTATATTCCGCCCGGTCCACGGCTTGGTGATGTAGTTTTTGAATTTGATAAAGTAACCAAATCTTTCGAAGACCGCCTCATTCTTGACGAGTTTACTGCTTCTGTTCCAGCAGGCTCAATCGTCGGGATAATTGGTCCGAATGGCGCAGGTAAAACGACGTTGTTGAGAATGATTACGGGTAAAGAAAAACCAGATAGTGGCACCATCAAAATTGGTGAAACCGTAAAGATTGCGTATGCTGACCAATCACGAACTTTAGATTCTGATAAAACTGTTTATGAAGAAATTTCAGGTGGCGCAGATTTCCTTGAACTTGGAAAAAGAAAAATCAATGCGCGTGCTTATTGTGCTTCGTTTAACTTCCAAGGCTCAGACCAGCAAAAGAAAGTTGGTGTGTTATCTGGCGGTGAACGTAACCGTGTTCACTTAGCAAAAACATTGATTGAACCAACGAATGCTTTATTACTCGATGAACCCACCAACGATTTAGATGTCAATACACTGCGCGCTTTAGAAGAAGCCATCGAAGAATTTGCAGGCGTTGTCGTTGTGGTCAGCCATGATAGATGGTTCTTAGATAGAATCTGTACGCATATCATTGCTTTTGAAGGCGATTCCGTTGCGAAGATGTATTTAGGTAACTGGTCTGATTATGAAGCGATGATGATGGAAAAATTTGGTAAGGATTTGACTCCGCATCGAGTGAAGTACAGAACTCTCAAACGCTAAAAATGAATATTGGCGACTTTCAAAAAATTAATTGGCTTGTTCCTTGGCGTTTCTCTGAGCCTGGACTTGAAAAAGAACTTGCTAGAGAAGTTTCTCCAAAACATCCTCTTTATAAAATTGAGGCGATTGCAGTTGGGAGACGACAAGACAATGATGATGTTTTGTTTTTCTTTCCAAACCATAATCCACCTTTAGCAGTTGTACACTTAACATGGAATCCTGAAAGCAGTTCAGAATTCCCAAGCCATCATTTTTTCGATTCAATTGATGATTTTATTGAAAATCAAATGAAAAAAGATAATATTAGATGACATAATCGAATAAAAGCAGATATACTTTTATTTGGAGGCTTGTATGAAAAAAATATTCGCGCTTCTCTTTCTTTCCATTTTACTTGTTGGTTGTGCATCCCCAGTTGCAACTCCAACACCAGACCCAGCAGGTAGCACGAGACCTGCTCTCACAGACCCATTTCAACCAATGGAAGTGTCAGCAGGTGAGACGTTTAACATCGTTATTGATTCCAACCCATCCACTGGCTATCACTGGGAAATTGTAGGCGAACTTAACGGTGTTGAATTTATCTCTACCGAATACACAGCCGATGAACCTGTCGCTCCCGGCTCTGGCGGTGTAGATGTGTGGACGTTCAAAGCAGTTTCTAGTGGCGAGACGCAAATTACATTGGGAAGTTATCCACCCGGTGCAACTGAGCCTGACCAAAATGTTACATTTCATATTGTTGTTAAATAAGTAAATAAAAAGAGACTTTCTTAAGAAAGTCTCTTTTTATTTACTCAATCACCGCCACTTCCACCGATTGAATCGGTGGAAGAAAATCTGCTAACAATTCAAAACTATCACCTGAATCGCGCGAATAAAACAATTGACCGGTATTCGTTCCAAAATAAATTCCTGCATCTTCAAACGTATCCGTAGACATGGCTTCGCGTAAAACATCTACATACGCACGTTCAGGAAAACCTTTTCTTATTTTCTGCCAAGTCTCACCCGCATCACGGCTTCGCCAAACGGCTAACTCACCATCAATGCTCATATGATATTCGTCAGTTTCTTCAAGCACCACATAAATAGTTTTTGGGTCAGTGGGGTGAACAGCAATTGGAAAACCAAAACGCGAAGGCAATTTATTTTCACCAATATCAATCCAATCTTCGCCCGCATTATCACTCCGATACACGCCACAATGATTTTGTTGATAAATCACATTTGGGTTGCTTGGGTGCATCGCCATTTTATGCACACACTGACCATACTCAGGGAATTTATCAGGATTAAAATCCGCACGCACATTTTTGTTATATGGCTTCCAAGTTTTTCCACCATCGTCTGTGCGATAACATCCGCCTGTTGAAATGGCAATATACATGCGATTCATATTCGTTGGGTCTAACAAAATCGTATGCAAACACAAACCTCCATTGCCGGGAAATAATGTGCCACGATGTGGATGGTCGTACCAACCTTCATTGATTTGCCAAGTCTCGCCTCTATCTTTGGATATAAATAGTGATGCTGGTTGCGCACCTGCATATAAGACTCCCGCTTCTTCACTACGCCCCGGCTTGATGTGCCATACTTTTATCATCTTTTCAGGGACAGTTTTGATATCCACTCCTGATTCGGTGTTGAATGCTTCATCTACTGTTCCGGGCGGTCTCCCTGAGGTTGAGGCGCGTGGAAGTGTTGGTACTTCTTTTGCTTGAACCCATGTTTTACCAAAATCATCTGAGTAGTGAGTTGTAGGTCCATACACATTATGACTCACTGCCGCATGAAGACGATTGTCACGCGGGTCAAGTTGCATGTGCATCACATTCCAACTTTTAAAATGAATGTCACTCATTTCCCATTTTTTACGTTTTGCATCACTAGAAAAAATAAAACCGCCCTTTGTGGTTCCAACGAAAACTTTCACTTGTTTGCTCATGGCATTCTCCTTTTGTAAAAGAAACAAATGTTCTAAATATTATATCACCAACTTGAAACATAAACAGAGGGTAAAATTGTTATGTAATGGCATATAGTGAAAGTTCGTATAACTTTATAAAACTCTATATAAAATGAATTCAAAATTTCAGCACTGGTGGAATAAACTGCCCATTGACGATGAAATCGAACGTCGTATGGCGGTTCTGATACAGTCCCTTGTTTTGGGGATAATTTCTATTTTATTGTTTGCAATAATTTTCAATCAATTATCCCCAGATTTAACAACAGAGCAAAAAGTAAATGGATTCGTTTCCAATACAATTGCCGTTTTAATTTTCTCATTTTTATTAGCATTAATTCGATGGGGCTATTACAAAACTTCTGTCGTTATTTTGCTCCTAATTTTTATTATAGTAACTTCGCTTAGCATCTTATCCACAGCAGATTTGCGACAAAGTAGTTTTCTCCTCGTGTTGTATACTTTGTCAGTTGTAGTAGCAGGCTTGGGCTTGGGAAGAGGCGCGTTGGGGATAGTATTTGTTATCAGTTCAGGAATCGTTATCGGCGCGGCAATTATCAATTCAAATCAAAATCCAGACGTGAGAGTTATCAACATTAGTATTGCTGGAAATTTTGTGCTGTTAAATGGAATTGTTAGTTTATTTGTTTATCAATTTAGTGGGGCTTTGAAATTTGCTTTGCTTTCGGCAAAAAAAGAATTGAATGATAGAAAAGAAACCGAAGATGCTTTGCGAGAAGCAGAAACATTATTTCGTACTTTAGTAGAGCAGACTTCGATTGTGGTATATCGAGATAAGCCTGACGGTGGAGCATCTTCTTTATATGTAAGCCCGCAAATTGAAAATTTACTTGGTTACACGCCTGAAGAATGGTTAAGTGAACCTTTCTTTTGGCAAACGTTAGTTCATCCTGATGATTTGCCTGCCTTGTTAGCAGATATTGAAAGTTATGTGGCAGAAGATAGAAAGTCTTTTAGTGAATATCGCCTTCGCACAAAAGACGGCAGATGGCGTTGGGTACGTGATGAAATTGTGATTGTGTATGATGAAGAAGGGAAACAAAAATATGTGCATGGTGTGTTCATTGATATTACAGAACGCAAAAAAGCTGAGGCAGAATTAATTGAGTTTAGAAAATTGATGGATGAATCGAATGATGCTATTTTTGTTATTGACCCTGAAACCAGTAAATATTTAGACTTTAACCAAACGGCTTGTGAATTATTTGATTACACACGCGAGGAGTTGTTACAACGCAGTGTGATTGATTTAGCCACGCATATTAACACGCTGGATGAGTGGCATGAGCGAATAAAGTTATTAAAAGAAAAAGGTAGTTTGGTATTTGAGTCAATTTATCAGCGTAAAAATGGAAGCACGTTTCCGGTGGAGGTTAGTGCCCGCCTGCGGACATACGAAGGGCGCGCCGTGGCAGTTGCTATTTTGCGAGATGTTACCACACGCAAAATGGCAGAAACGGCATTTCGTGAAAGTGAAGAACGTTTTCGTAAAATTTTTGATGCCAGCCCAATTGCTATTTGCATCACCACTTTAGGAAAAGGTATTTTGCTAGACGCTAACAAGGCCTATTGGCAAGTGACTGGAAGCACGCCTGAGCAAGCATTATGGAAGAATGCCGAAGAATTAGGCGCATGGAAAGATTTGAAAGAACGTGATGAATTTGTAAAGGAATTGAAACAAAAAAAATCCTTGTCCTTTTCAAATGATTACTTAATTCGAGCAGATAAAACTTTCAAAGTAATTACCTCTTTTTATGAATTAATTCAAATTAGTAATCAGGAATGTGTCCTCTCTATGTTCTACGACCAAACGCAAGAAATTGAATTTCAAAGTGAACGAGAGCGATTAATTCGAGAGTTAGAAGCAAAGAATGCCGAATCCGAAACCTTGCGTGAGAGTTTGGCTAGTTTGGTTGAAACATTTAAATTTGAAGAAATTGTAGAAAAAATATTAGACCAAATCAAGCGAGTTATTCCGTATGATACTGCTTCTGTTTGGCAGGTGGAGGGGAATGTTCAAAAGTTAATTGCTGGGCGCAACCTACCCGATTTACAAGCAAACAATGCCGATGAATTTACAGCGGATGATTCAAATTCCGCTATGGCAATTATACGAGGCGAGGTGCCTTATATTTTGAACAACAATGTGCAAAGCGAGTTGGCAGATTTTCAGGTAGAACCGCATACGTATGTGAACTCGTGGCTGGCAATTCCGCTCAAAACACGCGGGAAGATTATTGGCATTATTGCGTTAGATGGCAAACAAAAAAATCAATTCAATGAACGCCATGCTGAGTTGGCAGTTTTGTTTGCAAACCAAGTAGCCATTGCATTGGAAAATTCACAATTGTTTAATGAACTGCAAACCGAATTAAGCATCCGTGAAAATTTAATTAAAGAACTGGGCGATAAAAACGCGGAATTAGAACGCTTCACCTACACTGTTTCACATGATTTGAAATCACCTTTGGTCACCATCAATGGCTATATTGGATATTTAGAAACGGATTTCAAAAATAATAATTTAGAACGTTTCCAACATGACAGCAAGCGTATTCGAGAAGCCGTAATAAAAATGCACAGACTGTTAGGTGAGTTGCTTGAACTTTCACGCATTGGACGAATTGCAAACCCCTCCGAGATGATTCCGTTTGCAGAAATTATACAAAGCGCGTTAGAAATTGAACATGGAAATTTAATCAAACATAATGTTGAGATGATGATTCAACCTAATTTACCCACCGTGTTTGGAGACCGTCAGCGTTTAATTGAAGTGGCGCAAAATTTAATTAATAACGCCGCAAAATTTATGCAGAATCAAACAAAACCACAAATTGAAATCGGCACAAGTGGTGAAGAAAACGGCTTTACAATTTTTTATGTTAAAGACAACGGCATTGGCATACCAACAAAATTACAAGATAGAATTTTCGGCTTGTTCGATAAACTCGACTCCCAGACCGAAGGCACAGGTATAGGGCTGGCTATCGTGAAGCGAATCGTTGAGGTTCACGGTGGCAAGATTTGGGTCCAGAGCGAAGCGGGTAAAGGCTCCACTTTCTTTTTCACATTACCAAAATCAAAAAGTCAAATTAATCCATAATCACTCTTAGGTACTATTTTTCGTAACGCAATCTGATTCTGATTGTTTCAACATGCAAAGTCAAAGGAGGAATGATGAAACGCCACGCTTTGCTGATTTTACTTTTTTTAATTGCATTAACAGGATGCAACGTTGGGACACAACCGCCTCAACCCATAGCATCCCCTTTGGGGACGCCTGAGCCTGTTTCTACACCCCTGCCGACTTTTACCCCCATACCCGCTTTCACCTTCACGCCTACGCCAGTTGTAATTTCAATGCAAGTGACTGCCGAATTAGTTAATTGCCGTTCTGGTCCTGGCACAATTTTTGATACGCTCAGCCAAATTGCTCAAGGAAGAAACTTACGCGCCACAGGGCGAAACGAATCAATGACTTGGTATTATGTGAATGACCCCGGCAACCCAGGTAAATTCTGCTGGGTTTCAGCAGACGTGGTTCAGGTCAGTGGCGAAGCGGATTTACTTCCAATTATTCAACCGCCGTTAACAATGGTCACCAATGTAGATTTACGAGTCGAGCCAAATCGCATTGTGGTAAATTGCAATCAATTTCCGCAAACCGTTTTCTTTGAAGCACTCGTCACTACCAATGGACCGACCCTGTTTACATGGAAATGGGAAATCAGCACAGGCGCCGTTTCAGATGTGGGTACGTTGATTTTTCAAGAAGCCGGCACACAAGCAATTAATGAGTATTATCAAATCAATTCTGCCAATGATTATTGGGTGCGCTTTTATGCGCTCACACCAAATGAAGTGATGCGTCAAGTAAATTTCCCCGTCAGTTGCACGCCATGAAACCGTAGGGGCGGGGTTATCCCGCCCTAATTACTCATCCGGAAAAATGACCGTATTAAACCCAAGTGCCGCAAAGAACTTAATCAAATACGCCTCGGCATTGCGTTGGGCTTGAACCAAAATTCCATCTTCCAATGCCGCTTTCAAAATTTCCTGCTCAGCAGTTTGGCGGGCTAGCGTTTCTAAATCTTGCTGACCTTTCGTAAGCAAACCAGTTTCACGGTCATACACGTAAGATTTTTCATTATCTAATGTAGCAATGAAAATTTCCGCAGACGGTAAATTGACGTATAAAACATTCCCGTCATAACGCATATCTTCCGGGCGAAGTTTTTCCATATCAATGCCCGCAATCACAATGCCATGCGCCACAAACAATAATCTATCACCAAATGCAAAGCCGAATGTGCCTTGTCCAATTTCAGCAGTAATCACTTTTTCAACACTATATTGAATCGTTTCCAAACGAGCCAGTGAACGAATCTCATTAATATAAGTCACAGGGTCGGGAATAATCGTCGGTGTAGGGTTCGCCAATTGCGCTACTTGCGTTTGCAATGCCTGATTGGCTTGATTCACTTGGTCAAACGGTCCTTGTGCCGCCGCAGCAGTTTCACGCACCGTCTCTACGATAAAATAAACCCCAGCCGCCAACACTATCAAAATCAGGAAGGACATAATTGTGCTAAATGTATTTTTCATTCGTATCCTTTCGATAACCTATTTTATTATATTATGATTACCCCATAACATGAAAAAAGTATTT
>JAEURG010000107.1 GCA_016789345.1 Anaerolineales bacterium | reverse complement strand
GAGAGAATATGTACATTTATTTCGAGCCGTAAAGTTTGAACCAAACATGCAAATTACAATGGGCGGGGTTGGATTGATTCTTTTCTCTCGCATGTTTTTCCCAGAATACGCCGTGCCTGTTTTTACAGCATTGATTTTAATCGCTATGGCATATCACTTAATCACCTACGAAAAAGGCAGAGACCAATCCGCAATTGATTTTGCTATTACTGTTACAGGTATCGTTTATATCGGCTGGTTAGGTGCATATCTATTGGACTTGCGTAATCTTCCGCAAGGTGGCTGGTGGTTTATGTTAGTCATGTTTTGCATTTGGGGCGGAGACTCAGGCGCGTATTCCATCGGCAGAGCATACGGAAAACATAAAATCGCTCCACGTTTAAGCCCAAAGAAAAGTTGGGAAGGTTATATTGCTAGTGTAATTTCAGGCGCGGGCATTGGCGCATTTTATTTATATGTCTTCACTACATATGGATACTTAAAAACAGATATGACTTATCTGCAAGCCGCAATCATGGGATTATTGCTTGGTGCATTGCCCACACTTGGAGATTTAGGCGAAAGCATGATTAAACGCCAATCTGGCATAAAAGATTCAAGTGACATTATGCCAGGGCATGGCGGTTTTTTTGACCGCATCGATTCATGGATTTGGGGCGCACCGATTGGTTTTTATTTTTTGGTGTGGTTTATTTTGTAATTTCCCTTGTCATTCTGAGCCGTGGTCTTGCTCTTTGCGGCGAAGAATCTCTACGATAATGTTAGAGACCCTTCGTTTTGCTCAGGGTGACACATTTCACTGGAGGTAACATGAAAGTTCTTGGTGCAACACCAACTCGAAATCTCGCGCTCGAATTAGCACGCGTCACTGAAGCAGGCGCAATGATGGCAGGTCGCTTTATGGGGCGAGGAGATAAAGAAGGCGCAGACCAAGCCGCCGTCAATGCGATGCGATTAATCCTCGGCACAATAGATATGAATGGGGTTATCGTCATCGGTGAAGGTGAAAAAGATAAGGCTCCGATGTTATTCAATGGCGAAATTGTTGGCAACGGTTCAAAACCTGACGTGGACGTGGCAGTTGACCCGATAGATGGGACTCGTCCTTTGGCATTTGGTCGTTCCAATTCATTGGCTACGGTGGCTGTCTCTCCGCGCGGAACAATGTTTGACCCTGGTCCATTTGTTTACATGAATAAAATTGCAGTAGGTCCTGAATCCAAAGGCAAAATTGATATTGAAAAACCGATTACTGAAAATCTGAAAGCCGTTGCCAAAGCAAAAAATAAAGATATAGAAGATTTGACCACCATTATTTTAGATAGACCACGACATGATGACATGGTTGCTGAAATTCGGAAAGCCGGTGCTCGTATCCGCCTCATTCCTGACGGCGACGTGGCTGCTGCACTAATGACTGCTTGGCCCGACTCAGGTGTAGACGTGTTAATTGGAATCGGTGGCACACCCGAAGGTGTGATTGCCGCTTGTGCCTTACGCGCCATGGGTGGTGAAATTCAAGGCAAGTTATATGCACAAGATGAAAACGAATTACAACGTGGGCGCGACGCAGGCTATGACTTTGACAAAGTTATCACCATGGACGATTTAGTCTCATCTGAAGATGTATTCTTCGCCGCTACTGGCATTACAGATGGCGAATTGCTAAAAGGCGTGCGTTATTATGGTGACCACATCACAACCGATACTTTGGTCGTGCGCGGACTCACTGGTACAGTCCGCCAAATCATTGCTACACATACAACTGATAAGCTAGAGAATTTAAGTTTGATAAGGTATTAGCACATCACTTGACAACCCCTTTGCTTATCCGTATAATGTCGTTCGCTTTCATTCCTGACTAGCTCAATCGGCAGAGCGAGCGGCTGTTAACCGCTAGGTTATAGGTTCAAGTCCTATGTCAGGAGCAAAAAAACTCGGAGGTCTTTAAGACCTCCGAGTTTTTGATATTAATACTCGGGCCACGGAATATCTGCTGGACCTGCATAACCATGTTTTTCTTGAATATACACACGTCCGCGTGAGGGTTGGTCACAACCTTGTTGGTCAATAAATTTAATCGCAGGGTAGTCTGTACCGAGCGTATCAAAAACATATTCGCCATTTACGCAATGCCATACTTCTACAATATACGGAAACATATTTGGGCTTTCGTATTTACCGGGGCTGACGATAATTTCAATCCACGAAACTGTAATTTCATCACCTTCACGTGTGGCACTCAAAACGGTTGTCGGTCCATAATATGGCGAAACAGGTATTTTATAAACATCAGGGTACACCACTTTCAAATGCTTCATATCGCCTTCAGCTTGCACGAACTCGCCATTCACCCAACAATCATGTGAATCGGAGCGTCCTCTATTTTCTATCAATATCCAATTGTTTCCTTCTGCACGTCCAATCAAAGTAATGGGTGTGGTGCGGTTTAATGCAATTAGATATAGATAATTTGCGCCAGGTCCATAACGGCAGACGAGTTTATCTGCAATGACAATTGCTTTCATACTCTCGACAACTGGGATAGGTGTGTTGGTTGGTGTGGATGTTGGCACACTCGTCTCTGTTGGAATGGGAGTAAACGTTTCTGTTGGTGGGGGGGATGTTTCAGTTAAAACAAAGGTTGGGGTTACAGAGTCAACTTGCCCCGTAGGTACAGAAGCGGGTGCATTGCATGAGGTCAGAATGAGAATTGATAAAGTCAACAAGATTTTTGTTTTCATATTTATAATTTTACTCGTTTTATTAATAAGCATTTATGTTTATTCGTTATAATACTTTTTATGAATACATCTTTACCATTACAACGCGATTTTTCAAAACAAGCGCTGGCTACACTTATCGGCGGCTTGACCACATTTTTTATGATTGTGATTGTGTGGGTTTTGGGCTATCAGTTAATTTATGCTGGCAGAATTTTTCCCGGGGTTTCGGTAGCAGGGGTTGACCTTTCTGGTCTGTCACCAAGTGATGCGGCAGTGAAATTAAGCCAAACACTTTCATATCCGATTACTGGAAAAATTTTGTTTCGTGATGGTGAAAAAATTTGGGTGGCATCGCCGTCTGAATTAGGTATGGTGTTTGACCCAACTGCTAGCGCGATGGCGGCATATAATTATGGACGCAAAGGTGGTTTGTTTTCTGCTTTGTCAGGTCAAATTAGTGCGGGCGGTTTAGGCGCTGATGTTCCTCCCGTTGTTATTTTTGACCAACGTGTGGCATATAATTATTTGCAAAATATTGGCTCACAAGTGAATCAATCGGTAGTAGAAGCAAGTTTAAGGTTGGACGGTACAAATGTTATTGCAGAATCTGGTCAATTGGGACGGGCATTAAATTTAGATGCTACATTAATTTATTTAGGCGCACAGTTACAATCTTTTCGTGATGGTGAAGTTCCGCTTGTTATTCAAGAAACCAGACCAAAACTTTTAGATGTTTCATCACAAGCCGAAGCCGCGCGCAGAATTTTAAGTGCGCCATTGATAGTTACTGTTCCAAATTATCGTCAAGGCGACCCTGGTCCGTGGACGTTTGATGTGCCAGTATTGGCAAACATGTTAGCAGTGAGTGTGGTTGAAAACAATGGTGTGGCAGAAATGCAAGTGGGGTTAGACCCTGCTTCATTAAAAAAATCTTTAGATGATTTGAAAATTTATGTAGATAGAATTCCGCAAAACGCCCGCTTCATTTTTAACGATGAGACTCGGGCGCTGGAACCGATAGCCTTATCTGCTGTTGGGCGTGTGATGGATGTAGAAGCCAGCATTACAATCATTAATGAATCATTGTTACGAGGCGAACATACTGTCAACCTTGTTGTAGAAGAAAAAGCCCCAGCCGTGCAAGATACCGCCACAGGAGCCGACTTAGGCATTACAGAACTAGTGGCTACTCAAACGACATATTTTTATGGTTCGAGTGCTTCTCGTATCCAAAACATTGAAGCCGCCGCAAAAAGTTTTCACGGCGTATTGGTTGCGCCTGGTGAAATATTTTCAATGGGCAATTACATCAGTGACATTAGCCTTGAAAACGGCTTTGCTGAAGCATTAATTATTTATGGTGGCAGGACGATTAAAGGTGTGGGTGGTGGCGTGTGTCAAGTCAGCACCACGTTATTCCGCACAGTATTTCTGGCGGGCTTCCCAGTTATAGAAAGAAACCCACATGCTTACCGAGTTTCTTATTACGAAATGACCGCCAGTGGTGCAGTAGATACTAGGTTAGCAGGTTTAGATGCCGCCGTATTCTTCCCGCTCGTAGATTTCAAATTTCAAAACGATACACCTTACTGGTTATTAATGGAAACATACGTCAACCCCGGCGCGCGCACAATTACATGGAAAATTTATTCCACATCTGATGGGCGCAGTGTAACATGGGAAACATCAGGTCCAGTCAACCGAGTCAACCCGCCAGAACCAGTCTTTGAAGAAAACCTAGAACTGGATGAAGGCGAAATCAAACAAGTAGATTATGCCGCCGAAGGGGCTGATGTTCATGTTGTTCGCACAGTGTGGCGCGGTGGTCAGGTGTACTTCACCGATGAATTTAGAACCCACTACTCCCCATGGGCGGCGGTTTGCCAATATGGACCTAACACCGAAAACCCAGAGCGCCGCGCGCGTCGTGCAAATTTATGCTTGGGTAGCAGTTAATTTCCAAAAACATATAAATGGTACAATCCCTGCCTGAAAAAGGAGAAACAATGGTCAGTGCTGAACTTTTAGAAATACTTCGTTGCCCAAATTGTGTACGTGAAAAAGATGGCAACCTCACATTTTATAAAGATACATGGCTCATTTGCCAAGATTGCAGTCGCAAATACCCCATTGTAGATGATATTCCCGTCATGCTAATTGACGAAGGCGATAAATGGACTCAAACCCCGCAAGAGTCACTACCCATCCCGCCGCCAGCAAAATAATAAAATGAAAGAACTTCTTGCTGATTTAACCAGC
>JAEURG010000070.1 GCA_016789345.1 Anaerolineales bacterium | reverse complement strand
TAGATTAATTTTTACGAATTCATCATTTAAGTATTCGGGGACTTGACATGCTCTTCCAAACGTTGAAAAAGACATCACTTCCAAATTGTTTAAGTCATCTTTGGTTACCATATGTTTTACATTAAGCCGGTCACATGCAATTTGACCGAACTGAATTAAGTCATCAAGCGTATCTGCGAGTACGCCATCATAATCAAAGAGGATAAGTGCCATAGTCTGCTAAAACGCAGTGGCGATGATACCGATAATCGCCATGCTGATTCCAGTCCATTGAATTTTTGTGATTTTTTCTTTCAAGAAAATAATTGCTAACATAATTGTCACAATCGATAATGCGGATGCAATAGGGGTAATCAAAATCGCGTCTCCAATGGTCAAACCATAATTGACAAGTGCAACTGCAATAGCCTCAATCACGCCCATTATTAAAATGATGGTCGTTGTTCTTTTAGGGATGTTCGTTAAGCCAACCCCTTGTTTTGTAACAGCTGAAAAGAGTAATAAGAACAAAATGATTCCAAATTTTACCAATAGAGTTAAAGTCACCCAACCGACCTTTTCAGAAATAATTTCACTCACGTTCCAAAAAACACCAAAGAAAAATGCTCCAAAAATTGCTTCTTTGACACCTGCTGAAAGTTGAAAGTTTTGATTTTTAATTTCATTCCAATTTAAGGAGGCTAAGGTAGCACCCAAGAGAATCATCACTACGCCTAGTGTTTGGATAGAAGAAAGTCGTTGACCCATAAATAGAAACGCAAATAACATGGTAAACACAGCCCAAAGATTCATGGTCGCCGCAATTATGGAGACATTGCCTATTTCAAAGCCTTTGAAGAAAAATAAATATCCCGCAGAATATAGGATAGATGCAATGATTGATAAGAAAATGATCAAGCCAGAAGGATTGAGATTTGATTTGAAAACAAGGACAAGTAAGAATATAGAAATCAAACCAGCCAATTGCGACCAAAACAAAGACTTGAATGAACCGATTTGTTTGGCGAAAACACCGCCTAGAAAATCATAAATTCCCCAGCCGAACATGCCGCCAATTCCTAAGAGTATGCTTAAGATAGTTGAGTTCATATTTGTTTTATTTTAACCCCTCCCAGCCTCCCCTAAAGGGGAGGAGTTAAATCTTCAAGCAACAGACCCCCTCTCCTTTAGGAGAGGGTTGGGGAGAGGTCAGATTGAGAAACTCGCCACCGTTTGATTCAAATTGTGCAGTACTTATCAAATTCTATAGGGTGTGAATTACTTATACTTACCATTGCTTTGATATTTTCTTACATCAGTTATCAAGAACTCAAGCATTTCAAAATAATGTAATTTGCTCGATTCATTCCCAACGCTTTTTCGGATTTCTAGTAATAATTTCCCTAATAAACGCATTAATTCTTTTGTCATTCTTTCTTTTAAAGAAGAGTCAGGATTATCTTGTAACTGAGATAATATCCCCGAATAGAAAAATTGCATAAGATTGTTTAATGCTTGTACAACATCATCTGACCCTATTAAAGATAACTTAAATAGAGTTTGTTTATATGCCAATGATAGCATTTTTTCGCCAGCTATTTCTGCATGATTTTTTCCTCTAAAATCTTTTGTTTTAGGTAATCCATCATCTTTTGTAAATAATAAGATAAAAGGTTCAAGAATATCATTATAAATTTTTACTCTATCATCTCTAAGTTTTTCTTCAATCTCGCGAGCTTTGTTGTACCTATTGGCAATAACCCAGCCTAAACCAGAAAGAATCAAAACTAATATTGGTGTAATAATAGAACCTACGGCTGTTATTAGTGGAAGTATTGAATTAAGATTTTCAGTTTCCATTGAATTTTTCCTTTTCTATAATAGATACTATTTTAAGGTATTATACAGAAAAGTACACATATCTTCTGAAAATATTTTTACAAAGGAACCTTATGTTCAACCTCCCTGATAATGAAATACTCCCACTTTCCAAAGAACACGTCTTTTGGACGTGGTCTGCGCAAGCAAAAGTAAACCCAATCGCAATTAAAAAAGCAAAAGGTGTTTACTTTTGGGATGTGGATGATAAAAAATATCTCGACTTCAATTCCATGACGATGTGTGTCAACATTGGTCATGGCGATGAACGCATTATCAAAGCCATGCAAGCACAAGCAGGTGAGTTGCCTTATGCTGCGCCGGGCATGACCACGAAAATCCGCGCCTTAGCGAGCAAAGCTGTGGCAGATGTCACACCCAATAAAGCCTTGAGCAAAATTTTATTTACACTCGGCGGTGCCGATGCAAATGAAAACGCCATCAAACTCGCGCGCGGTTACACAAAAAAACATAAAATCTTATCGCGTTATCGATCGTATCATGGCGCAACGGCTGGCGCAATGGCGGCTACGGGTGATCCGCGCCGTGTGGCTTGGGAGCCAAATCTCATGCCCGGCGTGGTGCACTTCCTCGACCCGTATCGTTATCGTTCCACATTTCATCGCACCAATCCAAATATTTCAGAAGAAGATTTTGCACGCGATTATGTCAATCATTTGGAAGAAATTATTTTATATGAAGGACCAGACTCTATCGCTTCCATCTTGATGGAAACTGTTACCGGCACGAACGGCATTATCATTCCCCCACACGGATACATGCAAGGCGTTCGTCAGTTATGTGATAAATACAATATCTTAATGATTTGTGACGAAGTGATGAGCGGTTTTGGCCGCACGGGGAAATGGTTTGCCATTGAACATTGGGATGTAGTCCCAGACATGATTACGATGGCAAAAGGTTTAACTTCCGCGTATGCGCCATTGGGTGCAGTCGCCATGAAACCAGAGATTGCATCCGCATTTGATGAACATGCTTTTGAAAGCGGATTAACGTATACGTCACATCCTATTTCACTTGCGGCGGCTGTGGCGAACATCCAAGCTATGAGAGAAGATAAAGTTGTAGAACACGCGGCAAGCATGGGCGGAGTCATGAGGCGCATGTTGAACGATTTAGGCGAGTCACATCCATCCATCGGAGAAGTGAGAAGTATCGGCTTATTTGGCATTATCGAATTGGTCAAAGATAGAAACACAAAAGAACCGATGACTCCGTGGAATCAATCATCACCTGAAATGATTGCTTTAAGAAAATATTGTTTAGATAACGGCTTGTTTTTATACACTCATTGGCATACTGTGTTAATCATCCCTCCATTGATTATCACAGAAGAACAACTAAAAGAAGGCTTTGATGTGTTAGATAAAGCACTCGAAATTACCGATAGGACTGTTGGCGGATAACATTGTTTGGCTTGTGATGTAAAATTGGATAAATCTTATATCTAAAGGAGAATGCAATCATGGAATCAAATGACCCTGTTTCACCTGCACCAACTAGTGGTAACGAAAGGATGATGGCAATTGGCTCGTTAGTTTTAGGCGTTATAAATTTGTGCGCCTGGTTCTTGCCAATTTGTGGAATCCCAATGTCTATTGCTGGCGTTGTACTTGGCTACTTTGGCATGAAAGATGTCTCTTCAAAAAACCTTGCCATTGCTGGTATGGCTTTATCTGCATTAGGCTTATTTGCGGCTTGTATTAACGCGGCACTCGGAGCCTATTGGGCGGCAACTGGTCAAGGTGGCTTTGACTTTAATTTCTAAATTAAATTGAAATAAAAAACTCCTGCTTGTTCAAGCAGGAGTTTTTTTATGGGCTTTCAGTTACAGCAGGTAACGGAATGCGATTTGCTCCAAGCAACATCGGCATTTCAGCCATGTAATAGGCATGTTCGTAGGCTGTATCCGCGCCACCTTCACCAAGTATAGGTTCAATCAATTCATTGCCGTTTGAATCTACGCCTAAAAGAATTTGATTAGAAAGAACACGCATCTCAACAATCATAGATTCCATTTCAGCGTCAAAAGGCATTTCTTGTAATTCCAAGGCTAAGTCTAATAATTGTTCTGCCCAGCCTTCCATATTATCAATGGCAATAATGGTATGTTGGCTATGAATTTTTATAATTTCAGTTGCATCGGGTGCGTCTGCCGCAAAAAAGGCATGGCTTCTGGCAGTGGGAATATAACCAGAATTTTCTTCATCTTCATTTTCTAACAAACCAAAACCGTCACTAGGGTCATCAATCGTGCCATCATTGTTCCAATCTAAATACAGTTCGGCATTTGAATTGCCAACTAATTGATTAATGGTTTCTTCAATATGTTTTCGTACGGCTTCTTCATCATTATTTCTAAACGCTTCTTCCAACGCAATCACCGAATTATCAATCTCATCGGCTGTCCAATATAAACCTTGAATCAATGCATTGCCCTCTGGCGCGCCGCCATACGAAACCAATACATGCCTTACATGGATTAATGATAGCGGAGGAAATACAGAAGATGCGACGACATCACCCGATGATTCATTGGGATTCGGGTCATTGCTCGCTTCAATCGTGACTTCGAGTTGGTCGAACAACCCGAGGAAGTTTGCTTGCCCCGCAGAGATGTAAACCAATTGCCCTTGCGTGTCATTACTCATTTCAATCGTGCCTATATTACGCCGAGTCTCTCCACCTTGTGCTACTGCCCAAACATCATAATGTGTGCCTGCTTCTAATGTAGGCAAATCTGTAAAGGTGAGTGTGGCTTTGTCCATAATGGCGTTGAAATCTAAAAACGAAGCCTTCCCAATCGGTTTTACATCATTTACAGTAGAAGAGGCAGTAGGACGAAACGCTAAAAATGCCAGAACAATAATTGCTAAAATACTTACACCTGCCAACGCCGTTGAAAATTGACTCGTTTTTGGTTTGGCAAAGGCTTTTGCCATTTTGGTCTGGCTAATGGTATTTAGTGAAACGGTTTGCCCATTGAATACGGCAATAAATTCATCTACCAATTCTTTAGCAGAGTTGTAGCGATGGGCAGGGTCTTTGGCTAAAGCGCGGTCTATTACAGTTTGCAAATCAGATGATATGTTAGGTATTGGAGGTGGCGGTTCGTTGAGGTGTTTCATCAAAATGCCAAAGGAAGATTCTGCGTCGAATGGCACTGCACCTGCTAACATTTCGTATAAAACTACGCCTAAAGAATAGATGTCTGTCTTTTTATCTATTTTGTCGCCACGTGCTTGTTCGGGGCTCATGTAGGCTGGAGTACCGGAGACAGTGCCTGTTGAGGTTTGAGTCGTAGAATCAAGTAGACGCACCAAGCCGAAGTCAGTCAGAACCGGTTCTACATCTTGAGGTAAGGGTTCGTTAATTTTTACAGTTCCGCTTTTAGTGCGTAACAAAATATTTGCGGGTTTTATATCTCGGTGAACGATGTTTTGGCTGTGAGCATAATCAATTGCCGAAGCAAGAGAAGTTAAGATTTGGGAAATTGTATCAAATGGAAGGTTATCGCCACGTTTTTGGGCGGCGCGTAAATAACCGCCGAGTGAAACGCCCGGCACAAGTTCCATCACAAGGCAGGGCTGACCACTAACAAGTTCGTAATCAAAAAGTTGGATGATGTTGGAGTGGCGTAAATTTGCAATCACACGCGCTTCACGTTCAAACCGTGAACGTGTTTCAGGGTCTGGGTCTACAAAATCTCGCATGATTTTGACCGCAACTTTGCGATTGAGTGTGGTGTGTTCCCCACTATATACTTCTGCCATACCACCACGCGCAATTAAATCACCGACTTTGACTTTACCAACAGTTTTTCCACTCCAAGCAGACATGCGCCGAATTATAACCGAAAGTATTTTTGCATAAATTACAAAGTGATTAAAATAAAACAGGCTGTGAATTTCACAGCCTGTTTT
>JAEURG010000044.1 GCA_016789345.1 Anaerolineales bacterium | reverse complement strand
ATTTTTATTATCTGCTAAAGCCAAAGCAACGGTTTCCACTTGCAACGCCTGCATGGTCTGAGTCAAGATGCGTCTTAACACATCAGACATTTCTAACGAGGTATTAATTGCCGCCGCACCATCTGCCAATGCAATATAAATGCGTGCTGTACGTTGTGTTTCAGTATACAAACGTGCATTCAACACTGCAATGCTAGCTTGGTCGGCAATCGCTTGCATTAATTCTAAATGTTCTTCTGTAAAAGAATTAGGAACAGGATGAACTAAAGTTAACACACCCACCAAACGGAAATGTGCCATCAATGGTACACAAATAGCAGATTTCGCACCCGCCGCATCATCGGCACGCTTTAACCAACGCACATCCTGACTTGTATCCGCCACCAAAGCCGGTTGACGATTTTGTACTACCCAGCCTGCCAACCCTTTTTCAACCGTTTCTCTTAATTGTTGCGTAGTATGGTCGTGGAATTGCCTGCCATAAACAATCGTAGCATCCACTGGTTTGCCGTTATCATCCATCACCACAATGCTACCGCGCTCACCGCCTACATATTGCAAAGATGCAAACAGCAGGCGTTGTAGAACCGTACGAAGGTCTAACACAGTAGCAACTTCACGGCTAACTTTAACTAATAACTCAAGTAAGGTGCGCATTCGCGCTTCTGTCGCCATATACCCAATCAATATTTCCTCTGCAAGTATAGCCCCTTTGGTACAATTAATCCATGCCCCTAAATGTACCAAAGATAAAAGCCCTATGCTTTGATGTAGATGGCACACTCAGCGATAGTGATAACGTATATACTCAAAGATTTTCTAAATTTTTCCCCCGCTTTCTCTTCAAAAACCCCGAACATTCTGCCCGCCGTTTGGTGATGTGGATGGAAGCCCCCGGCAATGCGCTATTAGGAATAGCAGATACGCTTCATGTTGACCGTCAAATGGTTGCTGTTATCAACTGGCTTAGTCAACACCGACACCATTCTGACAAAGAATTTCTGCTCGTCCCCGGTGTGGATGACATGCTCAAACAGTTGCATGGACGTTATCCGATGGCAATTATCAGTGCCAGAGATGAAAAAACTAACATGACTTTTCTGGAAAAATTTGATTTAGCCAAATATTTTGATGTAATTGTGACAGGTTTATCTGCCAAATATACAAAACCTTATCCAGACCCTATTTTTCTTGCGGCTGAAAAAATGAATGTTCCACCAGAAAATTGTTTAATGATTGGTGACACCACCGTAGATATTCGCGCTGGCAAATCCGCTGGTGCACAAACTGTTGGCGTGTTATGTGGCTTCGGCGAAGAACCTGAATTAAGAAAAATGGGCGCAGATGTAATTTTGGAAGATACAACGAAGTTGTTGAATTTATTAAAGACCCCGTAGGGGTCAAATTATTATAGATTTTTCAATATCAATCAAAACCCCGAAGGGGTGTCATAGGCTTTCAAATCTATGTCATCCCTTCGGGATTTATTTTGTGTATCACAATCTTTCTAGAATCATTCCATCCCTACGGGATTATATAAATGAAAATGGATTAAAATGTAAATATATGTAGATTAACAATTGAAGTATTAAATACATTGGGAGTTTAACATGGCAGACAAACAACCTGAAGAAAAAGATGGTCTTATAGAATTAATTAAAAAAATTGGTTCACCTATTTTAGGTATTATAGGTGCAGTTACTTCATTATTTAATTTTTACCAATTATGGTCTGGAAATCAAGCAACGATTATTTATATCTTTGCTGGTGGTGGCTTTCTGCTTTTACTCATTGCATTAGGTTGGATTGGATTTAGTAAAAAAGATGTTCCCAAACGTGGTAATCGAAAATCTCTGAGAAGTATTCCAAGATATAGTCTTTTATTTCGTCGTATTGCATGGTCATCCTTGACAATTTTGGCATTGCTTGCTGTTGTTGCTGTTTACTTTCTCGTCCAACATCGAACCGAACAAGAAAATAAATTAATTGTTTTAATTACTGCTTTTGAAGGTCCAGAAGATGTTTATGGTTTGAAAAATGAAATTATAGAAAATCTAAATGCCGATTTTTCAGAGGATGAAAAAATCGAAATCATATCTATTGACGAAATTATTACAGTATCAAAAGGAAGTGAGTATGCTCGCAAACTTGGAAAAAATCATTTAGCAGATATTGTTATTTGGGGATGGTATCGCCCAACGGAAAATCCTAATATAAATATTCATATTGAGAATCTTTCTCCTAACCAATTATTAACTTTACAAGAGAGCGAATCTTTCCAACCAGTCACGACTAAATCAGAATTAGAGTCTTTTTCGTTTCAACAACAAGCAGGAAGTGAAACCAGCACTTTGATTTCATTTTTGGCTGGATTGATAGAGTTTCAATCAGGGGATTTTGAAAATGCTATAAAATATTTTGATTATTCTCTAGTAAATTTACCCGCATCAGTTTTACTATTTGAAAATAAACTTGAAATCTATTTATATCGAGCATTCGCAAACATCTTTTTAGAGAGATATGTAGATGTTATTCAAGATTTTGATAAAGTTATCCAAATCAACCCACAAGATACAACTGCTTACCACAATCGCGGATTTGCTTATTTTATTTTAGGCGAATATGAACGTGCAATTCAAGATTATAACCAAGCCATCAAAATTAATCCGCAAAACGCAAACACTTTCTCTAGTCGTGGAGTTGCTTATCTTATTTTAAGTGAATATGAACGTGCTATTCAAGATTTTGACAAAGCCATTCAAATCGACCCAAAATTTACGGAAGCTTACATTAATCGCGGAAGCGCTTATGATAACTTAGGCAAATATGAACGTGCCATCCAAGATTTTGACAAAGCTATCCAAATCAACCCACAACTTCCTGATGCCTACTACAACCGTGGAATTGCTTATGGTTTTTTGGGTGAATATGAACGTGCTGTTCAAGATTTTGACAAAACTATTCAGATCGACCCAAAATATTTTAATGCTTATTATGGTCGTGGGCTTGCTTACCGAGCATTAGGAAAAACTGATGAAGCGGAAGCTGATTTTGCAAAGTACAAAGAACTCACTGGGCAAGATACTCCTTAAATAAAAAGACCTCCGAGGTTTTCAAAACCTCGGAGGTCTTTTTATTATGCAGCTACTGCTTCTTCTATTTCTTCTTGTTTCTTGAATTGACTCATATACAAGTCGTAATAAAAGCCTTTCTTTTCAAGCAATTCATCATGTTTGCCACGTTCAATAATTTGACCATCTTTCAAAACGAGAATCTGGTCTGCATTGCGAATTGTAGATAAACGATGTGCAATAACAAAGGATGTTCGTCCGCGGAGTAATCCGTCAAACGCTTTTTGAATGAGGCGTTCTGTGCGAGTATCAACAGATGAAGTGGCTTCATCTAAAATCAAAATGCGTGGGTCTGCTAATGCCGCACGTGCAATAGATAATAATTGTCGTTGACCTTGTGAAAGACCAGAACCACGTTCACCTAAAACGGTTTGATATTTTTCAGGTAATCTTTCAATAAATGAATCCGCATTAGCAAGTTTAATGGCTGCCATTACTTCTTCATCAGTTGCATCAGGTTTCCCGAAGCGGACATTTTCTATGACGGTGGTGCTGAATAAGAATGTATCTTGCAAAACGATACCAACTTGCTTACGAATCGATTCGGCTTTGACATCTCGCACATCCACACCATCAATTTTGACAGAGCCCTCAGTCACATCATAGAAGCGGGGAAGTAAATTGATAATGGTTGTTTTCCCAGCACCCGTTGGACCAACGATTGCAAAAGTCTCGCCAGGTTGTGCTGTGAAAGAAACGCCTCTCAAAACAGGAACACCATCTTCATATTCATGGGCTACATTATCAAATTCAACTAAGCCTTTGATTTCTTTCATTTCTTTGGCATTGGATTTATCTGCAATGGCAGGTTGTTCATCTAAAATGCTGAAGATTCTTTCACCACCTGCAATTGCGTTTTGGATATTTGTCCACAAGACGGCGATTTGTTGAATCGGTTGGTTGAAGCGTTGCACATATTGAAGGAAAGTCACAACCAAACCAAGCGTGACGACACTTCCCATAAATTCGCCACCGCTTAATAAAATCCAACCACCTACGCCAACAACGATTCCCAAAGCAACATAAGATAATGCTTCAAGTGCTGGTGCTAATGCGGATGTAAACGAAACAGCACGAATATTCGCATCTCTGTTCGCGGCATTGACCTCTTTGAAGTTTTCAATATTTTCATCAGCACGGTTGAAGGCTTGCACCTCGCGCACTGCGGAAATGGTCTCTTGCAATTCAGCATTGACTGAACCAATCTCTTCTCTTGCCACACGGAATGCTTTGCGTGCTTGCATGGAGAAATAATATGTCACATAGAACATGACAGGTGCAATCACTAAGGAAAGCAAAGCAAACGGCAAACTATCTGTAATCATGTTGTAAGCCGTCCAAACGATTAACAAGATGCCACTAAATACTTGAACAAGTGCAAATGAAAAGGCTTGTTCAATGGCAGAGGTATCGTTGGTAATGCGACTCATTAAGTCACCTGCTTCGTGTTCGGCATAATAACTCAATGAAAGCTTATGCAAATGATTGAATAAATCAATCTTCAATTCACGAAGCACATGTTGACCAGTCCATGACATGACGAAGAACAATGAACCCGTTAATAGTGCGCCTATGACGAACAAAATTATCATGATGACAATTAATCGCCATAAGCCTGCAATTCGTTCATCTGTTGTTGCAGTGGATGGGTTAATGATTGGAAAGTTATTGAATTGATACATGCTGGCGATAATTTTTGGAGTGCCATTTAATGTAGCAGGGTCTTCAAAAAGCCAACAAGATGAAGTAGATGTTTGGGATTCAGTATCAGTTGTCCCGACGAAAGAAGCGAAGGAACTGACTCCGTTTGGAACGAGGAAACAATCAGTGGCTTGTCCTGTTAATCTTGGTGACGTCACTTGAGTCCAAGTTGAAACAATAATCAAAATTAAAGCGAGGACTAAGACATACCAAAATTTTCCGAAGTATTTGCCGAAGCGTGCGAGGGTGTTCCACACATTTTGTGGTTTGAGTGTTTCTTGTTTGAGTAGGTCCATGCGCATCATTGTGCACCGCCTTTTTCATTGACAAGAATTTGCGAATTATAAATTTCTGCGTAAATTGGACTATCTTCCATAAGTTCTTTATGCTTTCCTTCAGCAACTACTTTGCCTTTATCAAGGACTAAAATTTTGTCGGCATTCATCACGGTGCTGATGCGTTGTGCGATGACAAACGATGTGCGACCTTTCATCAAAACATCTAACGCACTTTGAAGCGCGGCTTCAGTTACAAGGTCAACAGATGAGGTTGAGTCATCAAGAATTAAAATTTTTGGATTCAATAACAAGGCACGCGCAATGGCAACACGTTGTTTTTGTCCGCCAGATAAAGTTGTACCGCGTTCGCCAACATGCGTATTATATTTTTCAGGGAATGATGAAATGAAATCATGTGCTTGTGCGGCTTTTGCCGCGGCGATAATTTCTTCATCTTTTGCATCAGGTTTACCAAATGCGATGTTTTCACGAATCGTTCCGCTGAATAAAGTTGTTTCTTGCAAAACGATGCCGATTTGTGAACGAAGCGAATCAAGAGTCACATCACGAAGTTCATTTCCATCAATTGTGATTCGACCTTCACTTGGGTCATAAAAACGTGGAAGCAAATTGATGATGGTTGTTTTGCCTGAACCTGTTGCACCAAGTAATGCAATGGTTTCACCTGATTTTGCTTCAAATGAAACATTCGATAACACAGGCTCGCCACCACCAAAATAACGGAATGTGACATTATCAAATTTCACATCACCTTTTACTTGCGGAAGTTTGATTGCATTCGGTTTATCAATGATGTCAGATTTTGCATCAATGATTTCAAAAATGCGCGAAGCAGATGCAGAAGCTTGACCTAATTGTGTAATGATGAATCCCAATTGTGCAATTGGAATAAATAAATAAAGCAAGTACAGTGAAAATTCTTGCCATTCACCCAAACTCAACGCGCCTGCGATAATTTCTTTACCACCAACATTTAATATCGCGACTTGTCCCATATTTGCCACCATAAAAATCAATGGGAATAAAAAGGTGAACAAACGCGCCACGACAATAGATTGTTGCATAGCATCATCGGCAGAATCTTTGAATCTTTTTTGTTGCTCACGTTCACGAGTAAAAGCTTTGATAACTTTGATGCCTGCTAAATTTTCTTGCAACACGGTATTCAACGCCGCAAGTTTTTCTTGCACTTTCATAAATAATGGTTGTGCCAATGCGCCAAACACTAAAAATAAAACCAATGCAATTGGCAATATTGGCAATGATGTGAATGCAAGTTTTACATTGGTTGAAAACAAAATAATTAATGTGCCTGCTAATAAAATAATTGAACCAACCAATTGCACAAGTCCTTGACCAATAAACAAACGAACTTTTTCCACATCGTCTGTGGTGCGTATCATCAATTGACCTGTTTGATTTTTATCGTGATATGAAAAAGATAATCGTTGAATTTTTGCATACAAATCATTTCTTAAGTCATATGCCACGGCTTGCGAATTTTTCTCAGCCCAATAGGCTTGTAAAAATGCGAACACTCCACGTAAGACAGCGAAGATGATAATGAAGATGATGGCATTGATTAATGTCTGTGGGGCAGATGAAACATCCGCTTCTAACGACGCTTTGAGTTGGTCAAGAGTCAGAGCCGAGTCTTTGCCTGTGACTTCGAGAATCTGCGGCAATGCGGCTCCGACAAATTGTGCAGGGATTTTGTCTAGCGCATCTAAAATTTGATTTGCAATATATCCACTAGTGACAGCATCAATAATATTCCGCACCATGCGTGGGACTGCTAACTGTGAAAGTGTAGCGACAATTAGAAACA
>JAEURG010000261.1 GCA_016789345.1 Anaerolineales bacterium | reverse complement strand
CCCTGTTTGCCTAAAAGGAGTTTTTGTGGCTGATTTTTTTAAGAAATTATTTGGTTCAAAAGAAACCCCAACCCAACCGAAGGTGATTGATAATGCCACCACGGCTCCGTTGAGCGACCAGCAAATTAGTTCCATCATTGCGAGTCAATTACCTAAATATGAAATTAAGCAATTAATTGCTGGGGTGGGACAATCTGTAGGGAAACAACGTGACCATAATGAAGATAGTGTGATGGCTCTCACTTCAACCATTTCTGGTAGTTCAGAAAATGTTCCTTTTGGTTTATATATCGTTGCTGATGGTATGGGGGGGCATCAATTTGGCGAAGTTGCCAGCAATGCCGCCATTCGTTTGATTGGCGGAAGCATTGCCAAAAAATTTCATTCTTTTCTCTATAATATGCCTACACAAGCGTTACAAGAGTCGCTTCAAGAGGTAATGGAAGCATCTATCATGGATGCCCATCAATACATCCAGCGAGAAGCGCCCGGTAGCGGCACAACGGTTACTGCCGCACTGGTATTAGGTCAACAAGTGACGATTGGTCATGTTGGCGATAGTCGAGCCTATGCTGTATATGCCGATGCCCGAATTGAACCTCTTACGCGAGACCATTCATTGGTCAAACGTTTAGAAGAATTGGGTCACCTCAGCCAAGATGAAGTGGATAACTTTCCGCATCGCAACGTATTGATTAAAGCACTCGGTCAAGGTGAATCATTAGAAGCAGATATTTTTACCATTCCATTTCCTCAAAATGGAACATTAATGATTTGTTCAGACGGTTTATGGGGTGTGGTTAACGAAAAAGATATTTTCCGTATTATTTCAGAAGCCCCCAATTTACACCGTGCCTGCCAAAGTTTGGTTGAATCCGCCAACGCCGCAGGTGGACCCGATAACATCACCGTCATTCTCGCTCAAATTATTGGATAACTATGCCACCCAGCAAGCCAGATTACTACGCCATTCTGGGAGTTTTTCGTGACGCCACGCAAGAGGAAATTAAACGCGCCTATTTAGACTCTGCGCAACGATTACACCCCGATAAAAATGTTGCCGCTGGAGAAACTGAATTATTCCTTGATGTGCAACAAGCCTACGAAACACTTTCTAACCCTACCCGCCGCAAACAATACGATGCCACACTTCCGCCAGAAGTAGAAGCCAATAAACTAATCCGGCACGAAGTTTATTTCAGTCGCCCCAGTTTAGTGCGCATGAGCGAAGACCAATTGTTATATGCTCTTCTCGAAATTGCCCCACGTGAAGAAAAACAAGAAAGCCTACCCACACCGCCCTTAAACATCTGCCTTGTGTTAGACCGTTCTACATCTATGCAAGGCGAAAAGATGGACATTCTCAAAGCCACAGCCATACAACTACTCCGAAGCCTGCGCCCTCAAGATGTGTTGAGTATTGTTTCTTTTAGTGATAGAGCAGAAGTCGTTGTGCCTGCTTCCATTAGCCTAGATAAAAAGAAACAAGAGGGGCGAATCCAAATGATGCAAGCCTCAGGCGCAACTGAAATTTATCACGGGCTTGAAGCGGGATTAAATGAACTCCGTCGTACACACGACCCGTCTCGTGTTAATCATCTTATTTTATTAACGGATGGCAACACCTATGGTGATGAACAAGCCTGCTTAGAACTTGCCGAACAAGCCGCCGCGCAAAACATCGGCATAACTGGCATGGGGCTAGGGCATGAATGGAACGACATTTTCCTAGATGCCCTCGCTAGCAAAACAGGTGGCTCATCCGCATATATCTCAAACCCAAAAGATATCGAAAGACTTTTAGTGGATAAATTCAAAGCACTCGCCAGCACCTTTGCTGATGAAGTTTTATTGGAATACAATCCCATCGAAAATATCCGCATTAACTACGCCTTTCGCTTGCAACCAGAAGGCGGCACTATCGAAATTGAAAACCCCATACGGCTTGGTCCCATTCTACGAGATGCCCCTTTGCACGTATTATTAGAATTTGTAATTAGCCCAACCGCATTTAACGAAAACGATATTGTTACTGTTTTGAATAGCACATTGAAGACATCGATTACATCCAACCCAATACCTGCTCCACCCATCCGCCTCCACCTGACCCGCGACCTGCAACCTCAACCCTCACCAGACCCTCCCCCCACACGGATTCTCAAAGCTCTTTCAAAACTCACTTTATATCGAATGCAAGAACGCGCACAATCTGCCGTAGATGCTGGCCAGATTGATTCAGCCGTTCGGCATTTACAAAATTTAGCAACACATCTACTGTCGCAAGGTGAACATGGGCTTGCAAAAACGGCATTATTTGAAGCCGATACACTAGAACGAATGCATGCTTGGAGCGCCAGTGGCAGTAAAGACATAAAATATCAAACACGAGCGTTATTGCTCACTAGCGGTAAGAAGGAGAAAGCGAAATGATGGTTTGTCCGAATTGCAAACATAAAAATATGGCAGGCGCAATGTTTTGTGCCGAGTGTGGTTCCCAACTGATTGGGAACAACGAACTAGTTACTCAAAATATTGCCACTGATAGTCTAAATAATGTCGGCAGAAAACCAACAGGCGCATTGACTGGCTCCCTAAGTGGAGCAGATGCCTGGGCAAGTTTACATTTACTAGATACAGGTCAAGTTCTTCCGCTTTCTTCACGTAATGAATTTACAATGGGGCGCATCAGTGAAGGGCAACCCATTATGCCAGATATTGATTTATCTCCCTACCAAGCCTATGCCGCTGGCGTTTCTCGCTTACATGCTGTCATCAAAAAACAAGGCGTACAACTCATCTTCATGGACCTTGGCTCTGCCAATGGAACATACATCAATGGCAAACGCCTTAACCCAAACATCGAACACTCTCTCAACCATGGCGACATTGTAGCACTCGGAAAATTAAAAATGCAAGTTTTAGTAAACAGTTCATAATTCATAATAAGGAAGCGAGTTGACATGGCATATTCAGTCATTTTACACATCCCTGGTGAACAATCTATCGCAGGTGAAATAGAAGAACTCCCCAAACCAACCGATAATATTATCGTTGTACTTAACCCGCGTACCAAAGAAGGCAAAGACCTACACTATATAGACCACGCCGCGGTAAAAGTTATCTGGCCCCTTGCCAAAGTCAGCTTTATTGAGATACTTGGTGATTCACAAGATGAAAAGATTATCGGTTTCGTGAGAGAGTAACATGCCTGCTGAAATAGATAGACGACGTATTCTAGTAGTAGATGATGAAGAACGCATGGTGCGCTTCATCCGCATGAACTTGGAACATGATGGCTTCCAAGTGGGCGAAGCGTTTAACGGAAAGCAAGCCATCCAAAAGATTCGAGATTTTACCCCCGATGTCATTTTGCTTGATGTAATGATGCCTGACATTGATGGCTTTGAAGTGCTTGAAACAATTCGTGATTTCAGCAATGTGCCAGTGATTATGCTCACTGCCAAAGGTGAAGAGGATGATAGAGTGCGTGGCCTCGAAGGCGGTGCAGATGATTACATCACCAAACCATTTAGTCCACGTGAATTAGTCAGTCGTATCAAAGCCGTGTTAAGAAGAACAGAAGGTGCAACAGGTTCTACTCACGGACTTTTAGAAATTGACAAACGCCTCAAAATAGATTTTGACCGCCGTGAAATTTGGTTAGATGGCAAACTTGTTAAGTTACGCCCAACTGAATATCGTTTGCTTTATCACTTAGTGCAAAATGCAGGCTGGGTGGTATCACATGACCAATTGCTCCAAAAAGTTTGGGGCTACGAATACCGTGACGAACCGCATTATGTTCGCCTCTACATTAATTACCTGCGTGAAAAATTAGAAAAAGACCCCGCCAACCCAGTTTATATTTTGACAGAACGAGGCGTGGGTTATCGCTTTGTGGACTTCAAAAGAAGCAACAAAGATAATAAAGAGTAAAATTTTTAACAAAATTTATACAAAACGCTTGCGTTCTTTTAACGCAAGCGTTTTAAATTAAGGGTGTAAGTTCAAAACCAACCAATTTCAAAAGGAGGCACATATGTCTAATATTATTCGTTGGGAACCTGTTCGTGAAATGATGACCCTGCGTGAGGCAATGGACCGTCTCTTTGATGACGCCTTCACTCGTCCGCTTAGCCTCAATAATGGCAATTGGTCTATCCCTGCTGTGGATATGTACCAAACCGATAACGAAGTGGTTATCAAAGCCGCATTGCCGGGCATCAAGGCTGATGAAGTTCAAATCAATGTCACTGGCGAAATCCTCACCTTGAAAGGTGAAACCAAACACGAAGAAGAAAAGACAGAGAAAGCCTATCACCTTCGTGAACAACGCTGGGGTGCATTTGAACGCTCAATTGTTCTGCCAACAGAAGTTGTGGCAGACAAAGCCAAAGCCGATTTTGAAAACGGCGTGCTGACCATCACACTTCCCAAAGCGGAAGAGGTCAAACCCAAGAGCATCAGCATCAAAACTAAATAACGTCACCGAAAAAAGGAGTCGAGTTAACTCGACTCCTTTTTGTTTAATGAGTATGATTATGGATTAGGAAACTTAATCTATGACCTCAACCTTTTCTTCACTTCGCATCAATTCTGACCGTATGCTTGATTCATTTACCCAAGCATCATCTTTCGGTGCGACATCTGAAGGTGGAGTGAATCGCCCATCCTTTAGTGAAGCACATCTTCAAGCCAGAAAATGGTTTCGTGAACAAATCGAATCAGCAGGTTTTGAATTTCGCACAGATGGTGCAGGCAATCATTCTGCTGTCATTGCGAGTGAAACGAAGCAATCTCCTACTTTAATTATCGGCTCGCATTTAGACTCTGTCCCCAACGGCGGAAAATATGATGGCGGACTCGGTGTCGTCGCCGCATTTGAAGTGTTGAAAATACTTCAAGAAAACAGAATCAAATTGAAGGTCAATGTTGAAGCGATGGACTTTACAGATGAAGAAGGGACTTTAGTCGGTTTGTTAGGAAGTGCCGCAATCGCAGGTCATCTTCATCAAAAAGATTTAGACAACCCACGTGGCGGACGTGAAAATTTGTTAGAGGGCATGAAGTGTGCAGGCTTATCAGACGAAAGCATGTTGAGTGCAAAACGAAAACCCGAAACTTTGGCGGGCTATTTGGAATTGCATATTGAGCAAGGCAAGCGATTAGAAAAATCAAAAATCAATATTGGCATAGTTTCTGCCATTGTAGGAATTGCATCGTATCGTTTAACTTTTATTGGCAAAGCCAATCATGCAGGCACAACTACAATGGAAGATAGACTTGACGCTTCGTTAGGTGCGAGTTCGTTTACATTGAAAGCGCGTGAATTGGTAATGAGTGAATATAAAAATTCTGTGGTCAATGTTGGCAAAATGGAATTTTCGCCAGGCGCATTTAACATCGTGCCAGCCCAAGTGGATTTGTCTTTAGAATTTCGTTCAGCAACACAAGATGAATTTGATAAGTTAGATGAAGCATTAATTTCTTTAGCAAAAGCCGAAGCGCAAAAATTTGATTTGGAATTAACAATAGAATTTCTAGGCAAACATTCTCCCAGCCCAATGAGTGATAAAGTGCAGACTGCATTTGCAAGCGCATGTGACGATTTAGGATTAACACACACTTCCTTAACTTCAGGGGCGGGACATGATGCTCAGTCACTTGCGGATTTATGTCCTGTTGGAATGATTTTCATTCCATCAATAAATGGGATTAGTCATTCGCCAAAAGAATTCACCGAATGGGAAGATTGTGTGAATGGTGCGAATGTTTTATTGCAAACTGTTTTGAAATTAGCAACATAATTGTGTCATTCTGAGCCGCGCTCTTGTTTTTTGCGGCGAAGAATCTCTACGATTATCTCAGAGACCCTTCGCTATCGCTCAGGGTGACATACAGTAAAATATATTTATGAAAAATTTTGACCCAAAATATAACGACATTCCGAAAACTGAAATTCATTGCCACCTTGAAGGTGCGATTCGCACACAGACGATTATTGATATTGCCAAAGAATACAATATTAAATTGCCAAGCTATGAAGTTTCAGAATTAGATAAGCATGTCAAAGTTTTAGACCAAATGAAAGATTTACAAGCCGTGTTAGATGCTTTTGATATTTTTCAACGAAGCATTACATCACCACAGGTGTTTGAAAGAATTGCATGGGAATTATTTGAAGATTGTGCCAAGCAAAATATAAAATTATTTGAAGTTCGCTTTTCGCCTGATTGGGCATTTCATGGACATAACTTAGATTGGGATGCTTGTTTGGATGGTTTGCTCCGCGCACAAGAAAAAGCCGAAAAAGAATTTGACATGGCAATTGGAATCATTGCCATCACTTCACGGAGTATGGGCGGCGAATCATGCGTCAAAACAGTGGATTGGGCGATTAAACATCAAAAACATATTCAAGCGGTTGATTTAGCCGATGGCGAAAAGATTTTCCCTGCCAAAGATTTTATTAAGCCGATTCTCAAAGCCAAAGATGCGGGTTTGAAAGTGACTATTCATTCTGGTGAAGATACACCTGCTTCTTATGTGCTTGAAACTATAAAAAATTTCAAACCGGATAGAATCGGGCATGGAATCCATAGCATTGAAGACCCGAAGGCTGTGGAAATGCTCATCGAAAAGGGGATAACGCTCGAAGTGAATCCGTGGTCGAATTACTTGACCAACTCCGTATCAAGTATTGAAGCGCATCCTCTCAAGAAATTGTTTGACTTGGGAGTCAAAGTCACAATCAATTCTGATGACCCCGAAGTTTTGGAAACGAATGTCAATAACGAATATCGCATCGCGCATGAAATCTTAGGTATGAGTTTTGAAGAAATCCAAACTTGTAATCGTTTTGCTTTTGAATCTTCATTTATTGAAGAAAGTAAAAAACAAAAAATTTGGGATAAGTATTTTGCTTAAGAACTTAGCCACAGAGGTCACAGAGAACACTGAGAAGACTTCTGTAAAAACTCTGTGCTCTCTGTGGCAAATATCGTTTACAAAATTCAAATTGACCGATTCGCAACCCTTAGGGTAAAATAATGCGCTACTTAACCCTGAAAACCCATTCCCATTTGGGGATTGTGTAAAACTTGTAAAGTAATAGAAGGAAAAATTTAGAATGCCTAAGCGAACTTATCAACCAAAAATCCGCCGTCGCGTGCGCGTGCATGGATTCCGCAAACGAATGGCAACCGCCGATGGGCGCGCCGTCCTCAAACGTCGCCGCCTTAAGGGCCGTTACAAATTGACCGTTAAATCCAACGAACACGTCAAGAAGACTCGTTGGTAATCTTGTATTTAAGAGGCGCGGGTGCAGAGACGTTTTCGACTCTCCCGAGCGGAAGATTTCAAGCGGGTGCGGCAAACAGGCAAGTCCTTTGCTCATCCGCTTGTTGTGTTAGTTATCAAAGCCAACGAATCGAAAGATAATGTACGGGTTGGCGTAACTGCTGGCAAAACAACAGGCACAGCCGTTGATAGAAACCGAGCCAAGCGACTTTTACGCGAAGCCATGCGACCATTAATCCCAAACATCGCCTCAGGCTTTGACCTCATCCTGATTGCTCGACCCAAACTTGTCACTTCCACCTTAACAGAAACCCGCTCCGCGTTAATCAACCTTTTCCAACGCGCCAACATACTTCTTCCATTGAATGAATCCTGAAACCGAACAGCACTTCCACTTACACGATTATTCAGACGAACCACGTCTGCGAGATATGCCTCGCACGCTGATGAATGCCCCACGCATTGCTTTGCTGGCACTCATTCGTTTATATCAAATGGTGGTATCACCCGGCTTGCCTGCAAACACATGCAGGTTTTATCCATCATGCTCACATTATGGATATCAAGCCATTTATAAACACGGAGCCATCAAAGGCTCACTCATGGCGACGTGGAGAGTATTGCGTTGTAACCCATTCAACCCAGGTGGTTATGACCCTGTGAAATAAAAATTTTAGCCACAGAGCTCTCTGAGAAAAAACTCAAAGGTCTCTGTGTACTCTGTGGCTGAGTCTTTAGGAGTAATAAAGAATTGAAAACCAAAAAACTGACATTATTGTTTCTGATTATTATCGGCGCATTTATCATCAGTGCCTGTACCGGACAACCCCTTACAAATAACTACCCCGGCCTCACAGCCGATGCAGAACGTGCTTACATTTCTACTGGCTCATTCATCTATGCTGTAGATGTGCAAAATGGAAGACAAGTGTGGAGTTATCCTGAGTCTGCTGGTAACGAATTTTTATATTTTGCTAACCCAGTCTTAACAGAAGATGGTCAACTATTAATAGGTAGTGCAGGCACAAACCATGCCTTCATTAGCCTAGACCCCACCACTGGAAATGAAAAATGGGCTGAACCATTTTCTGGCGCAAAAGGTGCCTGGGTGGCATCTCCATTAGTTTTCAATGATACGATTTATGCTCCAAACACAGATGGCTATCTTTATGTTTTAGATTTGAACGGCAATCAAGTTTCACCACCGATTGAAATAGGTGGCGCGTTATGGTCTGCTCCAGTGACGGATGGAACATATATTTACCTCAACTCACTTGACCATCACTTTCACATCTTAAACCCAAGCACAAATCAACTTGCCGACCCCATTGATTTAGGTGGCGCGGCACCCGGAAGCCCCACCGTTGGCAATGATGGCGTGTATGCTGGCTCATTTTCATCAGATGTGAAATTTATTGCACCAAATGGTAGAAATGACGTAATTGCTTCCGCATCCGATTGGATTTGGGGAGCGCCAGCCTTTGATAATGAAACTTTATATTATGCAGATTTAAGTGGAAATATTTTTTCACTTGATTTGAAAACCAATCGTCAGAACTGGGATACGTTAAAACCAGATGGTCCCGTCACAGCGAGTCTGCTCGTAGTGGGCGACCAGATATACGTTGCGACAGAAGCGGGCTCTTTCATCGCCTTAGACCGTGATGGAAAAATCATCTGGGAAAAAACACCCGGCGGAAAAATTTATACAACCCCTGTGCTTTCTAACGATTTGATTCTTGTCGCGCCCTATCAGGCAGATTTTGCACTTGCGGCTTATGATGCCGACGGCAAACAAGCCTGGACGTTTACCCCTAATAAATAAGGAAACTAGCCTATGTGGGAACTCATTATTGTTCAACCGCTTACTAACTTACTTTTGTGGATTTATGATTCACTTGGTCATGGTCCACACATGTTTGGGCTTGCTATCATTTTGTTTACTGTTTTGATAAAACTTGTCACTTGGCCCCTCAACGCCTCGCAAGTAAAAGGCGCACAAGCCATGCAAGAATTACAAAACGATAAAGAATGGCAAGACATTCAAAAAAAATATGCCAAAGACCGCGAAAAACTTGCTCAAGAACAAATGCGCATTTATCGTGAAAAAGGCATTAATCCATTTGCTTCTTGTTTGCCGACCTTGATTCAATTTCCAATCATCATCGGTTTATATCAAAGCATCATTCGCGCGCTGTCTGTCACGCCGCTTGATATGTTAAAACTTGCCAGAACCGTCTATCCATTTCAAAATGTTGAAAACATCATTCCACTTAACAGCACATTCTTATGGATGGATTTAGGCAGACCCGAATCGATTCAAATTTTAGGGTTTGGTTTGCCAACACTTGCAGTTATTGTTGCCCTCACTACTTGGATGCAAACCAAACTTACCATGCCTGCTTCTACAAACCCAAATGACCAAACCGCCCAAATGACTCGCATGATGAGCATTTACATGCCACTTATGCTAGGTTGGTTTTCATTAACTTTTGCATCAGGCATTTCAGTTTATTTCATCATCAGCAATATTCTCGGCATTGTTCAATACGCCGCAACAGGTCGCGCCAATTGGCGTAACTTAATCCCCGGCGCAAGTAAACAAACATCCCCAGCCAAAAAATAGGGAGGCACCATGAACGAGCGAACTACGCTTGAAGTAATTGCTCCAACCGTTGAAGAAGCCATTCAACAAGGCTTAACGCAACTCGGCTTAACTGCTGACCAAGTTTCAGTAGAAGTTTTAGATTCAGGCTCCAAAGGATTATTTGGACTCGGCGGCAGGCAAGTGCGCGTCTTATTGACTGTCGGTGCTCCCCAAGAATCCGCTTCAATACCGGACCCGAAACCTGTTCCTGCAAAACAAACAGAGTCTAAGCCCAAACAGCCAAGAGAATCAAAGCCGCGTGCTGAAAAGAAGTCAGTTGCCGAACCTTCCAATAATAAAAACTCTGAGCCTCTAGCACATGACTCAATTATAGATACAACCGAAAACGTTGTTTCAAAATTGATTCATCACATGGGTTTGAAAGCACAAGTCTCTGCCAATTATGATGAATCTAGCACTGACGAACGCCGTGTCATTCAAGTAGATGTACGCGGAGACGATTTGAGTGCATTAATTGGCCGCCATGCTGAAACATTGGTCGCCTTTCAACATGTTGCTTCATTAATTGTTGGCAAACAAACCGAACATTATGTGCAATTAGTTGTAGATGTAGAAGGTTATCGCGCCCGCCGCGAAAAACAAATTCGCCAATTAGCAAATCGCATGGCAGACCAAGTAACCAAAACGGGTAAAAAAGTGACCATGGAACCCATGCCGTCTAGCGAACGCCGCATTGTTCACATGGAACTACGCGGGCATCCCGCGGTCACAACCGAAAGCACAGGCGAAGAACCATATCGCAAAGTGGTGATTTTGCCCAAAGAATAAATTTACCGAAGACGATAGACCGCAGACATTTAATGTCTGCGGTTTTTTGTTATAAACTCCGAAGGAGTGACAGGATTATAGATAAAAGCAAAATGTTTTTTGCAACCCCGAAGGGGTGTCATAGTTCTTAAAATCTATGTCATCCCTTCGGGATTTTTTTGTTTTTACCTAAAGTCTATAATTATTTCATCCCTACGGGATTTTATTTTTCCCACTTTCTACTTTTTAAATTTATTCATATGGACAAAGACAACGGTATAATTCACACATGCAACCTGTGGATTATCTTCTCATTGGTCATATCGCAGTGGATTTAACACCAAATGGAAAACAACTTGGTGGTACGGTTTCATATTCTGCATTGACTGCGAAAGCGATGGGATTACGGGTTGGAATTGTTACGTCAGTTGGTGATGATGCAAATTTAGAAATCTTGAATGGGATTCAGATTATTAATATCCCAACAAAACATAGCACCACGTTTGAAAACATAAAAACAGAAAACGGGCGAAAGCAAACGTTACATCATCAAGCGACAAAAATTTCTAATGAACATATTCCTGATGTTTGGAAAAATGCTCATATTGTTCATCTTGCCCCGATTGCGCAAGAAGTTGATTTGGATTTAATAAAACATTTTGATAAATCTTTTATTGGTGTCACACCACAAGGTTGGATGCGTGCATGGGATGAAAATGGTCAGGTTAAATATACTGCTTGGGAAAACAGCGAACAGGTATTAGGTCAGGTGGGAGGCGTGGTTTTGAGTCTTGAAGATGTGAATCGAGATTTAGAAAAAGTCGAATGGTTGGCGAGTCATACAAATCTGTTATGTTTAACAGAAGGTGAGTTGGGTTGTGTTTTATATTGGCATGGTGATAGACGACGGTTTCGTCCGATTGAAGTAGATGAAGTGGATGCGACAGGTGCTGGTGATATTTTTGCGGCGGCATTTTTTGCACGTTTGTATCAAACAAAAGATGCGTGGGAAGCGGCGCGTTTTGCAACAAATTTGGCGGCATATTCTGTAACGCGAAATGGTTTAATGGGAATTCCGACGCAAGAAGAAATTGAACATTGCAAGATGGAGGTTTTATCTTGAAAAAAATTTATACATTGGTGAATCAAAAAGGTGGCGTGGGAAAAACAACATCAACTATTAACTTAGCGGCATATTTAGCAAAGTTAGGTCAAAAAGTTTTGGTTGTAGATTTAGACCCACAAGCCAATGCAACATCATGCTTAGGTGTTGATAAATTAAATGTTGCAGGTGGCACTTATGAAGCCTTGCTCGGTGATGAAAATATTTTTCGTTATATTTTATTAAATGAAAGATTGAATTTATCTTTATTGCCTGCTTCGCCTGCTTTGGCTGGCGCTGAAATTGAATTGGTGGATGAACTTGCGCGTGAAACTCGATTACGAAAAGCATTGATGCAAGTGGCTGACCGTTATCAATATATTTTTATTGATTGCCCGCCTTCGCTTGGTTTGTTAACTGTCAATGGTTTGATGGCGGCGATGGATGGCGTGATCGTTCCAGTGCAATGCGAATATTTGGCATTGGAAGGTTTAGGTCAATTGACTCAAACAATTGAAAGAGTAAAGTCTGCTTTGTTTCCTGAATTAAAAGTACGTGGCGTGGTGTTGACCATGTATGATAATCGTACAAATCTTGCGAACGATGTTGTTAAAGAAGTCAGCAAACATTTTCCAAATCAGGTTTTCAAAAGTATTATTCCTCGTAATATTCGTTTGGCAGAAGCACCATCGTATGGATTGCCAATTTCAGAATATGCACCCACATCGGTTGGGGCAATTGCGTATGAAGCATTGGCGAAAGAATTGTTGAAAGGTGATAAGTAACTCACCACGAAGGTGCACAAAGTATCACAAAGGTTTTAAAAGTTTTCCTTTGTGAACCTTCGTGACACTTTGTGGTTGAAAAGGTAAAAATTATGGCTCAACGAAAAGGTCTTGGTAAAGGATTAGATGCGCTTATTCCTGGGGGGAAAACTGCTTCTGTTTCATCAGGCAGTGGGTCTGGCGTTCAGCAAGTGCCAGTGGAATCAATAAAGCGTAATCCACGTCAGCCGCGTTTGAAATTTAATGAAGATGAATTAAATGAACTTGCCGCTTCGATTCGTGAACATGGCGTGATTCAGCCTCTGATAGTTTTACCCAATGGTGATAGCACATTTACTTTAATTGCGGGTGAACGCCGTTTGCAAGCCTCTCAAAAAGCAGGTTTGCGGACTGTGCCTGTCATTACACGTCAAGCAAACAATCAAGAATTGCTTGAACTAGCATTGATTGAAAACGTGCAACGTGCAGATTTGAATCCGATGGAAGAAGCGGAAGCATATCGTCATTTGGCGGATGATTTTGGTATGTCACATGACACGATTGCCAAACGAGTCGGCAAAAGTCGCGTGGCAGTGACCAATACAATTCGTTTGATGAATCTAGCCGATGGAGTCAAACAAGCGCTTGTAGATGGAGTCATTACTGAAGGTCATGCCCGTGCTTTGTTAATGTTATCCACTCAAAAAGCACAGACTTCTGCATTGCAGACAATAATCAATTTATCTTTGAATGTGCGCCAAGCCGAAGAATTGATGAGGCGATTAACAGGTCAGAAACCGATTAAAGCCAAAAAGCCATTTCGCAATGCCAATGTCACTGATGTTGAAAAGCGTCTGCAAAAAAGTTTAGGTACGAAAGTCGCATTGAAACATGGCAAAAAAGGTGGCACGGTCACGATTTATTATTATTCAGATGAAGATTTGGATGCGTTGTTGGATAAGTTGACGTGATATAAAAGTTGTATAATACAAAGCGAGGTGTATTATGACCGATTTTGAACAAACTCTCTTAAAAGAAATTTCTACATTGCCTGAATCTCGACAGGCGGATGTGTTAGCCTTTGTGCGTTTTCTAAAAATCAGTTTGCCTGATGAAGAAAAAATCAGAAAAGAATTTCAAGAAGCCTTAGCAGATGCACGTTCCACAGCCCAAAATTTAAATATTACGGAAGAAGACATAAATAATGAAATCCGTGCTGTGCGAGATGGCAAATGAAGCGGGTTGTTCTTGACACAAATATCCTTATCTCCAGCGTGTTGGGCGGCGCGCTGGTTTTAGTTTTAGAGAAGTGGGACAAAGAAAATTTTACAGTTATTGTAACAACCGATATTGTTAGCGAATATTTTGAAGTTCTGAATCGCCCTAAATTTGAATTAACGCAAGAAACGATAGATAAAATCACAAGATATATCTATCAATTTTCCGAATTTGTTGTACCCGAAGAGAAAATTCATTTCATTAAAGATGACCCAAAAGACGATAAATTTTTGGAAGCGGCAATTGCTGGAAAAGTTGATTATATTGTTAGCGGTGATAAACACTTGCTTGACTTGAAAGAATTTCGTTCTATTCCAATTCTTTCAGGCAGGGAATTTTTAGACTGGCTTGAGTCAAACTGAAACATTTAACTTATAGAGGAAACATGAATAAAATTTTATTTCTTATTCTTGCTTTGCTTCTTTCCGCCTGCGCCCCACAGCCCCCCCTCTCCCGCCGTGGGAGAGGGGCCGGGGGTGA
>JAEURG010000251.1 GCA_016789345.1 Anaerolineales bacterium | reverse complement strand
TTCAATATCAATTTTGTATTCAGTTTTAAGCCTCTCGACCACACCCTGGCCGACATAGCACCATGGTCAGATGTAATCAGAGAAAATAGTTAATTTGAAATCCATTGGTATCCTTAGTGAACAGTAGCATAGATAGCCAATCAACGCAGATTCTTACTAATCATAATAATATGCAGAGCAAGAATATTCATTGCCTGATGGCGCAGTGACGGAATATGGATAACGCTCATCATCAATTTCAAACTGGTCGAGTTCGCTTCTCACAGAAACAAGCGCATTGTCTGCATTAAAGCGGGCAAAATGAAATTCTTTCCATGAGTATTCTTTTGGATATTTTTCACGCTCATAGCGGATACAGGCTAAGGCAGCGGCAACTTTCTCATGGACGGTATCAGGCAGGGTTGAGGAATGAAGCGCGTTGACTAATACAGGAATAGCATCATCAGAAAGTTGTATGAAATATTGCGAGTCTAAATCTACGGCATCTGTTTGAGTCAATTCACGCTTGATGTTTTGATTTACGATAAACGCATCCACGTTAAGAATTGGGAGTGAAATAGCAAATCCAAACGAAGCAATTAACATGGCAATCGCAAACAATCGTTCTTTGCGGAGAATTTCGAGAATGATAGTTGCAACGAGAAGTAAACCAAGCCAAATCAGAAAAACGTGTGTGTACGTGCGGACGCGAGAGAAGCCATAGGCGGCTTCGTAAAGATTGAGGCGTTGAAACGCGGAGAATAACATCACCAGCAAAAGTAAAACGAGTGTAATGCCAAAACCTGAATAAATTTTTCTTTGTGTTTCACTTTCACGTTTGGTGACAGCGCTTAAAGTAAGAAGCATGAGCAATGCAAAAAATGCCACGGTGACTAATTCGCCAAATCCTTTGCGGGCATATTCGGCGTAAGTGTAGCCTTCAACATTGATGTTGGTTGTGCCGCCAAAGAAATATTGAAATTGAATCACAACAAAGATGGCAAACAAAGCGACAACGCTTCCTAAAATAATTGTCGATTCGATGAAACCTAAAAACGGAGGAATAAGTGATTTTCCTTCAGCAACTAATTTTTCATCTTTTGATTCGGTGGCGGCATGTAAAACAATACCTGCCAGTGCATAACCAATGACAAGGATATAAATTAAGCGAAAGATGTATTCAGGTAAATCTTCGAGTTTGAAGAGTTTAATAAAATCATCCAAGCGTTGACCAAAGACCACATCAGCAGAGGCAAGCAAGGCGGCAAAAATTGCAACAATGGGCAATGCAATTACAAGCCCGCGAATAATTGGCATGAAATTATATTTTGAAGGTTTCACACCTGATTCGGCTTGTGCTTTACGAACATCGTTTGAAAATAAAATTGGTCGGGCAACGACACTTCCAGCTAGGGTTGCAAGTTTTGCCACGCCATCTGCAAACGTATATTGAAGCCATCGTCCGCCTAGATAAGTGACGGTGAGAATTGTTAAAGTTACTAGCGTAAATGTGTAAGCCAAAAATGAGGTCATTGATTCGGCACGCCAAAATGTCACTGCAACGAAAAAGATGAAGAGCGGAATCAAGATGAGGCTAGAACGATGCGGGCGAAGCCCATCACCTAGTAAAAGATAGAAAGCACCTATCAGACATGCGATTGCAAAAATGGCAAAGTTGATGCCGAGAGTTTGTCCACTGAACAATATGCCAGAAAAGAGAAAGTCGAATAGCCAGCCGAGGGCGAGGACGATAAGCCAAAGTTTGTTTGGGTTTGTTTTCATAAGTTTCCTTTTTACCACAATGGGTTATAAAATTTTTCGCAAGAATAACTGGGTGAGGCTTGCGGAGTCTATCAAAAGGTATCAGAAATTTCCAAGACCTCGGAGGTTTTGAAAACCTCCGAGGTCTAAGCAGATAAATTACAAATTTGTGAGAATCTTAAAAAACTATTGACACGCCAAATATTTTGGGGCATACTTTCGTCATTATTCGGGGGCAAACAAATTGAATTGCCATCCTTTAAGAAAGGAGGAGGTGATGTCTAACATGGATAGTAGTATTAAACCCAGCGCTGTGGCATCCCTCCTCAAGTAAGTAAAGGAAGCCACAGCGCCCCACGAATGCCATCCGGAAGGATGGCATTCTGGTTTAAAAACGTAGGGGCGAGGCATGCCTCGCCCCTACCAGATTAATACAATCCAATTTCTGGATTTATTTTGTTGGCAAACGCATCAATCCCACCACTCACATTGAAAATATTTTCATAACCCTGACTTTCCAGCCACATCGTTACTTGTTTACTTCTATTACCATGATGACAAATCACATACACAGGATTTTCTTTCTTTTGAACGGATTCTGGCAACGCGCTTGGTCCTTCATTCGCCAAACGGCTCATTGGCGTGACCTGCAACCTGTTATCTGTTATTTTGGCTTGGTCTAACTCCCAATCCTCGCGCACGTCTAACAAAATAAATTTTTCGTCCGATTTTAGTTTTTGGTCAAGTTCTGTAACTGTGATTTCGTTCATAAAAACCTCGCTTACAGTTTACGATTTACCGTTTGCTTTTGTGTAAAACTTCTCTACATATTCTTTGACCATACGACGCATAGAAAATTGTGGAATTACGGTCTGCATAGCGTTTTTCATGTGAGCAATCCACTCGGCTGACATTTCTTTCGGATCGCGGTTGTAATACATAGGGATAATCTCATGCTCTAGTGTGTGATACAAATTTTCAGCATCTGCCGCATCTTGTACGTCAGTTGATTCGTATTCTTTATCTTCACCAATTGACCAACCATTTTTACCATTATAGGCTTCACGCCACCAGCCATCCATAATAGAGAAATTCAACACACCATTGATTGCGGCTTTCATACCAGAAGTTCCACTGGCTTCGTAAGGTCGGCGAGGCGTGTTGAGCCACACATCTACACCTTGCACAAGATAACGCGCCAGATTCATTTCATAATCTTCCACAAAAACGATTCTTCCCCCCGTCTCTGCTTTTTTGACTGTCCGATATACTTTTTGAATCAATTGTTTACCGGGGTCATCAGCTGGATGGGCTTTACCAGCAAAGATAATTTGCACCGGCATATTGGGGCGATTGATAATTTCAAGCAAGCGTTCTACTTGAGAAAGGACTAAACTGGCGCGTTTATACGTTGCAAAGCGACGGGCAAAACCAATTGTGAGGGCATACGGATTAATCAGCACACCTGATGAAACGACTTGCACGGGGTGAAATCCGCCGTGAGTCCAACGGTCACGCACACGTTCGGTTAAGTAAAATGCTAATTTGCGTTTGAGATGCAAATGCGTTCCCCACAATTCTGCATCTGGAATGGAATTGATTTTTTTCAGCAATTCATGGTCATCTAAGTTTTCGTACCAATCTGCGCCTAAATATTTTTCAAGCAGAAGATTCATTCTGCGGGCAAGCCAATTGCGGGTGTGAACTCCGTTTGTGACGTGGTCAATAGGAACATCTTTCACATCTTTATCATTCCATAAAAATTTCCACATATCGCGTGAGACTTCACCATGCAATTCTGAAACACCATTTCGTCCATTGGATAATTTCAATGCCAGAATGGGCATGGAATATGTTTCAGCATGGGCTTGTTGATGTTTGGCTACATCTACAAATTGTTCACGTGTCAAACCTAATTCTCCCCAATAGGTTGATAAATATTTATCAATAAGCCATAATGGGAATTCATCATTACCAGCAGGGACAGGGGTATGCGTGGTGAAAACATTTTGAGCGCGTGTCTGTTCGGCGGCTTTTTCGAAAGATAAGCCTGAAGTCACAAGTTCACGAATCCGCTCCAAAGTCAAGAAAGAAGCGTGACCTTCATTCATGTGCCACACAGCGGGGTCATATCCTAATGCTCGTAACGCACGCACGCCGCCAATTCCCAAAAGAATTTCTTGCATAATGCGGCGGTCTAAATCCGACCAGTATAAACGCGCGGTGAGCAAACGGTCATATTCGTTATTGCTTTCGACATTTGAATCAAGCAGATAAAGCGGAATGCGCCCAACACGCACTTCCCAGATTTTGGCGTGCAGAGTTCTATCTGGAAATTTAAATTCGATGATGACTGGCTTGTTATTTTTTGTAACAAGCGATACTGGCAAATGTTCAAACTTGAGTGGGTTGTTAACCGCTTCTTGCCAACCATCTTCACTGATGCGCTGTGAAAAATATCCTTGCGCATAAAAGAATCCGACACCGATAAACGGCAAACCCAAATCAGAGGCTTCTTTCAAATGGTCACCAGACAATACGCCTAAACCACCAGAATAAATTGGGAGCGTTTCATGCAGACCAAATTCCATTGAAAAATACGCAATCGGATTTTTTAATTCGGGATGCGTTTGTTGCGACCAAGTTTTTTGTTTGAAATATGAATCAAATGTCTTAAATAGAGAATCATATAAAGCCAGATAATCTTTATCTTTGGCGGCTTGATTCAATTTCGCAGAATCAATTTCATTTAATAAACGAATCGGGTTGTGACCGAGTCTTTCCCACAGGTCATAATCTAAACGTCCGAAAAGACGCGCGGCTTCGGGGTGCCACGTCCACCATAAATTGGTGGCGAGTTCGCTTAAACGGGCGATTGGTTTTGGTAAGTCAAATTTTTGAGTAGGGGAGGTTAAAAATTCCATAGCGGGGAATGATACCGTAAAAGTTTTCATTTGGTGATTTTATGGAAGTAAGTTTGTTGAGTGGGGAAACAAATTACTGACTCAAAAAATCTCCAAACTTAATCCCAGTTAAGAATAATAGTCTTATTAATGAAGTTGGACATTGCTTGACTTTGATTAAAATAACTGTACAATACCTTTATAAGTTTTGCAAAACCTGTGCAAGTTTTCGTATCCAAACATATATTTATATAAGGAGTGAAAAGAAAATGAAACGAAATTCCCTATCCCTCGGACTGCTTCTCGTAGTCTCCCTTGTTTTAGCGGCGTGTGCGCCTGCCGCTACCCCCACACCGGCACCTGAGCCAACTGCCATGCCAGAGCCAACAGCAACACCTGAGCCTGAATTAGCAGATATTGTTGACACTGCTATTGCTGATGGTCGCTTTACCACTTTGGTCGCCGCTGTACAAGCCGCTGAGTTAGTAGATACCCTCAAAGGCGAAGGTCCTTTCACCGTGTTTGCACCAACTGATGATGCCTTTGCCGCATTACCAGAAGGCACATTAGACAGCCTGCTCTTACCTGAGAACAAGCAACAACTAACTGACATTTTGCTCTACCATGTTGTGGCTGGAAAAGTGATGGCGGCGGATGTCGTTGGGCTCACCAGTGCGCCTACTGTACTTGGTCAAGACATTGCCATCAAAGTAGATATGGGCAATGTGTACCTCAACGAATCGGTGCAAGTCATCATTACAGATATTGAGACTTCAAACGGTGTGATTCACGTCATTGATGCAGTGTTATTGCCGCCTACTGCGGAAGAATCCAATACGATTGTTGATGTTGCCGTGGCTGATGGTCGCTTCACCACTTTGGTTGCCGCTGTGCAAGCCGCTGGTTTAGTTGAAACATTACAAGGCGAAGGTCCGTTCACCGTGTTTGCACCAACTGACGATGCGTTTGCCGCTTTACCTGCCGGCACAGTCGAAAGTTTGCTCTTGCCTGAAAATAAACAACAACTAACTGACATTTTGCTCTATCATGTTGTTTCAGGTAAAGTAATGGCGGCAGATGTTGTTGGTCTCACTAGTGCACCAACTGTGCTTGGCAAAGATATCAAAATCACAGTCACAGACGGTAAAGTATTTTTGAACGACACCGTGCAAGTCATCATCACTGATATTGAAACATCCAACGGTGTAATACACGTCATTGATGCGGTTCTCCTCCCTCCTCAATAAACGTACCCATATCCTCTCCTCTTTATGGTTAGTGTAAGTCAAACAGACGGGCATACGCTCGTCTGTTTGATTCTGTAACAAGATGTGAGTTAGATTTTGTTTGTATATTTTCTAGATGACCACGCCGTTTTAAGAAAGACGACAATAACCGCCCAAAATTCACCGACTGAATTTTGGAGTATAATCGGGGCTTGATAAATTCGTAGAGTCGAGATAACCTCGCCTCTACAAATAAAACGGAGACAAAATGGCAAAAGCAAAACTCATTGCCCCTTATGGTGGCAAACTTGTAAATTTGGTAGTAGAAGGCAAAGAACGCGAAGAATTGCTTGCGAAAGCAGCGCAACTTCCTTCTATCAAAATCACAAATCGTAATTTATGTGACTTGGAATTAATCGCCACGGGCGGTTTTTCTCCATTGACCACGTTCATGGGCAAAGCAGATTATGACCGCGTGTTGAAAGAAATGCGTTTGGCGGATGGAACTTTATTTTCATTGCCAATTACTTTAACTGCTGACCCTAAAGAATTACCAACCGTTGGCGAAGACTTGGTTCTACGAAATTCAAACTTCGATGTGATTGCAATTATGACTCTCGATGAAGTATTTCATTGGGATGCTGAAAAAGAAGCCACGCTCGCTTATGGCACCACAGATACAAAACATCCTATGGTTTCTGAAATGGCTCGTTGGGGAAAAGTTTGTATTTCTGGTCCAATGAAAGTGTTGAACTTACCAAAATATTATGATTTTGTGAATTTACGTCACACACCAGCACAAGTTCGTGAAATGCTTGAAAAAATGGGGCATGACAATGTTGTAGCATTCCAGACACGAAATCCATTACATAGAATCCATGAAGAATTAACCAAGCGTGCCGCCGCGCAAGTAAATGGTTCATTGATTATTCATCCGGTGGTTGGATTAACCAAACCAGGTGATGTTGACCATTACACTCGCGTGCGAACTTACAAAGCATTAGTTGATAATCATTACGATAAAAACAGCACCATGTTGAGTTTGCTTCCATTGGCAATGAGAATGGCTGGACCAAAAGAAGCAATTCTTCATGCCATCATCCGCAGAAATCATGGAGCGAATCATTTTATCGTTGGGCGTGACCATGCAGGTCCAGGCAATGATTCGACGGGCAAACCATTTTACGGTCCGTATGACGCGCAAGAATTGATGAAACAACACGAATCGGAAATCGGAGTCAAAATGATTCCGTTTGAAATGCTGGTTTATCTTCCTGATGAACAAAGATATGTGGAAGAAAAAGATGTACCGAAAGGCGCAAAAGTTGCAAACATTTCTGGCACACAAGTTCGTGATGATTATTTAGCCAAAGGAAAACTTTTACCTGAATGGTTCACCCGCCCTGAAACTGCTGAAATTTTACGCGAAACATATCCTGCACGCCATAAACAAGGTTTTTGTATTTGGTTCACTGGCTTAAGTGGTTCAGGAAAATCTGCAACAACTTCTGTTTTAACTTCTTTATTACTTGAACGTGGACGTGAAACAATGGTGCTGGATGGAGATGTCGTTCGCACACATCTTTCCAAAGGCTTAGGTTTCAGCAAAGAAGACCGCGATACAAATATTTTGCGAATCGGTTTCGTAGCAGGTGGCATTTCAAAAGCAGGTGGTGCAGTAGTTTGTGCCGCAATTAGTCCATATCGTTCAACACGTGAAGAAGCCCGCAAAATGGTCGGTGAAAATTTTATCGAAGTCTTTATGGATACGCCGGTTGAAATTTGTGAAGAACGCGATGTAAAAGGTTTATATGCCAAAGCCCGCCAAGCCATGCAAGATGGCAAACCGATGGGCTTCACTGGTGTGGATGACCCCTACGAATCACCTATCAACCCTGAAATCACACTCAAAGGTTTTGGCTCTTCACCCGAAGAGAATGCTCGCATTATTTTGAAATACCTTGAAGAACAAGGTTTTGTGTTGTCGCACAATTAAGATTTAAAAGAGTGCGTCGCACTTTGTAGGTTTAGATTTTCTTGACCTGTTAAGTGCGACGCACACCGCTTTATGACCAAACCCCATTTCGCTTCTTTCTTAACCTTCATCCTGCTTGCTGTAATTGGAACTTTTCTCATCCTATATGCGACTCCGCAAGGGCTGGGACTGTTCGATGATTCAATTGCCTACATTGCAGGCGCAAGAAGCATTTTGAACGGAGATGGCTATCGAGAATTGTGGTTAGCGAGTAACCAACCTATGACTCACTTTCCACCAGGCTTTTCATCACTACTTGCTTTGGTTGGATTAAGTGGCTTAGACCCTCTGCGTGGCACGCGTTTCATCAACTCATTATTATTTGGCGGAAACATTTTTCTGCTCGGCATCATCGGCTGGAAGATGACCAAATCACAAATTGCGGGTGTTGCTTTAGCAATTTTATTTTTAGTCAATCACTCATTATTTCGCTTGCACACCACCGCCATGAGCGAACCACTTTATATTTTTCTCACACTCGCATCATTCTTAACTTTTTACTATTACTTTCAACTCAAACAAAAACGTTGGTTAATTATCACTGGCTGTTTGGTTGGCTTAGCATACTTAACCCGTTACGCAGGTTTAGCATTATTCGCTACATTTCTCGTCAGTTTAATTCTGCTCAAACACCCGTGGAGTTGGAAACTTTCTCGCGCCACAATTTTTATTGGAAGTTTCATTCCATTTGCACTCGGCTGGAGCATCCGCAATCGTTTATTAGCAGATAGTGCTACAAATCGCACAATTGTGTATCACCCCATCACTGCCGAAAACATTGAAATGGGAATTTACAACTTCTCACTTTTTTTCATGCCGTTTGAAACTTGGCGGCGCGAACTCATGCGGATTCCAAATTTGTTTATCGTAATTATTTCTATCATTCTATTAATTTTGTTGACATGGCTGTTATACAAAGGATTAAAAAAGTTTTTCCAACCCCCCACTGAAACGCCAGAAATACTATCTTTCATTTCTACACTTTACATCTTTGGTTATCTTGCTTCTATCATTTCGTCCATGACTTGGTTTGATGCCAGCACAAAATTTCAATTAAGAATCTTGTCACCGATTTTTGTTAGCCTATTAATCATGGGCATTTATTTCTTAAATCAACTTTGGCATAAACAAAAATATCTTTCCGCTTTCCTCTTTCTATTTATTATCACATTATCATTATCTGGAATCACAACCACCATCACCGACCTCCGCAAAGGCGGACAAGGATATGCTTCGTTTCAATGGTTCGATGCAGAAGCGATGGAATTTTTACGCAACTTGCCCGAAGGCACACGCATCTACACCAACGAAGCCGCCGCAGTGTATCTCTACACAAATCGTGGGGCGTATGTATTGCCCGACCTCGTTGACCCAGTTACAGGTCAAGAAAGAGGCGGGTTTGAATCAGGTGTTGCAAATTTGCAAAAAGATGTTTTATCAGGCGAAGCAGTCCTCGCACTTTTTGATGTCAGCAAAGATGCACAGACACAAGCGGTGTATCAAATTTTGAGTGAAGGTTTGTATCTTGCGTTTGATAAACAAAACGATACAATTTACACAGCCTACCCATAATATGGAGTGCATGAGCTTGCTCTTGTAAGTTCAAGTGGCAAGCCACTTGACTCCAAAAGTTGTAAATGAGAAAACATGACAATATTTGAAAAATTTTCTTTGAAAGATAAAGTTGCAGTTGTTACTGGTGGCGTTGGATTAATTGGCGCGGAGTTTTGCAAAACATTATCCGAAGCAGGCGCATCGGTTGCAGTTGTGGATTTAAACGCTTCATTGATTCAGGCGACAGTTGATACGCTTACGAAAAACGGATACAACGCTTTAGGCATTGCGACTGATATTACAAAACCTGAATCAGTAAATGCAATGGTTGAAAAAGTAACTTCAACTTTTGGGCGTTTGGATGTTTTAGTTAACTCCGCCGCACTTGACCCAAAGTTTGATGCGACTGCTTTAGAAAAAGGAATCGCTCCCGGTGCATTTGAAGATTATCCGCTTGCGGATTGGAACGCGGCGATGAATGTAAACTTAACGGGAATGTTTTTGGTAACGCAAGCCTGTGCAAAACAAATGGTGAAAAATAAAAAAGGCAGTATTATCAACATCTGCTCCACTTATGGATTAAACGGACCCGACCAAAGAATTTACATCAAAGATGGAAAACGTGTTGCTTATAAACCTGTTTATTACACAGTGACGAAAGCAGGTGTGATGGGTTTTACAAAATATCTCGCCGCTTATTATGCAGAGACAGAAATTCGAGTCAATGCTTTAACGCCAGGCGGTGTCTTTAATAACCACGAAGAATATTTCGTAAAAAATTATTCTGCTAAAACAATCTTAGGTAGAATGGCAAAGAAAGATGAAATGAACGGCGCATTGTTATTCCTTGCTTCTGATGCTTCTTCATATATGACAGGAAATAATTTGATTGTAGATGGTGGTTGGACGGCGTGGTAATTCGTTGGTGGTTGACAGTTAATAGTTGATGGCTTCTTTCTCAATTAACAATTAACTACAACCAACTACCAACAATCAACTGATAACTAATGACTGAAATTCTTGCACTTATCCCTGCTCGTGGCGGTTCGAAAGGTATTCCGCGAAAAAATATCCGCAGTTTTGCTGGGTATCCATTAATCGCGTGGAGTATTGCCGCGGCGAAACAATCTAAGTTGGTGACAAGAATTATTGTCTCAACAGATGATGAAGAGATTGCAACTGTTGCTCGTGAATGGGGAGCAGAGGCACCCTTTCTTCGCCCTGCTGAAATTTCACAAGATAAAACGACAGATTTACCCGTCTTTGAACATACTTTGAAATGGTTAGAAGATGTAGAAGGATATAGACCTGACATCATTATTCAATTACGACCCACATCACCGATTCGCCCGAAAGAAATGGTTGATGATGCGATTCGTATTTTACAAAATCATAAAGATGCTGATTGTGTACGTGGAGTTGTCGTCGCAGGTCAAAATCCGTTCAAGATGTGGCGATTTAATGGTGAAGATAAACCTTTGAATCCATTGTTAGAAGTAGATGGAATCAAAGAACCCTATAATGCACCTCGTCAAATTCTTCCGCCAGTGTATTGGCAGACTGGTCACATTGATGTGATTCGCACTTCGACCATTTCAGAAAAAAAATCTTTGACGGGTGATGTGATTTATCCGTTGGTGATTGATTCAAAATATACTGTGGATATTGATACACTTTCTGACTGGTCAAAATATGAAGCTGTGATTTATAGTGGTTTAGAAGTTGTATCGCCAAGATCACCTCGCAAACAAATACCTGAGACAATAAAGTTAATCATTTGTGATTTTGACGGTGTAGTGACAGATAACTCTGTGATTACAGATCAAGATGGAAAAGAATCTGTTTTGGCATCAAGAAGCGATAGTATGCATATCAAAACTTTGAAAGAAAAAGGAATTGATTTCATGATTCTTTCTTCTGAACCAAATGGAGTTGTCCAAGCGCGGGCGAAAAAGATGGGAGTAGAATCCATTCATGGGATTGGGATGCAGGATAAAGGTCGTGTGATGCGTGAAGTGTTAGAAAAGAAAAATATCAAAGCGGAGAATGTCATCTATGTAGGTAATGATTTGAATGACCTTCCATGTTTTGAAATTGCAGGTTGGTCTGTGGCAGTGGCAGATGCATATCCTGAAATTATCCGCGCCGCAGATTTTGTGTTGACAAAAAATGGTGGGCATGGAGCAATCCGTGAATTATGTGAAATTATTTTAAAGGAGAAAAAATGACTCGTGAAATAAAATTTGGAAATCGAATGATGGGTGATGGTCACCCTGCCTATATCATTGCAGAAGTTGGAATCAATCACAATGGTGATTTGGATATTGCAAAGAAAATTATTGATGCCGCCGCACATGCTGGCGCGGATGCTGTCAAGTTTCAAAAACGCACTCCTGAAGTTTGTACACCGCCCGACCAACAAAAACAAATGCGCGAAACACCTTGGGGATATATTACCTATTTAGATTATCGTTATAAAGTTGAATTCAATGAAGAACAATATCGGGAAATTGATCGCTATTGTAAAGAAAAGAAAATTGATTGGATGGTTTCTGTGTGGGATGAGCCCTCCGTTGATTTTATGGAAAAATTTGATACGCCTGCATATAAAGTTCCATCCGCTTCATTGACTGATCACAATTTATTAAAGTATGTTCGCAAAACTGGTAAGCCTGTCATTATTTCAACGGGTATGTCTACCATGCAACAAATTCACAAAGGTGTAGATGTAGTTGGCGAAGATAATTTGGTCATCATGCACTGCACCAGCACCTATCCATGTGAGCCTGAAGAATTAAATCTCAAAATGCTTGAAACGCTTCGCAAAGAATTTCCAAAGAATCCAATTGGATATTCAGGTCATGAAGTTGGGCTTGTGCCATCTGCTGTTGCGATTGCTTTAGGCGCAACATCTATTGAACGTCATATCACATTAGACCGCGCCATGTGGGGCAGTGACCAAGCCGCATCTGTTGAGCCTGGTGGTTTTGAAAAATTGGTTAAATATATTCGCGTTACTGAGGCTTCATTAGGTGATGGTGTTAAGAAAGTTTATGAATCTGAAAAAGGTTCAATGAAGAAATTGAGAAGAGTTGTTAACGAATAAATTTTTATGTAGGGGCGAGGTGACCTCGCCCCTACAATGTTGAAAATGAAAAATATTCGCCGTGCAATTCGCCCTATCGGAAAAACCGCTCAAGCCATCTTAAGATGGAAGCGGTTTTCTTTTCATGAAGCTCCACCGATTTTTGGAAATTCCAAACCAAAAAGTGGTTCGCATTTGTTGTTGCAAATTCTCAATGGCTTCACACAACTCATGCCGTACAAATATGTGGATGCTGAACCTGTCCGCACGATAAAAAAAGACGGTGGACGGCGGACGGCAGATGATATTCTTTCTGACTTAAAAAATATTCCTGATGGAGTCATTGGTTGGGGATATGTGGATGCAACAAAAGAAAACGCTTCTTTCTTGACTTCAAGTGGGCGCGTGACCTACTTCATTTATCGTGACCCACGCGATTTACTTATCTCACAAGTGTTCTTCGCAACAGATATGCACGAAGAACATGGAATGCACGCTTATTACAAGTCATTACCTGATTTCAATGAGAGACTCAAAGTTGCCATCACAGGCATTGACAAAGATGATTTGCACATGGTTTCGGTCAAACAAAGATATGAAGGCGTTTTTCAATGGCTAGAACAAAAAAATGCAATGTGCATCCGCTTTGAAGATTTGATTGATAATCGTGATACTACATTGAATCAAATGCTGGATGAAGTAGAAAAAACGGGATATAAGATTCCAACTTCAAGAGAGAAAAGTTTATCGGTCTTGATTGAAGCGATTCAACCAAAGAAAAGCCACACCTTTCGTTCTGGAAAAACTGGTGGTTGGAAAACTTATTTCACCGATGAACATAAAAAATTGTTTAAAGATCTGGCGGGAGATTTATTAGTAAAATTAAATTACGAGAGTAACAATGATTGGTAGTTATAAAATATGCCTCATTCTGTAACTGGCTTCATCCTTAATACAGATTTTGTTAATCAAATTTGCTCTAAACAACCTTTCTTAAAGGCTATATCTTTAGAACAAGGATTTTCTTTATTTCCTCTTACGCATACAATCTTAAAGAACCTTGATATTACAAAGCCAGTGGATTTGATAGACTCAGAAATACCAAACCAACTCACAGACTTGCTTGCTGCATTGTCTATTGAATGTCAATTGTTATGTTTTGCAACCGAATACTTTGGAGGTGTGGGGAGTCAATTCGCAATCGTTTTTGAAAATGGAAAAGCAGTTTTCGGTCCAGCCAAAAGTACAATTGGTTCAATCAATGAAGGATTACGTTTATTGGGCGTAAAAAGAAAATCTGATGCTGACGAATTTGATACTATTGGTCTAGGTCAGTATCGTTTTACAAATGATTGGTTGAAGCAAAACAAATAGAAATAATTATGATTTTTTCTTAATTAAATATGTATTAGGAGTTAATTATGCCTGTTCACGGAACACATAATGCAGTAGAAGATACTCGTAACGAAAAGATATTAATTTATATAAATGGCGAGCTGTTTCCACGTAACGAAGCCAAGATATCTGTCTTTGATAGCGGATATTTAGTTGGCGATGGAATTTGGGAAGCATTACGTTTACATGATGGCGTTTTAGTTTTTCTGGATGAACATCTTAATCGGCTATGGCAAGCGGCTGCAACTGTGGGTATGGATTTAAAAATGACTCGCGAAGAACTCACAGATAAACTTTGGCAAACGCTGAAAGCCAATAATATGCACGATGGTGTGCATGTCCGATTTATGGTGACTCGTGGGACGAAGAAAACTCCATCACAAGATCCACGCTTGGTGTTGACTGGACCAAATCTTGTAATTATTCCTGAATACAAACAAGCTAGCCCCGATTCTCGTAATCGCGGTGTGACTCTTTTTACAAGTACCATTCGTCGTGGTTCGCCCGATTATCTTGACCCGCGTCTGAATTGTCACAGCAAGTTGCATGAAGTGATGGCATTAGTCCAGGCAATTGAAGCAGGTGCGGATGAAGCGTTGATGCTTGACATTCACGGATTTGTGGCAACATGCAATGCCACAAATTTTTTCATGGTCAAAGATGGTGAAGTGTGGACTTCCACAGGGCAATATTGTATGAATGGAATTACACGCGGGAAAGTCATTAAAGTTGCGAATGAAAATAATATTCCGTGTTATCAAAAAAACTTTTCACTGTTTGATGTGTATGGTGCAGATGAAGCATTTGTCACAGGTACATTTGGTGGTTTAACACCTGTTGTAAAAATTGATGGAAGAATTATCGGTGATGGAAGAGTTGGCGCGATGACGGAGAAACTGTCAGCGTTGTATGAGGCTGAGGTTCAGCAAGCAGTTAGAAAGGCGAAAGAGGCGTAGCATGTCATCTAAAAAAATTTGTTTGTGGAGCGGTCCGCGAAATATATCCACCGCATTGATGTATTCATTCGCGCAACGAAATGATTGTCAGGTTTTTGATGAGCCTTTATATGCACATTATCTTTCAAAGACTCCTGCAAAAGCATATCATCCAGGTGCGGATGAAGTGATTGCAGAAATGGAAAATGATGGCGAGAAAGTTGTGCGTGATTTGATTTTGGGATTTGATGCCAAGCCTGTGGGATTTTTCAAACACATGACGCATCATTTACATAATTTGAATTTGGTTTTTCTTTCTGAGACAGTGAACGTGCTTTTGACTCGTGACCCTGAAGATATGTTGCCGAGTTATGCGGCGTGGGTTGCAAACCCAACTTTGCAAGATGTTGATTACAAACAGCATATTGAGTTGTTGGAATATTTACAATCATTAGGGCAAAACCCGCCTGTGTTGGATTCAAGACAAATTTTGTTAAACCCGAAAAAAGTTTTGAATGAATTGTGTGAACGCATTGGAATTGACTTTCAAGAATCGATGTTGAGTTGGAAAGCAGGCGCAAGAGTTGAAGATGGTTCGTGGGCGAAGTATTGGTATAAATCAGTACATGAATCTACTGGCTTTGGGGAATATGTAAAAAAGTCTACGCCGTTTCCTGATTCGTTAAAACCTTTGTTGGAAGAATGTAAGCCATATTATGAGCAATTGAATGCTTTGGCGATAAAGGCGTAATTTTCATTCATCATTGCGAGCATAGCGAATGCGAAGCAATCTACTATAATGTATGAGATTGCTTCGTCGTGACTTCGTCACTCCTCGCAATGACATACTCTATGATTAAAGAATTTTTCACTCAACGCATCAAACGCGGACTTGTCCGCCGATTTAATAATTTCAAAATTGCTCGTGTTGCAAAACAAGTTGCAAAACAAGAACCTCAGCCAAGCGGACAACCTGTGGTTTTCTTCAAAGCTTCCACAGGCATTGACGATTTATCTTGGAATAGCGGATTTCATTTATTAGCATCATGGGCGTTTCGGATGAAAGGAATCCCAGTTGTTTATTTTGCGTGCAATTCTGGCATGAGCAAATGTGTGTTGGGGACGAATCGAGATAATCCGCATAAAGAAATGCCTTGTAAGACGTGTGTGTATCAATCGAAGACTTTATATAACGATGTTGAAAAGTTGGAAGGTTTGAAGGTTGGAAAGTCTGGTGTTGATTGGTTTAATTTTGAGAGAAATTCTGATTTGCAAAAAGAGATTCAAGATTTAAATATTGAGCAATTATCAAATTTAAAATATCAAGATATTCCACTTGGTGGATTATGTTTGCCCGCATTGCGTTGGATTTTACGAATTCATCATTTGAATGATGATGAATCAACGCGATATTTATTGCGAGAATATATTCTCTCTGCATGGAATATTGCTCAAAAGTTTTCTAAATTTTTGGATGAAACAAATCCGCGAGCGGTCATTGTCTTCAACGGACAATTTTTCCCCGAAGCGACAGCAAAATATATCGCCCAAAAACGCGGAATTCGAGTCATCACGCATGAAGTGGGACTTCAACCTGCATCCGCTTATTTCACGGATGGAGAAGCAACAGCGTATCCGATTCATATCCCTGACGATTTTGAATTAAATGATGAACAAAATAAAAAGTTAGATGATTATTTAGCCAAACGCTTTCAAGGTGACTTTAGCATGGCGGGCATCAAATTTTGGGCGGACATGAAAGGGCTCGACGAATCGTTTTTGCAAAAGGCAAATGGATTCAAACAAATTGTGCCTGTGTTTACGAATGTCATCTTTGACACGAGTCAACCGCATGCGAACACAGTCTTTGAAGATATGTTTGATTGGCTGGATTTAGTGTTGGAAGTCATCAAAGAACATCCAGAAACATTATTTGTGATTCGTGCTCATCCTGACGAATTACGAGTCCGCAAGGCGAGTAGAGAGACAGTTGCAGGTTGGGTGGAAGCAAAAAATGTGACAAGTTTACAAAATGTGATCTTTATCCCATCGAATGAGACATTGAGTTCTTATGAATTGATTTTGAAATCTAAATTTGTGATGATTTACAACTCAACCATTGGGCTCGAAGCATCCATTATGGGAATGCCTGTGCTATGTGCAGGCAAAGCAAGGTTTACACAATATCCGACCGTATTTTTTCCGCAGACGATTGATGAAGTTAGAAAAAAGATAAAAGAGTTTTTACTTGCTGAAAAAATCGAGGTTCCTGCTGAATTCAAACGCAATGCCAGAAGATTTTTGTATTATCAGTTATTCAGAACGTCATTGCCATTTGGAGATTTTCTAGAGCCTTCTGTCCGCACGACGCAGACGAGGTTGAAATCATTTGGATTGGAGGAGTTGTTGGAAGCGGAGTCGGTGAAAGTGATTTTGGATGGGGTAGTGGAAAGTAAAGAGTTTTTATTAAGAGAATAACTGCTTATTTTTTCTCAATATATTTCACATCTTCTAAATTTTTGAAATGCTCATCTTGCGTCCATAATGTCGCGTTATTTGTGCGAGCAGTTGCTAATATTATGCTATCTGCCAATGCTAATTTATATTCAAGTGATAATTTTGCCGCGCTCAAAGAAATTGGGAGACTTAAATCAATTACTTTTCCTAATGACATAACCCCAACTGCTCGCAAAGCTGAATCTTTTCCATAGAGTGTTGTCATTCGTTTGAAAACTTCATAAATACAGATGGTTGGGACAATTAAATTTTCAATATCTTGTATTGTTTTAGAGAAAAAAACGGCATTTTCACTATCACTAAAATATTCTAACCAACCTGATGAGTCAACGACATTCATTATCTTTCCTCATCAACTTCTTCGCGAAGCACGTCAGTATTCATTCCCTTAAACATGCCTCGTGCTTGTTTAATAGGAGGTACTACGACAACATGAATAATATTGTCATAAGGGATGAACATAATTTTATGCCCAGGTTTTAGATTAAATTGCTCCCGCACTTCTTTGGGGATAACCACTTGATATTTGGATGAGATAGTTACTGCTTCCATCGCTTTACTTCTCCTTATCGAACTGTTTTCGTAAAGCGATTATAGCATATTTCCTCACCTCTCCAAAGTAATATACTTCTTCTTTGGATTAATCCCCACGATTCCCTTAAACGCATCTTGGATTAGCTTCATATCAGCATCCATATCATCGGTTGGTTGAAACACTTCCCCAACATACACTATTTTCTTTGCGCCATCCACTTTTGCCATGACGATTGGAATGCCTGCACCTTTGGCAATGCGATGAAAGCCTGACTTCCATTCAGTCACTTTATGACGTGTGCCTTCGGGAGCAATCGTCAGAATAAATTTTGATGATGCATTCGCAGCTTCTACCATTTGTTCCACTAAGCCAGTTGATTTTTTTCTATCCACTGGAATGCCGCCGCAATAATAAAAAAACCATCCATACGGAAAACGAAACAACTCCGCTTTGCCCATGTAACGCGCATCCACTTTCAGGTGAAAGATAATGCCGAGGAACAGCACAAAATCCCAATTCGAGGTATGAGGCGCACCAATCAAAACATATTTTGGTAGGTCAGGTAATTTTCCATCCACGCGCCAGCCCGCGAGGAACATAATCAAATTGCTGATTTGGCGAAGGATGAAACTGAGAATGGGGGTGGTGAAGATGGTGGTTTTCATGTTGTATAAAACCCAAAAGTTCATTAAATGCGTCGCACTCAAAACCAAAAATTAACTCAGCCTATAAAGTGCGACGCACCCTCCCGTTTTGTGGTTAAATACTTATTATGGCTTTGAAATCGAAAATCCGCTCGTTCATTTATCAGACCGAAAAGCAAATTCAAAAAATGCGTTTCAACGCGCAAAATGATTTACCTGTTTTGCTTGGTATTTCATTTCCCAAAAGCGGCACGCATTTGCTCGACCAAATTTTGCTTGGCTTTTCAAACGTCGCGCCGTATGCAAAACGTGTGCATTCTTTTTATGCTGAGTATGAAGGCGAAAGCGGAAAAAAACGTGCGCCTGAACAGGCTTTGGCTTGGCTTGATTCTTTGCAAAACAATGATGTTGCCTCTGCGCATTTGTTTGCTCGACCTGATGCAATCAAAAAAGTTTGCTCGCAAAAATTTATTCCCTATTTTATTTTTCGTGACCCGCGTGATGTTGTCGTCTCGCATGTTTTTTACGTCACCGAAATGGAATCAAAACATGTGCATCATGCCTATTATCAATCGCTCCCAAATTTTGATGAACGACTTAAGGTCAGCATTTTAGGGCGGCAAGATACAAATATAGAATTTCCGAATATCGCCGAACGTTTTGCGCCTTATCTTGATTGGTTAAATCATAAAGAAGTTTTATCAATCCATTTTGAAGATTTGATTCATCACCGCACAGAAACATTAACTAAAATCATGAATCATTTTCTAGATAAAGTTCCGCTTCAAACTTCGGGACAGTTGATTCTTGATTCTTTGGAAACCTCTATTAACCCGACCAAGTCCCCAACCTTTCGCTCGGGTAAAACTGGCGAATGGAGAAAATATTTTAGGGATGAACATAAACAAATTTTCAAAGAAGTTGCTGGAGATTTACTGATAAAGTTAGGATACGAAAAGGACAGTGAATGGTGAATGGGTCATAGGAAACCTATTCACCATTCACCATTCACTATGAACTGCTCTGTAATCATCCGCGCTTATAACGAAGAAAAACACATCGGACGTTTGCTCGAAGGTATTAAACAGCAGACTGTAAAAGATGTGGAGATTATCTTAGTTGACTCAGGTTCAACAGATAAAACAGTTTCCATTGCTGAATCTTTTGGTGCAAAGATTGTAAAAATTGCTTCGGATGAATTTACGTTTGGGCGTTCTCTCAATTACGGAATTAAAGAAGCAAAACATGAATTGATTGTCATAGTCAGTGCGCATGTTTATCCTGTTTATCCTGATTGGTTAGAAACTTTACTCAACCCATTTCAAGATGAAAAAAATTCATTAACTTATGGCAAACAACGCGCACCTGACTTTGCAAAATTTTCCGAAAAACAAATTTTTTATCAATGGTATCCTGACAAAAGTAACTTGAATCAACTTACTGCATTTTGTAATAATGCCAATGCCGCCATCCGAAAAAGCCTGTGGGATAAACACAATTACGACGAAACCTTGACTGGACTTGAAGATTTAGAATGGAGCAAATGGGCAAAAGACCAAAATTACAAAATTGCTTATGTTGCCGAAGCAGAGATTATTCACATCCACAACGAAACGCCAAGCGGAGTCTATAACCGTTACCGTCGTGAAGCCATGGCATTGCGAAAAATTTACCCAGAAGCACATTTCAATTTTTATGATTTTCTACGTTTAACAATCACCAACATTTTCAGTGATTTATTCCATGCTTTGCAAGAAAAAGTTTTACTAAAAAACTTTTTCTCCATCTTTTGGTTTCGCTTCATGCAATTTCATGGAACGCGAATGGGTCACCGTGAGACGAGTTTGGTCACACCACAGTTGAGGGAAACTTTTTATTATGCAAGGGGAAGAAAGAAGGAAGAAGAAAGAGAAAGGGATGTGGAGCGGATTGATTATGGGGAATAGTAAAATAGTGAATAGGAGAACAGGATGAGTGTTGATAATATTCAAGGACTAGAAACTTTAGAGGCTTGGAAGAAGTCAAGAGCATTTGTTTTGGTTATTTACAAAGAAGTCCTGCCTTTATTACCTGCTGATGAGAAATGGCACTTAAATCAACAGATTCGGCGTTCTGTACATAGTGTTCCTGCGAATATCGCCGAAGGTCACGGAAGATTTTATTATCAAGATAATGTTCGTTTTTGCTATATTGCCAGAGGTTCTTTAACAGAAACTTATACTCATCTTGTTCTTGCACATGATTTACAATATATTCCTGATGAATTGTTCAATCGCTTGAAGAATCAGATAGAGGAACTAATCAGAATCATAAACGGCTATATTGCTTATCTAAAGCGTTCAAAACGTGGCGAGAAAGAACCTGGAGCAAATTACGCAATTCGAGAATCATCGTCTGAGTACTTTATTGAAGACAGTGCGAATCAAAGTCCACCCGAAGACTCCTAACCTATTGACCATTCCCTATTCACTATGACCTATTCCCTTCAACTCACCCCCGCCTCCGACTTCACCATCCCCATTCTTGCCGATTTAATGACTCGCAGCTTTGAAGGCTACTTTGTGCCGATAAACATTACAGAGTCAGCATTGCTCACGATGCTTAAACGCGACAGTATTGATTTAACCTCAAGCCGAGTCATGATGAAAGAAGATCAACCAATCGGCATTGCATTAATCGCACGTCGCGGTTGGACGAGTCGCCTCGCGGCGATGGGCATTTTGTCTGAGGGGAGAAATCAAAGCTTGGGCACACAAACCATGCACAAATTAATTGAAGAAGCGAAAGAACGTCAAGATAAAGAAATGATTCTCGAAGTCATCGAACAAAATACAGCGGGCGTCAAGTTATATGAAAAAGTCGGATTCAAAAAGGTTCGCAGGCTGGTTGGTTATAAACTTGAAAATCCGCAAGTTGAATCAAATGAAGAATTAAAAGAAATTGATATTCGTGAATTGGCGCGTCTCGTAACATATCACGGACTAAAAGATTTGCCGTGGCAACTTTCAGGCACAACCATGATGCAACACACACCGCCATCGCGTGCGTTCAAACTCAATGATGCCTATTGTTTAATTAGCAACCCCGATGCAAATGATGTTGTGATTTGGTCTGTCTTAGTAAAATCGCGTTCACGTGGCGCAGGCTTAAGTAATGTGATGATAAAAACTTTATTCAAAAAATTTCAAAATAAAATTTGGCATGTGCCAGCAATTTTTCCAGAAGAAATGTCTTTCATTTTTGAACAAGTGGGCATGCAACGTGAAAACATTTCACAATGGCAAATGAGTTTGAATCTGTAATAAAATAAAAGCATGAAACTCGCCGCCCTTGTGCCCATGCGCCATCACAGCCAGCGCGTGCCTGGCAAAAATTATCGCTCGCTGGCTGGCAAACCACTTTTTCATCACATCATCGAAACTTTAATTAAAGTTCCTGAAATTGATTCGATAATTATAGATACCGATTCAAAACCCATCTTAGATGAAGTGCCACGCCTCTTTCCTGATGTGAAATTGATTCACCGCCCCAGCCACCTCCTCGCTGACGATGTTCCCATGAACGATATTCTTTTGCATGATACTGCTCAAGTAAAAGCAGATTTTTATTTACAAACACATTCCACGAATCCATTATTGAAATCTGAAACAATTTCAAACAGTATAAAAAAGTTTTTTGCTGAATATCCCAAATACGATTCTTTATTTTCCGTCACACGTTTACAAACCAGATTATATTTTCAAGATGGCAAAGCCATTAATCACAATCCGTTAGAATTAATCCAAACGCAAGATTTACCGCCAGTCTATGAAGAAAATTCATGTTTATACATTTTCACCCGCGAAAACTTAGAACGCAAAAAACACCGCATTGGAGATTCGCCTCTGATGTTCGAAATTGATGCAGACGAAGCATGGGATATTGACGAAGAACTTGATTTTGAAATCACAGATTTTTTGATGAGAAGAAAAAATGCAAAGTCTTAAAAATAAACTTGGGGAATTTCGGCTAGGCGTTCTTCTGATTCTCATCATTTCAGCCATTGCCTATTTGCCTTTGGTCAAAGATTTGGGGTATCTCAACGACGATTGGTATTTGATGTACGATATGCAAGTCAAAGACCCAAGTTTCTTTCACGAAATTTTTGCCATTGACCGCCCTGGACGTGCTTATGCAATGATTCCGTTGTTTTCTTTATTTGGATTCAATGTATTGCCTTATCACATCACTGCATTTATATTTCGTGTACTCGGCGGGATTTGTTTATTTTGGACAATGCGAATGTTATGGGAAAAGCGGAATTTCTTTGCACTTATCACTGGATTACTTTTTACAATTTATCCGGGCTTTCTCTCACAACCCAACGCTATTGACTATCAATCTCATATATTAGGTTTATTTCTCGCATTGCTTTCTGTCGCATTGACAGTTAAATCTATTTTGACAACTGATAGAACAAAAAGGATTTTATTTATCCTTGCATCTATTCTTACAGGTTGGGGATATTTAAGTCAAATGGAATATTTTATTGGAATTGAATTATTCCGCTTTGCATGTGTCTTCATTTTGATTTGGAGAACGCAATCTGAAAATTTGCGTGTCAAATTATTTGATTTTGTGAAAATTAGTTTGCCGTTTTTATTAATTGCAGGTGGCTTTCTTACTTGGCGATTATTCTTTTTCGAGTCAGAACGCCAAGCAACAGATATTGGCTTACAAGTTTCACAAGCATTTTCTAACCCAATTATTATTTTGTGGTGGCTGAATTATCTCATTCAAGATTTTTTCACAGTTATTTTGGTCGCATGGAATTTGCCAATGTATCAAATCGCATTTCCAATGCGATTAAAAGATATGTTGAATGCCATTGCGTTAGCATTGTTAGCAATTGCAATTTTATGGTTTATCATGCGTTGGGTGAGAGAAAATGAATCCGAAGCAGAAACAAGTAATACATCAGAACTGAAGCGCGAAACTTTAATCATCGCGTTATTAAGTATTGCAGGTGGATTAATCCCCGTGATTCTTGTAAATCGCCATGTTACATTACCAGAGTATTCAAGATATTCGTTAATTGCATCGGTTGGTGCAGTGATGTTGTTGGTGTTGTTATTTGAAAATATTTCTCAACGCAATATTCAAAAAACTGTGTTGAGTATATTTGTTGCGATTGCAATTCTGACGCATTATGGCAACACAATGCGTTATGTAAATGAAACTGAAGCAACTCGAAATTTTTGGTGGCAAGTTTCATGGCGTGCGCCGATTATAAAAGAAGGCGTTACTTTAATTGCGTCTTATCCGCAATCGGGTTTGAGTGAAGATTATTTTATTTGGGGACCTGCAAATTTTATTTATTATCCTGAAAAGCAAAGTACGAATCCTGTTGAAATTAAATTACCAGCCGCCGTACTAACACGTGATGTTATCAATCAAATTACGACCGATGGTGGCACAGAAACACCATTGCGACGTGGAAATTATTTAGAACGTGATTTTGGAAATGTGTTGGTGATGATTCAATCCAGCCCAAATGGATGCGTGCGATTTATTAATGGTGATGCGCCTGAACTATCTCCAAACGATGCAGATAGATTGGTTTTGATTGCGCCTCATTCTAAACTTGAAAATGTGCTTGTCGCGGAAACAGAATCTCCGCCTGTGCCGAGTGATGTATTTGGTGAAGAACCCGAACGTGGTTGGTGCTATTATTATCAAAAAGCAGATTTGGCACGTCAGCGTGGCGAGTGGGAGCAAATTCCTATTTTGTTAAAAGAAGCACTTGATAAAGGATATTATCCCGAAGATGCTTTGGAGTGGATGCCTTTTCTACAAGCTTATGCTGTGCAAGGGAATGTTGAAAAAATGCGCTCAACTCTGAAATTGGTTGCGTTAAATAAACAATTAAGTTTACAAACATGTGCCGTTATGCGAAATTTTATAGAACAAGAAACTCTTAATCAAGAAGTTATAGATTTTATTCAAAAGAAAGTTTGCGAATAAGAATGCCAACTGTATTGATGACCGCTCCTTACATGATTCCATTTTTAGACAGATTCAAACCTGAATTTGCAAAATATGAAATTGAGTTAATTGTGCCAGATGTGCAAGAAAGGATGGAAGAAGAAGATTTGCTAAAGTATGCTGGGCAATTTGATGGCACAATTTGTGGTGATGATAGATATACAGCAAAAATTATTGAGGCTTGTGCTCCACGATTGAAAGTGATTTCAAAATGGGGTACGGGTGTTGATTCTATTGATGCAAATGCTTGTGCACAATTTAATGTCAAATTGTGTCGTACACAAAACGCTTTCACCACACCAGTTGCAGATACGGTGCTTAGTTACATGCTTGCTTTTGCAAGAAGAACTCCGTGGATGGATAAAGAGATGAAGAATGGCAAGTGGGAAAAAATATCAGGTAAAGCATTAAGCGAATGCACGTTAGGAATTATTGGCGTTGGCAATATTGGTAAAGCAGTGACTCGCCGTGCTAAGGCTTTCGGTATGAAAGTTTTAGGAACAGATATTATTGATATTGACCATGTATTTATTTCCGAAACTGGAATTGAAATGACAGACCTCGCTTCTTTATTGCGCCAATCTGATTTTGTTTCTATTAACTGTGACCTTAATTCGACATCGCATCATCTAATGAATTCTGATACGTTTGCTTTAATGAAACCTACTGCTGTCTTAGTCAACACGGCGCGCGGACCTATCGTTAAAGAAAAAGATTTGATTTCAGCACTCAACTCGAAGCAAATCGGAGGCGCGGCTCTTGATGTCTTTGAATATGAACCGCTTCCGAAAGATAGTCCATTACTGAAAATGGATAACGTCATGTTGGCTCCGCATAACTCAAATTCGAGTCCAGCCGCGTGGGAGCGTGTGCATTGGAGTACGATTAAGAATTTGGTGGAAGGCTTGGGAATAAAGTATGACTCAAAATAAAACTATTCTTATCACAGGCGCGGCTGGCGGTATTGGACGTGCAACCGTAAATTTATTTTCTTCGCAAGGTTGGCAAGTGATTGGCGTAGATAGAAATAATTTCGGCAGTCATTTTCCTGAAAATGGGTTATTCATTCAATCTGACATTGCTCGCCCAGAAGATATGGAAACCATTTTTGAAAAAGCAAAAGGTTTCACAAAATCGTTAGATGCTTTAGTGAATAATGCCGCTTTACAAGTAGCCAAACCATTAATTGAAACAACAGTCGAAGAATGGGATGCCGTGATGGCGGCGAATCTGCGCTCGGTGTTTTTGGCTGTCAAACTCGCCCACTCATTGTTAAAGTCAAATAACGGAGGCGCGATTGTAAATGTCTCTTCCGTTCATGCCGTGCAGACATCTGCAAATATTGCTGCGTATGCCGCATCTAAAGGTGGGTTGTTGGCATTGACTCGCGCTATGGCAATTGAATTTGCCCCTGACAATATTCGTGTGAATGCAATTTTGCCCGGTGCAGTGGATACCCCTATGTTGCGTGCTGGATTAAGCAGAGGGCATGTTGGCAGTGGTAATATGCAAGAGCGATTAGATAATTTGGCAAAGAAAACTGTCAACGGAAAAGTTGGCACACCAGAAGAAATTGCCAAAGCAATTTACTTTTTAGCAGATAATGAACAATCCTCTTTTATGACAGGTCAAGCCATGATTGTGGATGGCGGCGCAACGGCGAGATTAAGTACAGAATGAAAACATCAAAAAAACGCTCGCAAGAATATACCTCCCGAAGAAAAAAATACGCGCGGTTTCTTTTTACAATCAACGCCATTGTGTGGATAGTGATTGGTATTTTATTTGTTTATGAAATGATTTTAGTAGGGAACACGATTTCTTCTGCATTAGTTGCATTTTTCTTCGTCATTAATGTTTTGGTGTTACTGGCTTGTGCCAAATTGCTTGAACAAAGAGAAAAATGGATATACTTCACGCTCATCATCATTACGCTTGTGAATATCGGTCTAACTTTCACGGGCTACCCTGAATTTCTTTATCTATTATCTTTAGTATTTGATGTTTTGATTTTATTCAACGTGATTCCACTCAAGAAATATTTTTTCAAAGAATCTTAGTTTGCTTCAATTGCCGTCCTCGGCGATTGATACAATATACCCATGAAACAAACCCTAAAAAATATTATCCCCTCACCTGTTTGGGAGTTCGCTCGCCAAACCAATGATGCGATTCGCCGCTTACCAGAACTGCCAAATGCTTATTTACATCCGTGGCGACGTGAAAGTATAAAAAGATTAAATCAACTCAAAGATATTCATAAAGGCAAACGTGCTTTCATTATTGGTAATGGACCTTCACTTAAACAAACTGATTTAACAAAATTAAAAAATGAAATCACATTTGGCATGAATCGCATTTATATTGCTTTTCCCGAAATGGGATTTGAAACCACATATTTTGTTTCTATCAATAATCTTGTCATTGAACAATTTGCAAATGATATTGCTTCACTCAACATGCCCAAATTTTTGTCATGGCGTTCGCATCATTTTTTTTCGCCAACCTTAGAACTTTCAAACATTCCAACTTTTCTTTACACAAGTTACACAGGAAAAAAAATTTCACCAAATGTTACAGGTCGCGTGTGGGAAGGCGCAACCGTTACAACTGTTGCGCTTCAACTTGCGTATCACATGGGCATCAGCCAAGTTATCTTAATCGGTGTAGACCACAACTTCACGTCAAAGGGTGAAGCGAATAAAACGGTCACATCACAAGGCGATGACCCGAATCATTTCATGCCAAATTATTTTGGCAAAGGTACCAAATGGCAACTACCCGATTTGGATACATCCGAAATTGGTTACATCATGGCGCGCGATTTTTTTCAAAAAAATAATCGTAAAATTTTAGATGCAACTGTTGGCGGAAAATTAACGGTCTTCCCGAAAGTGGACTACAATTCTTTATTCTGATGAAAACCCCGCTTCTCTCTCGACTTTCAACTTGGTTTTTGACCCTCATCCTTCTTCTATCTTTAGGTGGACTCTTACGACTCATTGACATTACTGATGAACCATTAGATTTTCAACCATCACGTCAATTACGCAATTCATTGGTGGCACGTCAAATTTATTATTCCGTTTTACCTTCTGCAACGGATGAACAAAAAATTCTTTCAAAATCTTTTTCAGATTCAGTTGGGAAATATGAACCACCCGTGATTGAATCAATTGTTGCTTATAGTTATTTGATAACAGGTGGAGAAAATATTGCTGTCGCTCGTGTTTGGTTAACGATATTTTGGTTAATTGCAGGCATCGCACTATTTGATTTAATGAAACGTGTCGTATCACCTTGGTCTGCATTAATTGCTTTAGCATTTTATTTTGTTTTACCATTTTCAGTGCAAGCCAGTCGAAGTTTCCAGCCTGACCCATTGATGACATCTGCATTTGTAATTGGAATTTATTTTTTATATAGATGGAGTGAGTCAAATTCCCCTCTCCTCTCAGGAGAGGGGTTAGGGGTGAGGTCAGAATGGAAATTTGCAATCCTTGCAGGTATCTTTCTTGGCTTCGCAACATTTGTAAAAATTGTCATCGCCTTTTTTGTAGGCGCGGCGGCGATTGCTTTGGTTTTATTTACGCTTGGAAAAGATTTTTATAAATCAAAACAAGTTTGGGCGATGGTTGTGACTATGGTATTGCCCGCGCTTCTTTATTATGTCTTGCTCAATCAAGGCCGCTCCACTGAATATTTCTTCTCATGGACAGTGGCATTAATTAACTTAATCACTAGTACAGATTTTTATACTAAATGGTTAGCATTTCTCGGCATTTTATTTGGTCAGACGATTTTATTCCTCAGCATTGCAGGCGCATTGATTGCTCCGCCGAGAATGAGATGGTTATTGATTAGTTTGTGGATTGGATATTTGCTTTACGGTTTAACTCTGCCTTTTCAAATGTACACACATAGTTATTACCATATTCAATTAATACCTATCATTGCGCTTGGATTGGCTGTAGTGTTAAATCCACTAGTGGAATTTGTATCAAGTCAAAACTTAGTCAGACGCGTTGGCTTTATAGCATTGGTGGTTGGAATTATTGGCTTTCAATCGTATGTCTCACGGTCAGTTTTGGTTGCTGAAAGTTTTCGTCACGAACCTGCTTATTGGCAAAGCGTTGGCGAAGCGATTCCAGCCAATGCAAAAGTGATTGCTTTGACTCAAGATTACGGCTATCGCTTGATGATGTACGGCTGGCGCAAAGTGAATTTATGGCCCCTTGCAACAGAACTGAGCGCCACCCGCAACCCTGATAAAGACAATGCCGCCAAGTTTGACGACATCACTGCTGGCATGGATTATTTTTTGGTGACAGCGTTTGGTCAATTAGAGAAACAACCTGATTTGAAAAAGATTTTAGATTCATATCCCATTGCAATTGAGGGTGATGGATATGTTTTGTATGATTTAAGAAAATAATCATGTCATTGCGAGCCGTTGGTCGAGTAGTTGCGAAGCAACGTATCGAGACCACAGGCGAAGCAATCTCATTTTCTCTTTATGACTCTCGTTTCCATCATCACCCCTTCTTATAACCAAGCCAAATACCTTGAACAAACGATTCAATCTGTTTTGACTCAAGCTTACCCAAACATCGAATGCATCGTCATTGACGGTGGTTCAAATGACAGCAGTGTTGAGGTTATAAAAAAATATCAAGATAAACTCGCCTATTGGGTTTCAGAAAAAGATAATGGTCAAGCCCATGCGATTAACAAAGGTTTTGAAAAAGCAAATGGAGAAATTGTTGCATGGCTCAATTCGGATGATTATTATTTGCCAAACACAATTAACCAAGTAGTAAAAACATTTGAAGAAAACCCCAATGCTGTTTTAGTATATGGAAATATGTTGGCTGTTGATGAAAATGGCAAAACATTCAACACATTAAATTACAAACAATTAACTTTAGAAGATTTAATTTGTTTTCAAATTATCGGTCAGCCAGCCGTATTTTTTAGAAAATCCGCTTTGCAAAAAACAAAAGGACTTAATTTAGATTTTCACTTTCTACTTGACCATTTATTTTGGATTGAAATTACTCAACATGGAAAAATGTTACATGTCAATCAAACTTGGTCAGCGGCGAGGTATCATGCTGAAGCAAAGAATCGAGCCAAAGCCGCAGAGTTTGGCGCAGAAGCGTTTCGGATTTTAGATTTTGTCAAACAAGATAAAAATCTTGCTCCTATATTTGAAAAAGTAAAAAAACGTGCGTTTGCTTCTGCGCATCGAGTCAATGCGCGGTATTTATTAGACGGCGGCTTGCCTGCCAAAGCATTATCTGCTTGGTTTCAAGCATTGACTATTCATCCGCCAACCGCATTATCAAGAATGAATATTTTTGTTTCGAGTATTTTGAATATTTTGGGTTTAAGGGAAATTAGAAACATAATTCTAAGAAAAAGAGAAGAAAAACATACACAAAAGTAACTTGCATTACAATTGCCTTCCTCATGCAAGAAAAAACTTTTTTCTCCACACGCGCCTCACGCACAATCGCTTTATTCATTATTTTCATCCTCGGCATCGGAATTCGCTTCTACGACTTAACCGATTTGCCGCTTGATTTTCATTCCACCCGCCAATTGCTTTCAGCCATTAAGGCACGCGGCATGTATTACTCAACACGAATGGATGTCGCCACAGAATACAAAAGTTTTGCTGTGCAACAATGGCAATTTCGCGCATCGGTTGAGCCCGAATTTTTTGAAAGAGTCGTCGCATTCACGTATCAATTCACTGGCGAACAAGTTTGGATTGCGCGCATTTACTCATCCATGTTTTGGATGATTGGTGCAATATTTTTATTTTTACTCGCCCGCAAACTAACAAATATAGATGGCGCAATTGCATCAACTGCAATTTATGTTTTTCTTCCCTATGCCATTATCGCCAGCCGCAGTTTCCAACCCGACCCATTGATGACCATGCTCATCATTATTTTTTTATGGGCGGTGTATGAATGGTCTGAAAAGCAAACATACAAATTCGCAATCATTGCAGGGTTATTTGGAGGCTTTGCAATTTTTATAAAATTCGTGGCGGCATTTTTTGTGATAAGCGGCGGCTTGGGTGCAGTCACCAGCCATAAGTCAATAAAAGAAGCGTTAAAAAATCCACAACTATATGTCATGTCAATTTTAGGAATCATTCCAGGCGCTGCATATCTCATCTACGGCATTTTCTTCACTGATTATCTTGGTCAACAATTCGGCGGGCGGTTCATCCCCACTTTATTTTTGAGTCCATCTTATTATGTGGGCTGGCTCAACATGCTCAATCTTGTGATAGGCGGATTCGTTTTGATGGTTGCATTATTTGGGTTATTTTTTTATGATGATAAAAAGCGCCGCTTCATTCTTAGCCTGTGGCTTGGGTACTTGACCTTCGGCATTTATTTTAACTTCCACATTTCCACGCACGATTATTACTCATTGCCATTGATTCCAATTGTGGCATTATCTATTGCATCATTAGCAAGTTTTATTTTTACAAAACTTTCCGAAATCACAAATACAAAATTTCTGCGAATTTCTGCCTTCTGCTTTCTGCTTTTTGGTTTGGTTGCTTCTGTTTGGAACACCCGCAACATCCTAAACGCAACAAACTATCGCCCTGAAGAAAAAATGTGGCAAGAAATTTCACAAATCATAGACGGGTATAATGTGGCAGGCTTAACCCAAGATTATGGCTCGCGTATGGCATATTTTGGTTGGCGTAGCATTACCGATGTGCCCTCGTATGGTGATATTCTTTATAGCATCCAACGTACTGGTAAAGATGATTTTGAAGAAAGATTTAATGCAATTATCTCCAAAAAAGATTTATTTCTCGTGACCGATTTTAGAGATCTGAATCGCCAGCCGTTGTTAAAAGAAAAACTTGAAACCTATCCCATCTTCGCTGAAGGGGATGGGTATGTGATTTTTGATTTGATGAAATGATAAATACAAATAAAACTTTTAATTTTTTAATCTGGTTTGGTATTGTTACTACTTCAACAGTATTAATAATTTATGCCTATCTTGGAAGCTTTACCCGCTACATAGCAGATGATTATTGTGAAGCAGTTCGCGTTACCCGTTCTTCTACAATACAAGCAGTTGTTGAACGCTATTCTGATGGTGCTTGGCGTGCCGCCAGCCGTTATTCAAACATCACCTTTGTTGGGTTTAGTGAAGCACTTGGAGAAAACAGCATCCCCATTACAACTGTTTTGATGATTGTTTTTTATACCACTGGTTTATGCTGGAGCGTTTCAGAAACCCGAAAAATACTTAACATCAACTGGCATATCTCTGTTGACTACTTTTTAGGCATGGCACTTGCCTATTTCAGTTTATTACTCGCACCAAATTTATTTCAAACCGTCTATTGGCGTTCTTCTATGATGACCCATTTTGCGCCATTAGCGTTTGGCTCATTATTATTTGCTTTTGTTATACGGCAAGCGCGCACTTTGCGAATACATTCAATATTTATTTATGCCTTCATCATGTTGTGCGCATTTATAATCTCTGGGTTTTCAGAACCACCCACCACAACCTTACTAACGGCTTTATCTGTTTTGTTCGTTTCACTTTGGTTATGGAATACATCCCCAACAAGAAAAATCTATTTGGCACTTACGCTTTCAATGTTCATGGGCGTTTTTTTGGGGTTTCTACTTATGCTATTTTCGCCCGCCATTACAAATGTAGCCAATGAAAAATCGCAGAGCATCTTCCAAATTCTAATAACATCTTTTTCTTATGCTATAGCCTTCACCCAAGATAGTTTACGAACCGTTCCATTGCCTTTGTTCATATCATTCTTAATTCCCTTTTTGTTAATATGGTCATTAAAACAAGTTACTGAAAATACAATTCCAAACTTATCAAAGCACATCCCACTTTTGCTAATCCTAATTCCATTGATAACTTGGATGCTCATTTCAGCAGGCTTTTCGCCCAGCGTATTTGGTCAAGGCTACCCAGTAGAACGAATGAGGTTTCTAGCACGCTTATTAATAATCATAACTTTTATGATGGAAGGCATTTTACTCGGACTATGGCTACCCGCATTAGTCATAAATCGCCAATTAGGAATTAGGCTATCCTTAATCATATTCGCCATCGTTTCCATTGTTTATCCTTTGCGAACGGCTCTCAATGTAATTCAACACCAAATCCCTGAATACAGCGAGCGCGCCTATTTATGGGACTTACGCGATGCCTATATTCGCCGCCATGCCGCGCAGGGCGAAACAGATATTGCTATTGTTGGTTTTTCGGGCGTGTATGGCATAAAAGAAATAGACGATAACCCTAAGCACTGGGTAAATGTATGTGCGGCGAATTATTATGGAGTCAACTCAATTCGGGCATTTAGCGCAAAAGGTCAAGATATTATAGAATTGCTGAGTAAATAATGAATAACCCTATTCTTGTCACAGGTTCGCATCGTAGCGGCACAACATGGGTTGGCAAAATGCTTTCTGCAAATGAAGATCTCGCTTACATCAGCGAACCGTTGAATGTATTGCATCGCCCCGGTGTGTTTCGTGTGCCAGTTAAGTATTGGTACAGTTACATTACACACGAAAATGAAAACGATTATTTACCAGCCTTTCAAGAATTATTAAATTTTCAATACCATCTTTGGCTTGAAATAAAATCTCTAAGTTCAATCAAAGATTTTTTACGCATGGGGCGCGACTTCCGCATTTTTTCAAAAGCAAACCTTGAAGGGCAACGCACCTTAATCAAAGACCCATTTGCATTATTTTCATCCGCTTGGTTTGCAGAAAAATTAAATTGCCAAGTGGTTATTACACTTCGTCACCCCGCTGGGTTTACCAGTAGCCTGAAACGATTAGGTTGGCATTTTGATTTTGATAATTTATTAAATCAACCTTTGCTGATGCGTGACCATCTTGAAAAAGATAGAAGTGCCATGCAAAGCGTTGATAAAAATGATATTGTGACTCAAGGTGCATTATTGTGGAAATTCATTTACCGCTTCGTTCATTTGACCTCAAACCTGTTCCCGCACTTCAACCTTGTACGTCACGAAGACCTTTCGCTTGACCCTGTCACAGGCTTCCAAAATTTATACCAAAAACTAGGTTTAGATTTTACAGAAAAAGTAAAAACAAAAATTCTTAACTCCAGTAGTTCTGAAAATCCAAATAAACTTTCTAAAAATAAAACCCATTCAGTAAACTTAGACAGCCGCGCTAATTTAGATAACTGGAAAAAAATCCTCACACCTGAAGAAATCTCCAAAATCCGCGCTATCACTGAAGATACTTCACATCATTTTTATTCAGAACAAGATTGGTAAACAAAGTGCGTCGCGCCTATAAGATAGATTATTCTAAAATTTATAAAGCGCGACGCACCCATTGACAAACATGAAGCCTCCCAAACTCCCTCTCGTTTCCATTGTGACACCATCTTTCAATCAAGCAGAATTTCTGGAAAAGACGATACAGTCTGTTTTGATTCAGGATTATCCGTACATTGAATACATCGTCATAGATGGTGGTTCAACAGATGGAAGTGTGGACGTCATCAAAAAATATCAAGATAAGATAAAGCATTGGGTCAGCGAACCAGATAAAGGTCAGACAGAAGCGATTAACAAAGGGTTTGCAAAAGCCACAGGCGATATCCTCGCGTGGATTAATTCAGACGATACATACAATCCAAGAGCAGTGGGTGAAGCGGTATTATATTTAATCGAAAATCCAAATGTGGGAATGGTGTATGCCGATTGCAATTTTATTGATGAGCATGATAATGTGATTGGAAAATTTAACGCCAAGCAAACGAATTACAAATTATTGCGCGAAGGCTTTGTGCATATTCCGCAACAGACGATGTTTTTTAGAAAAAAATATTGGAGTGAATTAGACCCGTCATTTTATTTCGCAATGGATTATGATTTGTGGATGCGCATTGCTAAGCAAGCCGAAATAAAATATTTGCAAGGAAAAGTTTGGGCAAATTTTCGCATTCATACTTCGAGTAAAACAAATGTAAATGACATGCGTGGCTGGGATGAAATGTTGCGAGTGCATTATCGTGATGGTGGAAGTTTTTTTGCGCCAATTGTGGCAAAATATTATTTAAGGAAAGTGATTGGTCCGTTATGGAAATGGCGGATAAAAAAATAGGAGCGCAGACTTTAGTATGCTAAGTTAGCGGACTGAAGTCCGCAGTCCAAATATATTATGAATTTTATTTTTTCCTCTCCCTCTCTTGATGACTTAATCCGCTTACTTCGTGCTTGGCGACTTTGGGTATTAAGCGCATTGATTGGTGCATTAATCGGTGCGGCTGTTTATTATGTAAATCCACCACCATATCGCGCGCGTGCCACTGTGAATGTGGATTTCAATTTAGAAGAAGCCTTTCCGACCGATAATGACCGCCAATATTTTTATTATCTTGAACGTGAAACGCGCAAGATGATTGAAATTGCGTGGTCGGATGAAGTGTTAAGTGAGTTGTTGATTTTTTCAGTAGAAGAACTTCATTTTTCTGTGAATCAATTGCGCGATGAAAAATTACATTTGGCTCAACCCATGGAAGCAGGCTGGCATTTTTATGCTGATGATAAAAACCCAGAGGTCGCTTCAATTTTGGCTTCTTTGTGGGCAAATGAATTTGTAGAAAAAGTGCAAGCAGAAATTGAGGCAGGGAATATTAATGAATTTGTTCGGCTGGAAGTGACTCAATCGGATGATTTGCCGATTGAGAGAAGTATTCCATTGAGTTCGTTTTTGTTTTCGGGTTCAAGTGTGTTTCTTTTACTTTCAGCGTTTTTTGTTTTATATACAAAGCCAAAATGAATTAACATATTGTGTCATGCTGAGCCGCGTTCTTGCTCTTGAGGCGAAGCATCTTTACAATTATCCTAGAGACCCTTCGCCTGCCTCTTCACTTCGTTCGGGGCTTTCGGCTCAGGGTGACACGACTCAAAAAAACTAAAATGAAAAACTCTATGACTAATCTTTCAAAATTCTTCTGGGCATTGACCATGCTCACTTTACCCGTCACCAGTTTTCGCTGGTTTCCGTTTTTAGGCGAAAGCACGTTGGTACGTCCATTGGCGTTGTTACCGTTGGTATTTTTATTTCCGATTTTGTTATTTCAATTTTGGAAAAAAGAAATTAAATTACAAATTCCAAATGCTATGGTTGCTTTAAGCATTTTTGTTTTATTTACGCTTGTTTCTACAAGCCTCGGCGCGTTGATTAATCCCATTCCTTTGCGTGGACAAATGTATGATGGTCGTGCGATTCGTGCATTAGCAACATTGTTTATTGGTATTGCATTTTTCGTCAGTGCAGTGTGGATGAATAAAAATGAAGAAGATTTGAAATTTACAGTCAAATGGATATTTGCGGGATTAATCATCACCATTGCGTGGAGCGGATTACAAGCCATCACTTTTTACACTGATATTTTTGATAGAGAAACAATCACAAAATTGCAGTTATCTTTTTCAATGCGTGAATTAGTGCGGACAAATCGTATTTCAGGCTTGGCGTATGAACCTGCTTGGTTGGCAGGTCAATTGGCGACAATTTTTATTCCGTTTTTATTTGCCTCGATATTAACCAATTATCACATCACAAAATATAAATGGCTTGAACCTGTTTTATTGGTTTTATCTTTAATCGTTGCATTGGGAACTTTCTCACGCGGCGGATTATTAACCATCGTCGCATCGGCTGGATTAACATTTTTATTTTTAGGGCGCGATGTAATTAAATCTGTGTGGCATTGGTTTATCGGTGGGTTTCGTAAAAAAGTTATAGATATCGTATTTCGATTTGGAATTATTTCAATTATCTTCGCTTCATTATTTGGAGCATTTGCATTTTTAAGTCAACGAGAGATTTTCAGCAATTTGTGGCAAGCAGACGCAGAAACATTAGATGAATTTATTGTGCAAATCAACGCAGGGTCACGCGGCGCGTATTCATCAGCAGGTTATGGTGTGTTTGAAAATTACCCAATCACAGGCGTTGGCTTAGGCGCAAGCGGATTTACGATGTATCAAAACTTGCCAGATTGGTCATTAACTTCATTACCTGAAATTGCGCGGCAATTGAGCCCAGAAAGTCGTTTATATCCGAACCCAAAAAATTTTTATATTCGTTTGCTAGCAGAAACAGGCTTGATTGGCTTCTTTTTATTTCTTGCATTTCACTTTCATATTTTAGGTGATGCGCTTTCATTGTTAAAACAAAATCAAACATGGACTCGTTTTGCAACAATCGCAGGCGTGTTTGCATGGCTGGCAATCACCTTTTATAATGCCACACAAGATTCATTTGCTACACCAAACATCTGGTTGGTTTCAGGTATTATGGTGGGGTTATCTACAAATTTATTTAAGGAAAATGTATGATTGTTCTTTCTGTTGGAATGCCACGTGCAGGTTCGGGTTGGCACTATAATTTAATTAATGACTTAATGATGACGAACGGCGCGACAGATGCGCGTGTAATTCGTGAAAAATATAAACTACAAAATATTCTTACCGAAGTGAATTGCAACATCGGCGTTTTATCTGCTAGAAGATTGGCGATGGTGACGATGCCTGCTTTGCTCGGAAATACCTTTGTGATTAAAGCCCATTCCAGCCCGACGACTGCTTCACGCTTCTTAACTCGCCTCGGCTTGCTTCTGCCCATCTACATTTATCGTGACCCACGCGATGCGATGCTTTCAGCGTATGATTATGGTCAACGCGCATTGGCAAAAGGCAGACCGAATGCTTTTTCCCACCTTTTAGAATTTGATGACTGCGTAAACTTTATGATGGATTACGTCCACATTTGGGAAAAGTGGATGAACGAAAAAAATGTGTTGATTGCTCGCTATGAAGATTTGCTCACCAATTACGACGAAGAATTCATCAGGCTAGTAGAATTTCTCAATTTAGACAGAAACAACCCGCAGGTCAAAGAAAGAGGCGAACAATATCGCCCTGGGGCAAATGACGGCAAGCAAGGCCTGCATTTTTTCAAAGGCAAAATCGGCAGGTTTCGAGAGTCCTATACAACTGAGCAAAAACAAATCCTTGCCGAAAAACTAGGAAAATATTTAACGCAAATGGGCTAT
>JAEURG010000232.1 GCA_016789345.1 Anaerolineales bacterium | reverse complement strand
CACGAGAATTACATCATTTTTTTTGTAGCCAAATTTTGCTCGTGAAAGTGGTTTTGCAGATTTGAAATTTCTTAAATCTACGCCATTTGGAACAATTTCAATAGGTTCTTCTACTTCTAATTCACGCAATATTCTTTCCATCCCTGCTGAGGGTGTCACAACCAAATCTACTGCTTTACAAAATGATGGCATATAGGCTTGCAATAAACCTGTACTAACTTCATCTGGCATTAATGGAAAATAGGCTTGGGCATACAAATCATAGCGGGTGTGATTCGTATAAATAATTGGAATTTTCATCGGGCGACAATAACGCAATGCCAAACGCCCACTTAAAAATGGATGATGCACATGCACAACATCCATTGTTCTTAAAAGTTTCCATGCAAAGCGTTTATATCGCAGGGATAAATAAAATCCCGAGTCTGCTAAGGGGACACCGGGGCTACGGATGATATTTTTTTCGTTATCTTTGTAGTCTAAATCACCAAATGTGAAGACGAATACTTCATGCCCCATCTTTTCGAGATATTCTTTATTAACCTCTACATAATTGGTAATACCACTAATGTAAGGTTTGTAACTATCTACCATCATTCCGATTTTCATAAGGCGATACTCTATCTTAATAAAGTTGCAACCAAGCCAATCAAAAATAACCCGCCTGCTACGTAACTTGCAATTTGTTCGGATGAAACAATTGTAATTTGTGGTGATTCAAAACTCATCATATCTACACTTGAGAATTGTGGAACTTCTTGTTTACCAATCAAAGCATTTCGTAAGGCAATGACGTTTAGTGGACGATTGTCTGGATGCAAGGACATTGCCCACAGAATCGCTTTTTCGACGTGAAGGCTCAGGCTAGGATTAATTTCACGCGGGGGAATCAGGCTACGGTTATTTAAGAAGCGTTTACGTACTTCGGCTGGCGGTTCATTCGTCAACAAATGATAAAGCGTCGCGCCGAATGCAAAAACATCTGCACGAGGGTCAGTGTGAGTATCATCACCGCCATATTGTTCAAGTGGCGTATATAAAGCAGTACCTTGACCTTGAATGACGGTGATGGTCACTTCATCAGGTGCCATAATTTTTACGAGACCAAAATCTACAAGTTTGACCAATCCGCTAGGTGTGATTTTGATATTGCTTGGTTTTATATCACGATGAATAATGGGCGGGTCTTGATGGTGCATGTAATTGAGTGCATCTGCAATTTGCACAGCCCAACGTAGCACTTCATTTTCAGATAAAAATGTTTTGTTGCGTTTGGCTTCTTGCATTAACTCGCGTAAATCTTTACCCGGTACATAATCCATGACGAGGTAATCACGCAAGTCTTCTGAAAAATAATCGGAAACTTTTGGCAGGTTAGGATGGTCGAGGCGTGCTAACACAGAAGCCTCGCGAAAAAATTGTTCGCGAGCTTGTTCTAAAATATCGGAGGGGAGAGTCTGATTGTGTTCTACTTCTTTAATGGCGCATAATCTACCTTGCAAGCGGATATCTTCTGCAAGATAAATATTGCCCGTGCCGCCCTGACCAATTTTTTCTTGAATGGTGTAGCGTTCACGCAAGACCTCCCCATTCTTTAATGATTGGGGCATCTTCTCCTTTTTACTTACAAAGTGGAATCAGATTGTTTATGATAGTTTCGGCGTGTATCACATTTTGTTACAATCTGGTTATGCACAGATTTCCACTTTTCTGCTATATTATAAACGAATAAACACTGTAGGGACACAGCGAGTTGATTTGTCATGTTTGAAGTAAATCGTTTCGCTGTGTCTCTGCTCAATAAAAAATAAATTGTATTAAAATCCGCAAGTGAAATTTTATGAAAGGCGGTTATTGAGGTTTGTATGGAACACGAAGCTGAATATCCTGTACTCGTCGCGCAAGATGGTCCTCTAAAAGGAGAGCGTTGGTCATTAGACCATACGCTGATGATTGGACGCGACCCTACTTGTGATATTCAATTGCAAGATAGGCAAGTCTCGCGCTTTCATGTACGCATCACACCCACACCAGAAGGTGTGACGATGGAAGATTTGGGTAGTAAAAACGGAACGAATCATAACGGAAATGAATTGACAGGTCCCGTTATGTTGCAAGATGGTGATTTGTTAGGCGTAGCCCTTGCACAACAATTTTTATTTTTAACATCAGATGCAACGATGCCACTTGCAGAAGGTGGCTTACGGTCTGGGCGTTTGCTTATGGACCAAAAATCGCGTCAGGTGTGGGTCAATCAACAACAACTTGTACCACCATTATCAGCACAACAATTTAAATTGCTGTGGATGTTATATGAAAAACAAGGTCAAGTAGTTTCACGCGCAGACCTTGTTTCTATTGTTTGGGGTGAAGAGCAAACTGCCGGTGTTTCAGACCAAGCCTTAGATGCATTGATTCGTCGCTTACGTGATAGATTAGCAGTTTTAGACCATGGGCATCAATACATCAACACAGTACGCGGACATGGCTTGCGGTTAGATAATCCGCCGATAGGCGAGTAACAATGGATGCACAATCAGAGAAAGTGTTGGCGCAAATTATTCGAGGTACACGCATTGCTACTTTAGGCACAGTGCGTGATGAATCTCCACAAGTTTCTATGGTGGCATACATTTTTGCCGATGATTTTTCTGCTTTTCATATTTTTGTCAGCCGTTTGGCGCAACACACAGTGGATATGCAAAAAAACAAAGAAGTCAGTTTGTTGATTTGCGAAACTGATGATGGACGAAGTGACCCGCAATCTTTAGCACGTGTTTCTATTCGCGGCAAAGCAGAACAAATTCAAAACGGCGCACCGGGTTATACCTTGCTCAAAAAACAATATCTTGAACGCTTTCCAGAGTCAGAACAATTATTTAAGTTGGCAGATTTTAATTTCTGGCGCATTACCCCCAAAGGCGGGCGATATGTGGCAGGTTTTGCAAAGGCTTACAATATCACCGCCGAAACATTGAAGCAAGTTTCGGAAAGATAAATCAACGTCCCGCAGGTTTTCAGGATTGAAAATAATTTTGAAAACAAACCTGCGGGACGATTTTTACAGGAATCAACATGACTACATTAAAACTTCTCGCTGTCTTTGCACATCCAGATGATGAATCAATGGGTATGGGCGCCACGATTGCTAAATATTCAGCACAAGGCGTGGAGACACATCTCGTCTGCGCTTCACGCGGAGAAAGAGGCTGGGCTGGTGAACCCAAGCATAATCCAGGCTTGAAGCGACTTGGCGAA
>JAEURG010000146.1 GCA_016789345.1 Anaerolineales bacterium | reverse complement strand
TGGGTATCTCCTCAATAAACTCAATCAATATCCCACTTGTATCTTGTGGATTAAAGTACACCATCTTTTGATGTGGCATGGTGATGATTCCATTGGGGGTGACGTGACCAGTGCGAATGCCTTTTTGTTCCATTTCTTTTACTGCTTCTTCAATGTTTTCTACTGTAAAACAAATGTGATTAATGCCAACACCTGAATTGAAAAGAATATTTTTGAAATATTCTGAAATCGGTTCGATGAGTTCAAAGTTCAAACCGTCAGTGTGGAAGAAGGCGAATCGAGAGTCAGCGACCAAGTTGAAGTCAGGAAAGACGCGGATGTCTTCGTCAGATAAATCAAACAGGTTTTGAAAATCCGCAATGGATTTTTTTAAGTCGTGGACGATGTATCCGAAGTGACGAAATGAGCGGGTGATTCTTTTAGGCATTAGGTTATGCTAAAACTCTCTCAACAACCTACCACATCCATACACTTTATCTTCAATACCATTATCTCTTAATGCCATCCAATATGTTGCGGCATTAATGGCAATGACGGGTTTTCCAAACCATCTCTCTGCTTCATCTGCAAGGCTCACCATGCTTAAGTTTGTGCCTACTTGAACCAATGCATCAACATCAGGTTTGTTGACTTCCATTAAAGAATTTCTTAATTCATCTTGAGTGACATGTGCAATTGCAATCGCTGTTGGGCAACGAAGTCCTTTTATCGCGGCAACCTCAAACCCGAGGTCAGAAAAGAAGCGTACAACATTTTTATCACCAACGGGTTGGTATGGAGTTACAACTCCAATTTTCTTTACATTGAATAATTTCAAAGCACGTTCACAAGCCTCTGCACCTGTGGCAACTTTGAGTCCATGCGCCCAATCGGATATTTGTTTTGTAAATTTGCGATTGCCTTCTACGCCATCCCAAAATGTTTCTGCGCTCATGCCCATCACCATATAATCAGGTTCAGCTGTCATCACACGTTGCACAGCATATTCAATTTCCACACGAATCTGTTGCAATAAATTTTCAAAGGCTTCATCACTACTCAAATTCTGGTCGCGGATGTGAATGCGCGAAACATGCGGCGTTACACCCGGCACAGTCATACGATAAAACTCAGGCTCAACAATTGTGTTCGTGCTGGGAATAATCACACCAAATTTCTTTTTGTATCCAAGTGCGTCGGTCATGGCAAACTCCTTGACGGGGAAGTGTAAATGTTATAACATTATAACATTCAGGCAAAACATGTCAATTCGTAAAGGCTATGTTGACACGCCCAACGGGCAAATCCATTTTCGCCAACTCAAGCAAGTTGACGGAATTCCGCTTGTGTTGTTTCATCAAACCGCTAGTTCAAGCCTGATGTATGAATCGCTGATGAATTTACTGGCAGATGATTTCCACACCATTGCATTAGACACACCTGGATTTGGCGCTTCATTTTCTCCCCCAAACCTGTTTACTGTTTCTTATTTATCTGACTCACTCCACGCCGCTTTGACTCAACTAGGTGTGGAGTCTTGTTTTGTATTTGGTCATCATACAGGTTCAGCCATTGGATTACAAATGGCATTTGACCATCCAAACTTTATTCAGAAAATGGTTTTATCTGGCGCACCATTATTAAGCGAAACACAAATCACTGGACTCAAAGCCAGCCTCAAACCAATTGCATTAACAGAAGATGGTTCACATTTGACTCAAGTCTGGGAACGGATTCGGAAGCGAGACTCAAGCCTCCCCTTAGATATTGTTCACCGAGAAATACTCCTGACTCAATCCGCGAGAGAAGCGGCACAAGGCGCATATCAAGCAGTATTCGACCAACCCATTCAACATCAATTATCTTCTTTAGATATTCCCATCTTATTAATTTCTGGCGAGCATGACACGTTACGTGCAAGTTTAGAATCTGCCTATCAATTATTGAAACATGGCAAGATGAAAGTGATTCCGAATGAAGGTCCTTATATCTGTGACCAAAATCCGCAAGCCGTTGCAGATGTGATTAAAGAATTTATTTTGTAATACAAGGAGACTCCATGCTTACTATCTTGTACTTTATCTTCGTTGGTGTACTTGCTTATTTTACTTGGCAAGCTTTAGGTCAAAAACGGACATCCTACACTTGGTTGTTGTTGATTGTTTTATTTGGATTAATCTACGATAACTTGATGATTGCCATCGGAAGTTTTATTGGCGAAGGTGCATTGCTCAAAAACTTAAATGCTGGGCGATTCTTTATCCATGCTTTGATTACGCCGACCATGATGATTTTTGGATTTGGTGTGTTGCGAAAAGCAGGAGTCAAATGGGCGCAAGGAAAAACTGCTCATATATTAGTTTGTATATTTGCAACCGCATTAATTGCGCTTGGTGCATTTTCAGACATTATCAAATTAGATTTACAAGCACGTGAAGTGATGGGAACGCTTCGTTATGCCAACGAAGGTGGAATTAAAGGTCCGCCTATTCCAGCAATCTTAACGATTATCTTTTTAATTGTTGCTGGCATTTCGCTTTGGCGTAACACAGGTTGGAAGTGGTTGGCATTAGGAGCATTATTTATGTTCATCGCCGCAGCAATGGGCATGGGTGATATGGTTTTTATCAGCAACCTCGGCGAAGTTGTACTCGGTGCCGCGAATGTATTAACTGCGAAAAAATTTCTTTCAACTTAAAACTGGAGATAAAAAATGGAATACACACTTTCTCTCGCCCTTGAAGATTTTATCCCCGTTATCTTCTCGTCCATCGGCTTATACTTCGTCAGCCGTATGGTTGGGAACATAAACACTCGCCTCGGGCAAATGGCTACAATTGGCTGGATTCTTGTCACCATTGGCGGCTTTCTCAAAGCCACATGGAAACTTGTGATGGCACTTACCCAAACCCAAACAAACATCGTCTGGTTCGACAAAGGTATGTTTATTTGGATGGCGGCTGGTTTCACTTTGCTTGCTTTTGCGCTGTGGCTCATGGGCGAAATTCGCAGTGGCAAACGTCAGCCGAATCGCATTTGGCTTGGTCCCGCAATCGTATTAGTCTTAAGTCTTTTTGCCATTCTCTTCACAGGCTTCCCTGATACAACTATCAACACCTGGCGCTTTATTCTGCTAGGCGTAATGACCATCGGCAATGTGGTTATGGTTATTCTGCTCATTCAACAAGCGCGCGCCAATAATCAGAATTTGCTTGCAGTCTTTTTCCTCGTCAACATCGTTATCGTATTTATCCTAAGCGGACTCGCTCGCATTCCCGAACAATCCATTCCTTTACAATGGACAGAGCAACTTCTCAACACTTTTGCGCAAGGTGCATTTGCTTACGCCGCATGGAAATTGTCAGGCATTATCGCCACCTCTCCTTTACAAGTAACAGGTCAAGCCCGTGTCTGATTTGCAAGCCAACTACAAAGGCGTTTTTGATGGACGACTTGGTTTTGGAAAAAAGCCTGCGATTTTAGTCGTGGATTTTATCAATGCCTACACAGTTGACTCTTCGCCTCTTTACGCGCCTGATGTTGTTACTGCTGTCGAAGAAACGATTCCACTCCTCGACATTGCTCGCCAGAAAAGTGTCCCTGTGATTTACACAAAAGTTTTATACAACAAAAATTTCAAAGATGGCGGAATCTTCATTCAAAAAGTTCCTGTGTTGAAAAAGATGATTGAAGGTGAACCACTTGCGGAAATTGTTCCACAACTCCCACCTGCTGAATCAGACATCATCATTATTAAACAATATGCCTCAGCATTTTTTGGAACATCTTTAGCCGCAACATTGACCAGCATGGGCATAGATACATTAATCCTGACAGGTTGCTCCACTTCAGGTTGTATCCGCGCCTCAGCAGTGGATGGAATGCAATACGGATTTCGTGTCATTGTCCCGCGCGAATGTGTCGGTGACAGACATCCAGGTCCGCATGAAGCGAATTTATTTGACATTAATTCAAAATACGGAGATGTTGTTGCAAAAGATGAAGTAATGGAATATCTTCAAAATATTTGACAGCGGACGATAGACCGCAGACAGAGTCCCCTCTCCCATTGGGAGAGGGCTAGGGTGAGGGTAAATCCCCATCTTCAATAAACTATGCAAACACAAAACATTTTTAATCCCTTCTGGACATTCACCAACTCCGCAATAGATTATTTTCTATTTGCTCTCTTTGCAATTCTCTTAATTCTCAACTTCGCATTACAAAAACAAAAAAATGAAATCAAAGGCTATAGTCCACGCTTAGCATGGATTCGCGGTGGAATTTATTTTGCATCTTGCTTTATCTTAAGTGTTCTCACAGGTGTTTTCCAAACTTTGATAAGCAAGCCAATTACTTCACAAGAAAATCTATCAAATGTTTATTGGTGGATATTCACTTTTGTTTGTGCAATTGTGATTTATATTGCTTATTTCATCATTTGGCGGCGTGGAACCTTAACGCATGGACGAGAACTTCATAAACCAAGTGTATTACTTTTTGGTTTGCTGTGGGGATTAAGCGAAGGTCAATTAATGTTATCCGTTTGGGCAATAGTAGAAAAATTCTCGCCAAATATTTTTGTTATCGGAATTATTTCATTCTTAATCATCAGTACCTTCAAAGGATTATGGCAAAGCCAATATTGGGATATTCATGTTTCACCTGAACATAATATTCCCGAATGGAATTTGAAAAAAGTTTTATTGGGGCATATCCCCAACTTAATTTTCACACTGACTTATCTAGCAATGTTCGGAAATGCACTTATCTTTTTACTTTTCCAAACTACTGGATTAATGATTTGTACATATTACATGCACTTCCCAAAATATAAAAACCAAGGAAACAAATGAAAGCATTACAAGGAATCAGAATTTTAGATTTAACCCATATGCTCAGTGGACCCTATGCAGGTATGATACTTGCCGATTTGGGAGCAGAAAGCATCAAGGTAGAACCTCCAGTCACAGGTGAAGGAACCAGACGTCTCTTAGAAAAAGATGCGGAAAATAGTCTGAATGGATTCGGCGCATATTTTATGACGTTGAATCGCAATAAAAAAAGTGTCACGTTAGATTTAAAATCTGAAAAAGGATTAGAAATTTTTTATGAATTGGTCAAAACTGCTGATATTGTTTTATCAAACTTCAGCGCGGGCGTAACACAACGACTCAAAATTGATTATGAACATCTTTCAAAAATCAATTCACGCATTATCACTTGCACAGTAACAGGCTTTGGCGAAACAGGTCCAGCAAAAAATAGAACTGCGTTTGATATGGTGGCGCAAGCCATGGGCGGTGGTATGAGCATTACGGGTCAAATTGGAAATCCACCAACGCGTTCAGGAATTCCAATTGGTGATTTAGGTGGCGGATTGATGGGCGTGATTGGTGTTTTGTCTGCATTGCAAGCACGCCATATCACTGGACGTGGGCAACACGTTGATATATCCATGCTTGATGCACAAATTAGTTTGTTGAATTACATGGCAACGATGCATTTTCTTTCAGGCATTGTGCCCGATAAACTTGGTAACGGACATTTTGTGCATGTACCGTATGATACCTTTCAATGTTCTGATGGTTTTATTATTATCGCCATCATCGCTGATAATTTTTGGGGCGAATTACTTAAAGTGATTGATGCACAAGATTTGAATATTGAAGAACATAAATTTCAACCAGGTCGTTTAAAAAATAAAGAACTTATCAACAAACGTTTGAATGAAATTCTTTCAAGCAACACGCAAAAATATTGGCTTGAAAAATTACAAGCACTTCGCATTCCATGTGCGCCTGTTTATAATTTAGAACAATCATTAAATGATGAACAAGTTTTATCGCGTAACATGATTGTTGAAGTGGAACATCCGCTGGGTGGTTCAGCAAAAATGCCTGGCAACCCAATTAAATTATCTGAAACACATGAAGATACATTTTCTCCTCCGCCCTTGGTGGGGCAACATAATGAAGAAATATATGCGACGCTTGGCATGACGAAAAATGATTTGAAAGCATTGCAAGATTCTGGAGTGATATAAAATAAAGAAAGAGGAAAGAAGAAAGATTTTATTTTGACTGATAACTATGTTTATTCAACCAAACCGCCTCAAACTTAAATTGAAATCTGGTCAACCCGCGTATGGTGTTATCTCCACTTCAGATGACCCGCAACTTGCAGAGTTATTCGGCTTAGTAGGTTTTGATTACTACATACTCGATGCTGAACATGGACTCATTAATCCAACCCAAGCTGTAAATGTGATTCGCGCCTGCGAATTAACGAATATGACTCCATTGGTACGCATTGGCTCCAAAGACCAAAAACTTGTATTGCAATATCTTGATGCAGGCATGATGGGTGTGATGATGCCAGACTTACGAAATGTTGAAGAAGTAAAAATGTTAGTGGATGCAGTTAAATATCCGCCTGTAGGAAAGCGTGGAGTTGGAATCTCGCGTGCATCCAGTTATATGGCATACGGAAGTGAAGCACCAAAATATTTAGAGTTTGCAAATGAACAAACTATGGTCATTCCACAATTTGAAGACCCAACATTGTTAGAAAATTTTGAAGCCATGATTTCACAATCACATGTAGATGCTGTTGTGATTGGTCCGCGAGATTTATCCTTGAACATGGGCTTTCCTGACGGACCGAATCACCCCGAAGTGCAAGAGATGATTGATAAAGTAATTTCAATTTGTAAAAAGACAAATGTGTCTGCAGGTATCACAGCAGGTACAGGTGCTGATGCTGAAAACCAAGTGGCTCGTGGTGCAACTATGATTTTAGGTATTGCTCAAGTTTTGATATTGAATAGTTCTAAAGATTTTTTGCCTAAATAATTATGCCTATTACTCTTTCACACATCAACACAAAATCTACTCGTGTATTTATGGGGACTATAACAAATGGCGAAAATATTCATGACGCATTTGTCGAAATTGCAGACGCTGAAAAAATCCACGCCGCCACATTTGAAATGCTAGGCGGATTAACCGAAGCAGAATTTACTGAATATGATTTCATTAACAAAATTCGCAAACCGCCTTTGGTTTTTAACCGTCCGCTAGAAATCGTTTCAGGTCATGGAACAATTAGCAGGTTAGAAAATGAAGCGCATGTTCACACACACCTAACCCTGTCGTTTAGAGATGAATCTGATCCTCATGGAATCGCTGTGATTGGTGGTCATGCATCCAGAGCAATTGCTTTTGCAGTTGAATTTACATTGACAGTTTATGATGGCGTGAAAGTGAATCGCAAAATGCACGAGGGGACAGGTTTGAATCTTTGGGGGTTGCCAGAGTTTGATACAGAATAAGTTTTAGCACATTTATTATTAAATTCTTGAAATTTCCACTATAATAAGGCGCACACCACCTCATAGGAGTCAGCCGATGGCCAGTAATGAGTTTGCAGTAGAAATGCAGGATGTTGTCAAACAGTTCGTCACTCCGGAAGGGGGTATCTTAGCGGCAGTCAATCATGTCACCATGCAAATTAAAGAAAATGAATTTTTTTCACTACTTGGTCCATCTGGTTGTGGAAAGACAACTTCATTAAGAATGATTGCTGGCTTTGAATTACCGACTGATGGAAAGATTTTGATTCATGGCAAAGAGATGAGCCAAGTGCCAGCCTTTCAACGCCCGGTCAATACCGTGTTTCAACAATATGCTTTGTTTCCGCACATGACGGTTGAACAAAATATTGGCTTTGGCTTAGAGATGAAAGGTGTTTCACGTGCCGAAAGAATTAAACGCGTTGGCGAAGCATTAGAAATGGTTCGTCTGCCCGGTATGGAATTACGTCGCCCCAAACAGCTTTCTGGTGGACAACAACAGCGCATCGCACTTGCTCGGGCTTTGGTCAATAAACCGGAAGTTTTACTTCTCGACGAACCGCTCGGTGCGTTAGACTTAAAACTCCGTAAAGAAATGCAACTTGAATTAAAAACGCTTCAACGCGAAGTCGGCATTACATTTATCTACGTCACACATGACCAAGAAGAAGCATTGACCATGAGTGACCGAATTGCTGTAATGAGCAAAGGCATTGCCTTACAAGTGGATATTCCTGAAGCGATTTATGAAAGACCTGCAACTAAATTCGTTGCCGACTTTATTGGCGAAACTAACTTTTTGGATGGCGTTGTCAAAGGTCAAAACGGCACAACAGTTGAAATAGACCTTGTAGGCACAGGAATAGTATATGTCGAATCAAGCCGAAAGTTCACTAACGGTCAACAAGTAACAGTCGCGGTCAGACCCGAAAAACTTCGTTTGAATAATCCAGATGATAAAGATAACAACCTCAAAGGTCATGTTGAAGAAGTTATCTATATTGGTACAGATACACACTATGGTGTCCGTTTTGCTGGTGGGCACAAAGCACGCATTCGTGAGCAAAATGTTACTCTCGCGCAAAAAACTTTAGCCAAAACTGGCGACGAAGTGACCATGTCATTTACGCATACGTCACCACGTATTTTGACAGAATAGGCGGAGGCTTCGATGCTTAAATTCTTCCGCGGTAAAAGTAATTGGCAATTGTTTGGCTTGCTCTCTCCCGGCGCGTTGTGGATTTTGCTTTTCTTCAACCTTCCGATTTTGATTGTATTGTTTATCAGTTTTGTGGAGCGTGGGCGGGCAGGTGGAATCAAAATACCTCCCGTTTATACATTAGATAATTACTCCCAACTTTTTAACGCTTGTGTTTCAGAATTTGCCGGTGCCGCCTGTGACCCATTCCTGTATATTGGAATTTTTGGAAATTCCGTGCGCATTGGATTAATCGTCACCTTGTGGTGCATTTTGCTTGGCTACCCGCTTTCTTATTTCATTGCCAAACAAAAACCAGCTTGGCGTGATGCGCTGATGATTTTGGTCATCATTCCATTTTGGACGAACTTCCTCGTGCGTACTTATGCACTCAAGCAAGTGCTAGCGGCAGAAGGTTTGTTAAATTCGTTTTTAATGGGAATTGGCATTATCAGCCAGCCACTCGATTTGTTGTTCAATGAATTTGCAGTTGTCGTCGGTTTAATTTATGGCTATCTGCCTTTTGCTGTTCTGCCGATGTATGCTTCCATAGAAAAATTTGACCACACTTTAATGGAAGCCGCTGCCGATTTAGGTGCATCGCCTCGACGTGCCTTTTGGCGTGTGATGCTACCAATGACTATGCCCGGCGTGTTTGCTGCGCTCGTGCTTGTATTTGTTCCAGTTGTAGGTGCATTCATTACACCCGATATTATGGGCGGCGGAAAAGTAGAAATGATAGGTACACTGATTAACCGTCAATTTGGCGTGGCGCGTAACTGGCCCTTTGGCTCAGCCATGTCGCTGATGTTGATGTTGCTCGTGCTAATCGGTGTGATTGCTTACTTCCGCTCCAGCACCGAAGAAACGCGGAGGGCGATGTGACATCTTTTCCTGCTTATCCACGTCAAAAAGTTCGTTTAGGCACACGCATTGGTAACTGGCTTTTGAGCACGAATGCCGCTTTGGTGTTTGGCTTTCTCTATTTGCCAGTAATTATCTTAATCATTTTTTCATTCAATGATACGCGTTCTGTGGCTGTGTTTAGCGGTTTTTCAACCGAGTGGTATGTTCGTTTATCTCAAAATACAGAATTACTCGCCGCCGCCAGAAATAGTTTGCTGGTAGGTTTAATCACTACCATTTTTGCTACTGCAATTGGCACACTCACCGCCATTGCGATGGACCGCTTCCGCTTTAAACTCCGCACGGCATTTGATGCTAATTTATATCTGCCAATTGTTATCCCCGAAATTGTCTTGGGCATTGCTTTATTGCTTTTCTTTAATCAAGCCTTGTTCCCATTTTTACAAAACTTCTTCGGAATTCGCGCCACTACTGGGCTTCATACCATCACCATTTCCCACATCGCGTTTGATATACCCTTTGTGTATGTGATTGTGCGTGCTCGCCTAGCGGATTTTGACCGCACTCTCGAAGAAGCCGCCTCAGACTTGGGGGCAGATGAGTGGAAAACCTTCAACCGTGTGACTTTACCTCTGCTTATGCCCGGCATCATTGGTGGCGCATTAATGGCATTCACTCTTTCATTAGATGATTACTTGATTACTGTATTCACAAAAGGCATTCAAGACCAAACTATGCCTTTATACATTTACTCACTGGTACGGCGTGGCGTAACGCCAGAAATTAATGCCTTATCTACTGCATTACTGGTCGCTTCCATTGGATTGGTCGGGCTTTCGCTCACCGCTCAAAATGGGGGACCTGTTTATACCCGTGCTATGTCAGTCGGTGCAGGGTTAGGTATTGGTGTTTATGGTGTGTTTAGAGTGTTTGCTTTGTTCAATGCATTCACAATTGGCAATTGGCTCATCACATTGCTTTTGCTAGCAGGTTTGTACTGGGCATGGCGTGCGTTTAGTGGCTATCGTGAAGAACTGGCTGAGACGAATGACTCAGGTAAAGTACTTTCTGTCATCGCGTTGATTGTCGTGATGTTAATTTCATACCTATCCGCTTTAATCTTATTATCAAGGTAAAGGAGGTGGTGCGCTCACAAGAAACAATCTCAATGAGTCATTTAACTTAGAATGATATTGCCTCTCGAAAATACTTAAAGGAGTAGAAGAAATGAAGAAAACGCTGTTTTATATGCTTGTCCTCTTGGCACTCGTGCTTTCTGCGTGTGCACCCGCTGGAGGGCAAGAATCAAATACAGGAACAGAATCAACTGTCACCTCAGATAGATGCGGTGACCCGTCTCAATTAGCAAGTAAAATTTACTTTTATAACTGGGTTGAATATATTGACCCTGCCATCAAAGACCAATTCAAAGAAGAGTGTGGTGTAGAAGTTGTAGAAACAAACTTTGACTCAAACGAAACATTGCTTGCTACGCTTCAAGCAGGTGGTGCTGATTATGATGTTATCGTCCCTTCTGATTACATGGTGCAAATTTTAATTGATGAAGGGTTCTTAATGGAACTTGATTTCAGTGTTATTACTAACATTGCCAACATGGATGACTTAAACGTCAACCAATATTTTGACCCTGAACAAAAATACACAGTTCCATATTTCTGGGGCACATCTGGCTTTGCAGTGGATACAAACGCTATATCTGATTATGAAACTTCTTGGCGTGAAGTATTTGAACCAACGCCAGAAAACTGCGGAAAAATCAGCATGTTAGATGACCAACGCGAAACACTTGGTGCGGCACTGATGTATTTGGGATATTCCCTCAATTCAACCGACCCCGCCGAATTAGAAGAAGCCAAAAACTTGTTGATTGCTCAAGCCGACTGCGTGCGCGCCTATGACAGCCAAACCAATGATGATTTACTCATCACTGGTGAAACTGTCTTTGGGCATATGTGGACAGGCGATGCCATTTTGGCAGGTTTACCAGATTCTGGCGGACGTGATGGCATTGTGTACGTCATCCCTGAAGAAGGCTGTGTTATTTGGCAAGATAACCTTGCCATCCCAACCACTGCACCGAACGCTTATACAGCAATGGTATTTATCAATTACCTGCACTACCCTGAAATTGCCGCACAAAATGCTGAATTTGTAGGCTATGGAACGCCGAACCAAGCCGCTAAAGAATTCATTGACCCCGAAGTGCTTGCCAACCCTGGCATTTACCCTCCACCAGAAGTAGAAGCCCGCTTACAATGGCTTGAAGATGTAGGCGATGCCTTACAACTTTACGACCGCATTTGGACAGAATTCAAAGCCTCAGTAGGTAGTTAAATACATTACAATAGGTGACAGTCACTTTCAAAGTGGCTGTCACCTAAAACATCAAATCGGGGCATAATAGTTATAAAAACACACAAATTTGTAATGAATAGTTATAAAACTATTGACATTTATACAAAATCGTCATAAAATAATGGCGTGGAAAGCATAATCGTCACTGAACGTCCTGAAAAGCTAGATTCGATAGACCGCTACATCATAGAAACCCTGCAAAAAGACGGGCGTGAAGCCTTTGCTCAAATTGCCGAAGACCTCAAAGTATCGCCAGGCATGATTCGCCAACGATACAACCGTTTAGTTGAATTGGGTTATCTTAAAGTAATTGCGGCTACGAATCCGTTGATGATGGGCAAACGCACCATGGCGATGATAGGCGTGCGCACCGACGGCAGAAAAATGCTCGAAGCCGCCAACAAAATCTCAAAGTTTGATGAAGTTGTTTACGTCGTATTCGTCAGTGGCGGCTACGACATCATGCTCGAAGTTTTTTGCAAAGACCATGAAGACCTGCTCAAATTTATGACCGAAAAACTTGCCAAAGTGGACGGCGTGCGCGAAACCGAATCTTTCATCTATTTGAAGATTGCCAAAGAGATTTATTTTTAAATAAAGACCCGCTTCGTTCTTGACCTGTAACCTGATTCTGCTTCCGAAAAACTTGTCTGCCTCCCAACAGAGAGGATGGCAGAGCCAATTGAAAGGATTTTATGCAAGCCCTCGTTCGTGGATTAAAACAATTTGGGGATATTGTTGCACAAGCGTACTTAATCGCATTGACCATTAATACAAACCCGATAAGTCGCAACAAAAAAACAAACCGCTATTAATTAAAAAAAGACGGCATGAAAATATCATGCCGTCTTTTTGTTTAGGATTATGTCATTCTGAGCGTAGCGAAGAATCTCTAAGACTATCGTAGAGACCCTTTGCTCAGGGTGACACACAACAAAGTTAATCTAACTCGCATAGCGGGTTATAAAACTAATGGAGACTATCCTTGTATGAGAGTACTACTGGTAGGAGTAGGCGGAGTAGGGGAAGCCATAGCAACATTGGCAAAATCAAGAAAGTGGATGGAGTTGATGGTATTGGCAGATTACAACACAAAGCGTGCCGAAGAAATACAAAAAAAATTAGGGGACACAAACAGATTTCCTGTCGAATTCATAGATGCCAGCAAACAAGAAAGTATTGAAGCCTTAGCAAAAAAATACAATGTGGACTTAATCATGAATTCGGTTGACCCGATATTCAACAAACAAATTTTTGACGCGGCGTTTAATGCGGGTGTGATGTATATGGATATGGCAATGGCGCTTTCAGAATTGCATCCCACTGACCCATATAACAAAACGGGAATTAAATTAGGGGATTATCAGTTTGAAAAAGCAAAACAATGGGAAGAAAAAGGTTTACTTGCCCTTGTCGGTTTTGGCGTTGAACCCGGCATGGCAGATGTGTTTGCAAAATATGCCGCCGATTATTTATTTGACGAGATTGATGAAATCGGCGTGCGTGATGGAAATAACATCACCATTGAAGGTTATAAATTCGCGCCGACATTTTCGATTTGGACAACCATTGAAGAATGTTTGAATCCGCCAGTGATTTATGAAAAAGATAAAGGTTGGTTTACCACGCAACCATTTTCTGAACCGGAAATATTTGACTTCCCCGAAGGCATTGGCAAAGTGGAAGTGGTCAATGTAGAGCATGAAGAAGTGTTACTAGTTCCACGTTGGATTAAGAATGCTAAACGAGTCACATTCAAATACGGGCTGGGTGATGAATTTATGGATGTGTTGAAAACACTCAATAAATTAGGTTTAGATAATAAAGAAAAAATAAAAGTTAAAGGTGTGGAAGTTGCACCGAGAGATGTAGTCGCCGCTTGTTTACCAGACCCTGCCTATCTCGGAGACAAAATGAAAGGTAAAACTTGTGCTGGGACGTGGGTAACAGGCACAAAGTCAGGGGTGAAGCGCGAAGTTTATTTATATCAAGTGGCGGATAATGAAATCTGCATGAACACATGGGGATGTCAGGCAGTTGTCGCGCAAACAGCATTCACGCCATTGATTGCCATGGACTTAATCGAACACGGAATTTGGAAAGGGGTTGGCGTGTTGGGACCCGAAGCCTTTGAGCCAAAAGTATTTATGGATAAGATGGCAGAATATGGCTTTCCGTATGGGATGAGAGAAGTTTAAGCAATAAGGTGACAGTCACTTTCAAAGTGACTGTCACCTTGGTTCTTTATTACAATTTTTTGTGTATGCTTTTACTTTGTTATACTAAACTCAATGAACACAACCTTCGACAAAGTAGCATTGCTAAAAATCGCATTCAAAGGTTTGGATGAAGATGAACTGCGCCAAATGTCTGAGCTAACGCGCATTGCCACGTATCCGCCTGAATATATTTTGTGCCATGAAGGCGCATATGAAGAAGTGTTTTATATTGTAGCGGAGGGGCAAGCGGAAATCACCAAGCAAATCAATGAAAATGAATTGCGTTTGTTGCGTGTGGCAGGCAAGGGTGATTTGATTGGCGAAATGGCGTTGATTCAAAACGCGCCTCGTTCTGCTACTGTGCGTGCGATTACTGATTTGACTGTACTAGAAATGAACAAGCAAGATTTTGGCACCATGCTGACACAAAGCCCGCGCATGGCAATTGACATTATCCGCACGACGTTGAATCGCCTGCGTGAAAATGACCAAATGACGATTAGTGATTTGCAAAAAACGAATCAAGTATTAAGGCAATTAGATAGAAACAAACTTGAGTTTATTCAAGTGGCGGCACATGAATTACGCACGCCGTTGACTGTGTTGAAGGGGTACATCAATTTATTGCGCACAACACCAGAATTAAAAGATAAATCTTCATTAACTGAAATGATGGATGGCATTGCCAAAGGCGCGGATAGAATGCACGAAGTCGTCAACATGATGTTAGATGTTTCGCGCATTGATAGCGAAACCATGAAGGTTTTGCCCGCGCCGATTCCATTGAATATGATGCTGATAGAATTGGTTAATTCTCTAGCCAAAGAAACTGCTGAAAGAAAGATTCAAGTATCCGTTGAGCAGGAGGCGGGTATTGTCTCCATTCATGCTGACCCATCTTTGATTCAAAAAGCGTTATATCAATTGTTAGTCAATGCAATTAAATACACGCCAGATGGTGGCAAAGTAAAAATCAATGTGCAAAATACAACTTTAGAAAATGATATTCCTGCTATAGATATCCGCTTTGAAGATTCAGGCGTTGGCATTGATTCTGAACATCACGAATTGATATTTGAGAAGTTTTATCAAGTGGGTGATGTAGCGCTTCACTCTTCGGGGAAAACTGCTTTCAAAAGTGGAGGTCCAGGCTTAGGGTTAGCCATTGTGCGCGGAATTGCCAAAGCGCATGGCGGATATGTGTGGGTGGAAAGCAAAGGACATGACGAAGTCAATTTTTCGGGGAGCAAATTTCATTTTGTTATTCCAAAATAAGTAGCAATGAGGTGTGCCTTAAGACGAGGGTGGCGAAGGGTGTATTTCGTGTAGACAATATGTCTTTTAAAAATCAACAAGTTTTTTCTTTTATTCTTGACATAACATCTTCAAAAAGGTATGATTGTCATAACGTTATGACATTTACCCAAAGAAGGCTATTATGCTCAATATAGACCGAAAATCTCCCTTACCCCTTCATTATCAACTCAAGCAACATTTGCTTGAAAAAATTGAGTCTGGCGACTGGAAGCAAAATGATTTGATTCCATCTGAGCAGGAATTACAAGACTCGTTTAAGTTGAGTCGTACAACAGTTCGACAGGCGTTAAGTGATTTGGTGTATGAAGGTTTGTTGATTCGTGAGCGCGGACGTGGCACATTTGTTGCCCCGCCCAAAATGACTCATAGCCCCGAAGATAGAAAAAGTTTAACCGAGTTTATGTTAGACCAAGGCATTAAGCCTGGTTGGAAGGTAATTGAAAAAGGTTCTGTAGAAGCCAATAAAGAAGTTGCTGAAATGCTCAACGTGCCATACAAAAGCAAAGTCTATCGTATTCGACGTTTGCGTTTGGCAGAAGAAAAAGCAATTGGTGTGCATACTGCATTTTTACCCGAAGCCATTGCAAGTCAAATTAATGAAGCAGGTTTGTTGGAAGGCGGTTCATTGAATTACATCAGCCAAATTGAACAGATGACGAATAGTCATGCCAAACGTTCGATTGAGGCAATTGCCGCTTCAGAACTTGACGTGAAGTTGTTACATCTTTCTTTGGGTTCACCTGTGCTGATGATTCAACGTGTAGTGACTGGTGCAAATGGTAAGCCAATTGAATTTTTACAAGCACGTTATCGTGGCGACAGATTTAAATATCAAATTGGAGATTAACATGACGAACAAAAATTATGGCGACATCAAATCCACACATCCTTATCAATGTTTTATGGGACGTTGGGAAGGTTTATGTAAAACATTCACACCCAAAGGTGATTTTATTGAGTCTTCCGCAGTTCACATGGATGTGTATTGGAATGAATTAAATAAAAGTTGGCATTTGATGGAAGATTTTGAAAATTTATACGGAGTGGGCAAAACCGTTTTCAATTCCGATATTTCTGTGGATGGAAAATATTGTTGGGCAAAAAGTGAGCAATTAAGTTTACACGGTACTGAACTCACACCTTTTAATTATGTCTTTACGATTGATAGCAAAATTTCAAAAACACTTGTGCATAACAATCATTATTTTATTGACCCGAACAATCGTCGCATCATCACACATAAATTGCGTGATGGAGAAACACATATTTTTCAAATTCAAGATTTTGTGAGAATACAACAACCATGATTATTCAAACATCTGCAGAAGGCAAACCAAATTTTGCAATTGAACAAAAAGACCATGCTCGCACATCAGGTCAATTGGCGAAACATTTTGGCAATGCAAATTTCAATGCGCCCACGCCAAAAGAGTTAGTGATTTATATTATTGAGCATCATGATGAAGGTTGGGAATCTATTGATGCCTTAGTTGAGCAATCACCAACAACAGGTTTGCCGCATCATCTCACGCAAACGCCATTGCCTTATTTGATTCAAACTTCAAAGGCATCGCCTGATTTCAATGAAAAACATCACGCTTATTGTGGTTTGCTTTCTTCCATGCACACGTATGGATTGTTCAACGGTCGTTATGGTTTATCAGATTTTATTTTTATTGACAAAATTTCAGCGGAGCATAAATCCGCTGCCGATGCAATGCTGGCTTATGAATTAGCACGTCAAGCACGCCTCAAAGCGGAACTTGGAGCTGATTCAACAACCTCAGCATGGATTCAAGAGGAGGCATTGTTTAATAACTATAAACTTTTGCAATTCTTTGATACGTTATCTTTATATTTTCATACGACGCATAAAGAAGCACGCAAAGAAGCCACATTCTTAAACGCCCCCGATGGAAAAGGCTCAAATGAAACATTGACCATCTCGCCCGTCGAGAATGAAGCGTATGTTTTATCGCCCTGGTGTTTTGAATCGGATTCAGTCGAAGTGTTTGCGGAAGGAAGATATATAAATCCACAACCACAAGGTGCAGATTTTAAATCTATCTTTGAATCAACATCAAAAGAAAAACAAATTTATAAATTGGTAAAAGGATAGATGGCAGATCAACACGTTCGTTTCAAACAAGGTATCGGACGCTGGGCAGGCAATGCCGAAGTGTTTGATAGCAAAGGCTGTTTTCTTGGCAATGGTGCAGATTATCGAAATGTGCAATCGTTGGAAAATGGTCGCGTGCGTGTGGATGTTTCGTTTGTGGGTCCGTTCAAACATTCTGGTCATTACTTTATTCAAGAGGAAGGCGACCATCGTTTATATGAAGGACCAGCCAACATTGGTTATGCCGAAGTATTAAGTGAAAATCTTGTGGACGCAAATGCATATTGGTCTGCACTTGGATTGAGCCAACGTTTTTTTTTGATGATTGTAGATGGCAACTTACAACTTTCACTTGCACAAATGTCTCGTGGCGAACACATGATGTATATCGTCGTCGGTCAAAATGATAAAGTTCCAGATGATACCCCTGTGCCACAACCAACTGTAGTGAGTGGCACACATTATGACTTGCATGATGACCCAACTTCAGGACGTGGTGAAATTTTATTGCATCGCCCAGGTCGTTGGTCGGGTGAGCTGAGTGCTTTGAATGAAAACAAAGAATCAATTGGCAAAAAATATTATGAAGAGACAATTACGCCGATTAAAGAAAATAGGTTTGGTTTACGAATTGAAGGTGGTTCATTCGGACCTGAAGTTCGCAAAATGTCTTTGATAACAAATCATTGGCAAGCATGGGCAACCGATGATTCTGAAATTGTCGGAAGCCATAGTTTGAGTGGCGGTCGTGCATTAAGTGGACAGTTCTATCATCGAGAAGCACATCTACGTTGTTGGCGACGCGAAGTAGTGACGTTAGATGGAAAACGAAAAGCCGTTGTACAACATTGGTATCGCGGTGGTCAGAGATGTGGTTCGCAGTTTGGTGTGATGGAGTTTGAGAAAGCATGACAACATCATTTATCGGAAGTTGGCTTGTTAGCGAATACCTCTACACTCCTGCAGGTGAATATGTAGGAGTCATTCATCAACGCCGCCAATTGATTCCAAAAGATGATGTCATTCGTGTAATTCAGCATTGTGAACATGTTAAAGTAACAACCG
>JAEURG010000110.1 GCA_016789345.1 Anaerolineales bacterium | reverse complement strand
TGGCCCCTTGACCGTCACTTAGAAAAAATTGCACGCGCGATGAATTTTGACCCAATTGATTTTCGTTTGAAAAATACAATTCGACCTGGCGAATATCATCCATTTTCAACAGCATGGAATGAAGGTCGTGAGCCTCGCCCTGAAATTATTCACACCGTTGGTTTGGAACAATGCGTGGCGCAAGGTCGTGCGGCAATTGCGTGGGATGATAAATATAATAACGAAGCGTGGAGAAATTTTGTAAGTGATAAAAGAGGAAAGAAGAAAAGAGGGATTGGCGTTTCATTTGTGATGCAAGGAACTGCCATTCCATATTTGGATATGGGCGGCGCATCTATCAAAATGAATGATGATGGTTCTTTCAATCTTTTGGTCGGTGCAACAGATTTGGGAACAGGCTCGGATACAGTCATTGCGCAAATGGCGGCAGAAGTGTTGGGTGTTCCACTTGAAGATATGATTACCTATTCATCCGATACAGATTTCACACCATTTGATAAAGGTGCATACGCTTCTTCGACTACCTACATATCTGGTACAGCCGCGGTGAAAGCCGCTCAAATTGTGGCGGAGAGAATTAAAATTCGTGCGGCAAGTATGCTTGAGATTCCAGAAAGTGAATTTGAAAGCATTAAGTTGGCAGATAAAAAAGCAATTGCACCCGATGGTCGTTCTGTGACGCTTGCTGAAATTGCATTAGACACGTTGCATAAAAATAATCAAGAACAGATTATGGGTGTGGCAAGTTATGTATCGCCCGTGTCGCCGCCGCCGTTTGCGGCACAATTCGCCGAAGTGACCGTTGATACAGAAACTGGTCAAGTGACTGTAGATAAACTAGTCATGGCTGTTGATTCAGGTGTGATTGTGAATCCGCTAACCGCATCTGGTCAAATTGAAGGCGGCATGACACAAGCACTTGGTTATGCTGTCTGCGAAGAAATGCGTTATGACGAAAAAGGCAATGCTTACGAAAGAGATTTAGATCGTTATCACATCTTTCGTTCAAACGAAATGCCAGACCTAGAAACCATCTTTGTAGAAACATTTGAACCAAGTCACCCATTTGGAGTCAAAGCAGTAGCAGAAATTCCGATGGATGGAGTTGCCCCTGCTGTTGGAAACGCAATTTTGGATGCAATTGGAGTCAATGTGGATGAAATCCCTGCTACGCCAGAGCGTGTTTGGCGGGCAATAAAAAAGAAACAATAAATTTTATGCGGAATGACATCATTCCGCATAAAATTGCTTAACAAAAAGTGCAAGGAAATCGAAAGAAAAATAATTCAGCACTCGCCATAAGAACAGGTAAAATATGTAATTATTATGGGTCGTGAAGAAATTATTTATCTAATTCCATACACCGCCTCCCTCGGTATTTCGCTAGGGATTTTATTATATACATGGATACGCAGAACAGCACGCGGGGCAAAATGGTTTTTTTGGTATATCTTAGGTCAAAACTTATATATTTTGGGCAACATCAGTGAAATAGTTGCATCAGATATAAATTCAAAATTATTTTGGGAAAGTTTTCAATGGGTAGTAGGGAACATTGCCATTGTTTCATTTCCTTTTTTTACAATTGAATTTACCGAATACAAAATCAAAAACATAAAGAAAATTTTTGTCCTCTCATTAATCATTCCATTTTTATTTTCAATCTTAGTTCTCACAGACCCAATTCACGGCTTGGTTTATCAGAACGCCGAAATAATAAAAACAAAATTTTTTACTTCTCTGATTTATGATTACTCAACTGTTGTAATTTTTTACACTGCCTATGTTTATTTCATTGCGGTTTTGAGCATTACACTCTTAATTTTGCGGATGATGCAACCGCATCAATTCTACAGAATTCAAATTGGTTTTATCCTAGCAGGCTTACTCTTCCCGCTGGTTGGTTCTGTTCTTGCTTTATCTGAAATTTATATCAACGCCCAAAGAGACGCTTCCCCATTCACCACCGCCATCGGAAACTTTTTACTAGCTTGGGGCTTTTATCGCTTTCGTATCTTTGATGTCTCTCCGATTGCACGTGACAAAGTATTTGAAGCCATGTTAGATTTAGTAGTTGTGGTTGACAATAAAAATTACATCATAGATGTAAATTCATCTATGCTTGCATTTTTAGAAAAAAACGCAGATTCAATTATTGGGGAACCCGCTTTCAATGTGTTTGAAAAATTTCCGATACCCATTAAACCAATCACCAGCACAGTCCTCTCGCGCATCGAAACAGACTTTGAAATTGGTGGCTTCAAAATTTATTTTGAGACTACCGTGTTGCCTCTCTTAAATTCTCGCCGTGAAATCACAGGTCAAATTTATATTTCACACGACATTACTGCTTTGAAGCAACTCGAAACCGATTTACGGAAATTAAATTTACAACTCGAAGAACGCGTTATGTCTCGCACACATGAACTTGCTGAAGCGTATGATGTCACCTTAGAAGGCTGGGCTCATGCCTTAGAACTACGAGATAAAGAAACAGAAGGTCATTCACGACGGGTAACAGATACAACTTTGAAATTAGCACAAAAAATCGGTTTTCCTGAAGAAACCCTTGAACATATTCGGCGCGGGGCAATTTTGCATGATATTGGCAAAATGGGAATTCCTGATGGTATCTTACATAAAAATGGCAAGTTAACCGATGCAGAGCGTGACATTGTTCGGAAGCACCCCGTTGTTGCTTATAAACTCATCAAACCGATTTCATTTTTACAACAAGCCATAGATATTCCTTATTGCCATCACGAAAAATGGGATGGCACAGGGTATCCGCGTGGTATTAAAGGGGAAGAGATTCCAATTTCAGCAAGAATCTTTGCCGTAGCGGATGTATGGGATGCATTAAGCAATGACCGCCCATATAACCAAGCATGGGAAAAAGAAAAAATTATCCAATATTTTCAAGATGAATCAGGAAAACATTTTGACCCAAAGGTCGTGAAAATATTTTTGGAAATGGTTAATAAAGGCGAGATATAATTCTTATGATGTCATTCTGAGCCACGCTCTTGGTCTTCGTGGCGAAGAATATCTGAGATTATCTTAGAGACCCTGCGCATTCGTTCAACGTGACATAAAAGTTATCAGAAAACAAAAACAAGTATAAGGTCAATAAAGAAGCGGAGTTCGTGAATCAAATGTCAATTTTTGTTGTAGGTCATATTAATCCAGATACAGACTCAATTGCTTCAGCGTTGGGGTATGCGTGGTTATTACGTGAACGTGATAAAGTAAATGCAATTGCGGCGCGAGCAGGTGCATTGAATGCCCAAACTTCTTGGGTGCTAAAAACATTAAACATCGAAGCACCTTTTTTATTAACCGATGCTTCGCCTCGTTTTGAATCAATCATGCAAAGGTTAGATAGCACTACGCCAACATCACAACTTGGTACGGCATGGACGCTTGCCAGCAAAACTGGTGGTATAGCGCCTGTGGTCAATGAAGATGGCACACCTTATGGATTAATTAATGGATTGAGTTTGTTCAAATATTTTAGCGAAACATTAGGTCCACGCCCAGGCGATACAACTGTACGCGAGATGATGTCTGCTGAATGTAAAGATGCCGCAAATACCGAGGTTCCAAAATTTGCTTCCAATGCACACATCCGCGATTCGTTAAACAAAATTTTACGCAGTGAGTTTGATGATTATTGGGTTGTAGATGAAAACGGTTTGTATCTCGGCATTGCGCGTCAAAAAAATATTTTGAACCCGCCGCGTTTGAAAATTATTTTGGTTGACCACAACGAACCTCGTCAATCTATCAATGCGCTTGATGAAGCCGAACTGCTTGAAATTCTTGACCATCATCGTTTGGGAAATCCATACACGCATCAACCGATTCGTTTTACAGTGGATGTGGTTGGCTCGACTTCTACACTAGTGACTGAACAGACTGCGGAAGCAGGACTCTCTGCTCCACCCTCACTTGCTGGTGCGCTTCTTGCTGGACTTCTATCTGATACTTTAATCTTGACGTCTCCTACTACCACACCGCGTGACCACGCCGCCGCGGAAAAATTAGCACGTTGGGCATTTGTCGGTGGGAGTCCGCTCAAAGGCGAAACGATTGAATCGTTTGGAAAGAATTTATTATCAGCAGGTGCTGGGTTATCCAATCGCAAGCCAGAAGAAATTGTCAGTACGGATATCAAAGCCTATGAAGCAGGTGGATTCAAACTTGCAATCGCCCAAGCCGAAGTGACAGATTTGATGCAACTCGCTGAACATCTAGAATCATTAAACGAAGCCTTAGATGAATTACGCGATAAACGCGGCTTAGATTTTGCTATGCTACTCGTCACAGACGTGGTGCGTGGGACGAGTAGATTATTAATTTCATCGAATTATCCACCCATTTTGAATGATTTGCCTTATCCCCCACTGCCTGACAACACACGCGATGCGCCGGGCGTTGTATCAAGGAAGAAACAGTTATTGCCTGTGGTGTTGGGTTTGTTGGAAAAATAAAGGATGAAAGGTAGGGTTTAATATTATGGCACGGCGAGGTAGTTTCACAAGTTTAATAAACCAAATAGCACGAGATTCTGCAAAGAGAGAGCGAGAGAGAATTAAACGTGAAAATGCTAGAATTCGAGAAATAGAACAAGCTAAAAAACAAGAGTTGAGATTAATTGCACAAACAAATAAAGAAAAAGAGCGCGCACGCAAAGAAAAAATAAAGTCTGCCGAACAAGCAAATAAAGAAGCAAGACAAGAACATCTCAAAATTCGACAAGAAGAAGCTGATGATTTAAATATCGAATTAACAGTAAAAATAAAAGAATTACAAGGCATTTTAGAAGAAACTTTTGAAGTAGACGATACCATTTCCTTTGATATCTTAAGAATTAATGAAGATTTCCCTGATTTTGAATTACCAGAAGATTTGAAAAAAGAGCCTGTTATAACAACTAAAGAAGAATTTTTATCAAAAATCCAAGAACCAAGTAGCATGGAAAAATTAATACCCGGATGGGAAAAACGCCATCAACTCTATATAGAAGAGCAACTGAAAAGATTTAATGAATATGAAGAAAAGATTAAAGTGTTTCTAGAGGAAAGAAACAAAAAGATTTCAACCCTTCAACAAGAGTATTCAAAAGAAAGAGAATCTTTTGAGAAAAGGAAACAACAACGCAATCAAGAGGTTATTGAACTAGAAAATGCCTATACAAATAGAGAACCTGATGCACTTTCATCTTATTGCACGATGGTTCTTGAACGTTCAGAATATCCTGAAGGTTTTCCACAAGAATTTAGAGTCGCTTTTCTTCCAGACCCCAAAGAGTTGGTTGTAGAATATGAACTACCAAGTAAAGGCATCATACCTTCAGTTATTGAATATAAATATACAAAAACAAAAGATATTGTTGAAGGAAAACCACGAAAACAATCTGAAATAAAAGATTTATATCAAGACGTGATATCTGCTGTATGCCTTAGAACTATTCATGAACTTTTTGAATCGGACCAAGGAAATAATATTGACGTTATAGTTTTTAATGGTTTTGTTAATGAAATTGATCCAGCGACAGGAAAAGATATTCGACCCTGTATAATTTCTGTGAGAACGACAAAAGATAAATTTTTAGAAATTAATCTAGCAAAAATAGATAAAAAAGCCTGTCTGAGAAATCTAGGAGCTCAAGTTTCTCCACGTCCTGATGAATTAATGGCTGTAAAGCCAATTATAGAGTTTGATATGGTGGATAAAAGGTTTGTTGAGGAAAGCGATATTTTATCAGATTTGGAAAATCGTCCAAACTTAATAGAACTTACTCCTTTTGAGTTTGAGAATTTAGTTAACAATCTCTTTGACAGAATTGGTTTTGATGCAAAATCAACCCAATCTTCCAGAGATGGTGGTGTAGATGTAGTGGCTTTTGACCCTCGCCCAATTTTAGGCGGTAAAGTTGTTATTCAAGCAAAAAGATATAAAAATGTTGTTGGTGTTTCTGCTGTTCGTGATTTATATGGAACAATGATTAATGAGGGTGCAAATAAGGGTATCCTTGTTTCAACCAGCCATTACGGTAAAGATGCCTATGAATTTGCAAAAGACAAACCTATCGAACTAATTGATGGTGGAGGTTTGTTATATCTATTAGAACAAAATGGAGTAAAAGCGAAAATTATTTTTCCAGAAGATTAATATAATGAACTTAATCTATAATGCCTTATCAGATTTACAAAAAAATAATCAATCAGCCGCATTATGCACAGTGACAAAGAGCGAAGGCTCTACACCTCGGCATGTGGGTAGTAAAATGTTGGTATATGCTGATGGAAAATTTATCGGCACTGTCGGCGGTGGAGATTTGGAGAATCGAGTCATCAAGGCGGCTTTGCAAACATTAGATGATGGTAAAGCACAAACGTTATTTTATACAATGGCAGACCCTGCACGCGGTGACCCGGGTGTATGTGGTGGTCAGGTAGAGGTATTTGTGGAACCTATTTTTCCTCCCCCAACTTTAGTTGTGATTGGTGCTGGGCATGTCGGTAAGGCAGTTGTGCATTTAGCAAAATGGTTGGGATTTAGAGTCGTGGTCAGTGACGATAGAAAAGAATTTTGTAATCCTGAGTCTACACCGGGGGCAGATGAATATTATCCAGTAGAAATGGGCAAGTTAGCAGAATCAATGAAGATAACGAAGCAAACTTATTTGGTCATCACAAGCCGGGGCTCAAAGGTGGATGTAGATGGGCTACCAAGTTTACTTAAGTCTGAAGCGGTTTATATCGGAGTCATCGGCTCCAAGCGCAGATGGTCTGTCACAGCAAAAGCGTTGAAAGAAAAGGGAGTCAAAGAAGAATTAATCAATAAAGTTCGCTCGCCAATGGGAATTGAGTTACAAGCCGAAACGCCAGAAGAAATTGCAGTGAGCATTATGGCGGAGGTTTTGATGGTGAAAGACGGCGGAAGTGGCAAAGCAATGAAAGACTGAAACGAAATGATTGCATTTGTGTAGAAGTAGGAGAAATGTCGCTTGACCTGCTTGCTAGATGGACTATAATTTGAACATTGTTATTTCAAAAGGAGAAATTCTATGGCTAGAATTTTTGATGTAGTTGAATATGCAAACGAGATGGCTGATGAAATCGTGCATCGCTTTCCAGAAGAAGGCATTGGCGATTTTCGCATCGGCTCGCAAGTGATTGTGCGTGAAAGTCAGTGGGCTGTGTTCTTCCGTGATGGCAATGCCTTGGATGTTTTCAAACCTGGTCGTCACACGATTGCAACTGCCAACATTCCTGTCTTGATTGATTGGATTGGCAAAGCCTTCAATGACCGTACACCTTTCCCTGCTGAAGTGTATTTCGTTTCACGCAAAGAATTTGCAAATAAAAAATGGGGCACGCCACAACCAATTATCGTCCGTAATCCGGGCATGGGCTTGGGTGTTGCTTTGTTGCAGGGGTTTGGTACTTATTCATTCCAAGTGAAAGACCCACAACAATTTGTCACTCAAATTGTCGGTGTGCAACATACTTATCGAACATCGGATATTGAAGAACGCATTCGCACGATGTTGCTTTCAAAATTACAAGATGTGCTTGGTGAAACAGGTGCAAAAAATTCTGTACCTGAAATGATTGGTCTGACCGAAGAAATTGGTGCGGCTGTCCGTGCCAAAGCAAAAGATGATTTTGAGGCGATTGGTTTAACGCTCAAGACTTTCTACATTGGAAATCTCAAGCCAAGTGAAAAATCGGCTCAAGAACTACGGGACATGGGTATGCTCGACATGGCAACTTATACTCAACTTCAAGCCGCTGACGCAATGCGTGATGCCGCTCAAAATGAAGGTGGTGGCGCTGGTCTCACCGCTGGAATTGGTGCTGGTATGGGCATTGGCAATATTATGGGGCAAGCCTTACAAGGTGGTTATCAAGCCCCCGGCGGTGGTGCCGCCACTGGTGGTGGAGCCAAAATGCCTGATGTGATGACTCCAGCCGAAGCCGCTCAATTCATGAAAGTAACTGAAGATGATATTATGGAAGCCATTAAAGATAAAAGTTTGAAAGCCAAGAAAGTTGGCAAGGCATATCGAATCAGCAAGGCGAATTTAGAAGAGTTTATGAATAGTTAGTTAGCGATTAGCAATTGGCTTTTAGCAGTTAGCAAAAGAGACATTCCGCACAGAATGTCTCTTTTATTTTTCTAATTTACTAATAACTTCTGAAACTGTATTAACAACATCACTCGCTAAAACAGAAGCGGTTGTGCCGAGTCTTTCCGCCGCGAGTAAACCTGCTTTTCCGTGAATATATGCTCCTGCAACTGCCGCATCATAAGGATTAAGTCCTTGAGCTAGCAATCCTGTGATTAAACCTGCTAACACGTCGCCCGTGCCAGCGCGAGCGAGGGCAGATGTTGCAATTGGAATAATTGTCATTCTTTCATCTGGCGAAGCAATGATTGTGAATGCGCCTTTCAACACGACAACACAATTCCATTGTTTTGCATATTTTTTTGCAACTTCTTCACGGTTGGATTGAATTTCTTCTTTTGATAATCCAGTGAGTGCTGACATTTCTCCAAGATGAGGAGTCAAAATTGACCTCACCCCTAACCCCTCTCCTCTTAGGAGAGGGGAATTAATGAGATGTCTCAATCCATCCGCATCAATCACCATTGGAATTTTTATTGAAGGCAAAAGTTTTTCAACAAATTGTTTTGTTGTTTCTTTATTTCCTAAACCAGAGCCAATCAAAATAGATGTTGCTCCACTTAAATTATTAAGCAAAACATCACTTGCTGATTCAGAAATGAATCCATTTTCATGTGGAAGCAAAACCCAAGTCGCTTCGGGTAAGTGGCCTGCTAATGCAGAATGTAAATTTTCTGGCACTGCCATCGTCACCAAACCTGCACCGATGCGATATGCCGCAGTCCCTGCCAATAATGCCGCGCCTGTGTAAGATATTGACCCCGCTATCACGAAAGCAGTACCAAATGTCCCTTTGTGTGAGGCGAGTGTGCGTTTTGGTAATAATGCTGAAATCATTTCATCATCAGCCACATCAACTTTTATTTCATTCAACATTTCATCTGATAAACCAATTTCCACCAATTGCAAATCGCCAATTTTTTCAAATGCAGGCAATTTCAATAATCCTTGTTTTATAGCCGCCATAGTAACTGTGAGATTGGCAGGAATTGTTTCATTTGCACACTCCCCCGAATCACAATCAACACCTGATGGACAATCCACCGCAACGACAAATTTTGGATTTATATTTTTTACTTTTTCAAGAACTTCACTCGCCTCTTTCTTAAGCGGAAGTTTGATTCCTGTACCGAGAACGCCATCTAATACGACATCCGATTCATTTACATAACTTTCTATATTTTCAAATTGAATTATTTTTCCGCCAACATCAATATATTTTTTTATTAACTCATTATTATTTGTTTTCGTTAAGTATGCACTCGTTTCCCAACCATTTTCTGCCAACCAAGTCAATGCAACAAGTGTATCACCGCCATTATTTCCTGCCCCAACCAATCCAATAACTTTCTTCCAATTTTTTTGTTGACCCATCTCATGCACAATTTTCGCAAGTCCGATACCTGCGTTTTGCATCATCTGAGCATAAGATAGCCCGCTGGCATCGGCTTGTTTTTCGAGCGCAATCATTTGGGAGACGGTGACGAGTTTCATTTTTTGTGGGTTTGAAAACTGTAATGCTGAAATTAAAAATGGAGTTGTATAATCTTTATTAAAGATATTGTACAGCAATTTTATTTTAGAAGGAGCCCATTATGTTTGACCAATCTGGCTTAAAAAGTGAAACACGCTATGGCATGCCTGCGGCAGACCAAATCCTCACCAATAGACATTACACCATTGGATATTCGTATTACTTCCGCCAAGCAAAGTGGGCGTTGGAAATTGTTGACCCAGATACTTCCGATGTGCAACGAGCAGATAACTTCCGCCCAGATTTTCGCATCCCTGAAAGATTCAGAGCCGATTTAGTGCAGTATGAAGGCTCAGGCTTTGACCGTGGTCACCTGGTGGCGAGTGCTAACCAATTTGAAACAGAAATACAAAATAGTGAGACCTTTTTACTTTCAAATATGTCACCTCAACATCCAAAATTTAATCGCGGCATTTGGAAAAATCTGGAAGATGCAGTACGAGACCTGAATGCAAAAAAAGAAATTTTAGAAACCTATGTGATTTGTGGTCCCATCTTTAATTTTGATATGCCAATTAAGACCATTGACCCAGATAAAGAAAAAGAAAATACATTGCCAATTCCACATGGCTATTTCAAATCTATATTAACCGAAAATGACCGTGGCAGTTTACACATGTGGTCATTTTTAATTCCAAATGAAGATACAAAAAAACAACCAATTTCAGACTTCCAAGTACCTGCCAGAAAAGTAGAAAGATATTCAGGTTTTCTATTATGGGAACGTTTGATGGGCAAAGAAATTGACAAGGAAAAAGAAAAAATTAGACCTATGTGGAAGTAGAAAATGGATTTATCCAACAAAAAATTTGAGCTTGTCGAAAATTCCGCTGGTCACGCTAGTGCCATTCCAATTAGCTTGTTGAATGTGAAATCATTTGGGAGATGGTGACGAGTTTCATGGTAAATATTCATTATTCAAAAAGCGGGTTTACTATTTTTATTTTATCTCCGCTAGAGCAGGGTCACAAAAGGCTGGGGCTTCGGTTAAGAATGGTGCAAAGGTGACTTTATTTTTACCGACACTTTCACCTGAACCTGGACCTCTGCCTGAAGGTCCGCTGGGATGACCCCAATAGTTACCATCTGCTACTGCGGCACTGGCGTGGATGCCACTCGTCCAATTGGGGTCTAGAGGGTCGTGGGTTGCGTTATTCGCAAAACAGTTATTATGAATTTGTATATCTTCGTTGAATTCAACATAAATGCCACTGGGATGTGCTTCAAGCGTGGCTTGAAAACCTGGAATGCTAGTTAACATGTCTGAAATAATTGGTGCATCTTGGATTTGTTGAAGCAAGGGGTCTTCTTCAGGGTCTATACCAGCAAGAATGGGGTTGATAACCCCCACAGCACCCCCATTACGAGGTGCTTCATTTTGATAAAACTGGCTTTCAGTAATTGTAAGATTGACATGATTGGTATGCATTCCACCACCCCAGTTGCCATTGCCATTTCCTGTAACACGGTTCTTGATAAAGAATCCATCTTTAATCACAATGGTTGCGAAGTAAGCATATAACCCGCCACCATTTCCATCTGATTCGTTGCCTTCAAAATGTGTGGATTGAATTGTGCTTCTTGATGAATCAATAAATAATGCACCACCATTACCCGTAGTTGTGTTGTTGATAAATTTACTATTCGTAATATCAATTTTGCCGAGGGTGAAATAAATGGCTCCGCCGTTATCAGAATGGTTATTGATAAAGTGTGTGTTATCTAATTTAATCGAAGCATTCATTGAATAAATTGCACCGCCCCAATCATCTTGAACATCTCCATTTTGAATCGTGATGTTATTCATCGTCAATGTTGAATTAACCATTAATTCAAAAAAACGAAACGGTTCGGAATTTTCGTCGCGAGTTAAAGTTGCACCATTACCATGAATGGTGACAGGGTAAACAATAGGCGGGAGTGCTGTGCCAACATCTGTAACGCTGATAAGCCATTCATAAATTGGAGGCGATTGGTCAACTTGCGTAAAAATATATTGGCCGGGCATTAACTCAATAACACTTTGTCCTAATATGCCAGTATTACATGAATCAAATTGCTTTTCGGTATTCGCTGCCATAATTGCTTCGGCGAAAGAGCATTTTCCATTTTGCACAAACGGATACACTTCTTGCTCAAGCGTATCTACATAAATCACGTTTTCGGGAGATGAAGTTCCCGTTGGAGTAACCAAGTCTTCGGTCGGGTTTGAAGCGGAAGAAGTCACCGCCTCTTCTGTCGGGGAGTTTGGTTCTGCTCGGGTGCTGACTTCTCCCCCTACGCAGGCGAGAGTAGTTATCAATATTAAAATACAAAAAACAATAAATGGACGCATACAGTCTCCAAGTTTTTTTGCTTGATTATAAATTAACTCACCCGACCCTTTATGCTTTTATTCTTCGACTATAATCTTAACTAACCCAAACAAGAGGAGATAAACATGGACAGTTTTTCTGTAAGCCAATCAGTAAGCGGGGATGTGGCGGTGATGACAATTGCTGGCAGGGTGGATTCGTTGACTGCGGTAACTTTAGAATCTGAATTGACAAAAGTGATGAAGGAATATAAAAAAATTGTTCTGGATATGAAAAGTGTGGAGTATGTATCTTCGGCTGGGGTGCGGACGATTATGAAGGTGTTGCAAAGCACACAAAAATCTGGCGGCGGTTTGAAGTTAGCCTCACTCTCTAACACTGTGAATGAAGTGTTAGATAATGTAGGCATGACGCAGTTTGTGAAAACTTTTTCTTCGGTAGATGAGGCTGTGGCTAGTTTTTAATATTAGGTACAGACCTGACATGTCTCAATAGAAGCCTTGCAGACTCGTATCTTTGTCCACGCAATTTATTTGATTAACAAAGGTGTTGATAAGACACTTCGACAGGCTCAACCTGCATCGGGATAAATCCCTCGCTCAGTACATAGAAGCCCTTCGGGCTGATGGCATAGTCCGTTTTAACGGACTTTCATGAAATGAGGCAGGGATTTATCCCGCCGATTCATCTTCGTCCACGCAATCTATTTGATTAACAAAGGTGCTGATAAGACATGTCAGGTCTAAATGTTGTTTTGGAAATAATATGCCTTTTGACCTGTGTAGATTCTCACCCATATTTACTATGTTAAGAGTTATTATTTATAGTTTATAATAAAGAAGGTTTTTTAATGGTTTTCAATTAGAAATTTGTGCTTAAGTTTTAGAAACAAGTACAACTATTTAGTGATGGTGATACCAGTTGCTAGAAGGGAGCAAGGGTATGGAATACAATCAAACAGTTCAGTTAACTAAATTCAGCGGGCTTTCCAAAATTAATATTAAAAAAATCTATAAAACAATAGAGAATTATACCTACAACGAAAATGATGGGTTTGGGTATAAAAATGTTTCCTCAAATTCTAAATATATACATGCGACTCTTATAAAGAGTATGCCAACTTTTATTTGGCAACTCAACACCAATACTTATGATATTTTTGAACAAGAAATTATCCTAGTCAATGAAGTTGAGTTTGGACTAGACTTTAAATTCGATTTCTTAGATGTCTATGGCTCAAACAAAAACATATCCAAAGTAATATCAGCAGTATCTCCTTTAATGAATTCAAGCGTAAACATCGATGCAGTAAACATAGTGCCAGCAACTGCTGTTGCGAAGTTGAATTCTTCTTTTAAGACAAAAATCGAAAGACTGGTCGTTAATAATTTCCAGTATAAAGATGGGATTTCTGGTAAATACGATATGAGAATAGATAATACCAAAATTGCTTTGCAAGTTCTAAAAAACTATAAAGCCGATATATCGAAAGTGAGTCTAATAGTTGATGTTCCAAATATTGGCGAAGTCAAGTTGGTAATATCTTCCAATGGTAGTTTAAGTATTAAGTCTAATGAAACTGATTTCTTTGATGTACTTGATACTATAAAGTCGAATTTATTTCAAAGGATGGAATGAGATGGCTGAAGATCAAGGTGTAAATGGCGATTTATGGACTGAACAAGGGGCAATATTGTTGCAAAGACTTGGCTGGGAAAAAATTGGTGATAGCAATATTGATATTGAAGGAACTGATGGGATAAAACATGGTATTGATTCTTTATTTAAATATAAGGACTTCGCTCGTCTATTAGATGAAGGAATATTTGTTGAAGCTAAGCGCTATAAGACGACTTCATTTTCTCCTTCAAAAATAGGCGACTGGGTCATTAAGCTTGACCATAAGATAAATGAAATTAGTCTTGATGAAGGCTTCTACAATACATATCCTGCTATGCGAGAGACTAAAACTCGAAACGGATTATTATTACTTTGGTTTAGTGACGCTAAAAACTTCCCAAAAGTTGAAGAGTCAATTCAAACTGCATTAGAAGGAGTAAATATTCCAAAAGGAAGAATTGCAAAATCGAATCGATTATTTGTCATGACTAACCCTGATATTCTCCGTCTCGCTAGCGTAATTGATGTTGTTGATCACTGGAATAGCAAAAGTGGAAATGGAAAGTTGAAGTTTTATTATCCATCAACTTTTGGTAAGCCTGTTCAAGAAGAAAGTACTTTAAGCCTCGAATATATGTATTCTCAATTCCTTGTCGGGCGAGCAGAAGAAATATCTAATGGCAAAGTCTCTCAATCTAATTTTGTATTTTATTTTGGCGACAATAGTGTAGACAGTTATGAAATGCTACATGCAGCATTAATAGCCAATAAGGCAATTCAAAATAATCACAAATTGTTTATATATCAATATCAACGAGATGATGATTTCCGAAAAATCAAACCTGATATACTGAAAATTTTCCAAGGTGAAGGATATCCTGATGTTTCCTTTGAGCAGATGAACATCTTGGCAGATCTTCCAAATTGGCTCTCTAATGCAAAATAATATGAAAGGCTTAAACAATGGCAGAACACCTTAAGAAATACCCTAACACTTATGAGCTTAAACAATCATTAGGCTCATTTTGTAAAGCTTCATTCGTTCAGGCTTTCCCCCAAAGGAAAGGTATTTTTATTACTAATGCCAATCAAGAGGAGAGGGCTGATTTTTTATCGGGTTTATTTTATGAAAATTCTGAATTAGAAGAAATTCGTAGTGAAGCATTAGGAACATATAGCAAAACAACACTATCTGGTTTCTGGATACAATCAGAAGATCAAACATATAACTTGGTAACTGAACTAGAAAAACAGTCTAACGAAATTATTGATCAACATAAGAATATGTTTTTAGGCAAAATCACTGGCAACTCAAACAAGGGATACAAAGGCACTATAAAATACGAACAAACACAGCCTGGTCGTCTTGAATTTTTGCAAGGGACACCACGCGATTTTGACTTTTATATCCAAGATAAACATGATGGTAAGTGGGAAATAATAATCGATGGAACGCGTTCAAACGATGCAAAGATTATGAAAGATTGGATGCATGGTAAGTTGCCTAGAGAGGTTAATTTCACAACTGTAGATCAAGATGAACTTAACACACAACAAACAGTTAACTTCTTTGACCTACTAGCTAAGAAAGCTGTATCAAATGACTGGAAATTTAATCAAGTCAAAAGAATTGTTGTTCGAAAAGAAAATCAAAATGAGGATGATGAAACGGATCAAGATGTTAACAAAACAACAGTCTTAACTGGAATTTCACAAGCAATCTTGGAAGGAAGTGATTTAAGAAATAACACTTTCGTCAAGCAATGTGAATCCAGTGGATATCGTTTCACTGCTATGACCTATCAATATGAACATAAGAAACATCCATATGTAATGGAAGTCCGAGCTGAGTTTAAACTTAGACCAAAACTATTTGAAGTTTCTTTAGAAAATTATCATAGCAGATCAGGTATAGATGGGAAACTTTATGAGTCTACAATGCCAGCTACAGAAAAGATGACTTCACTTAGTGGTTTCTATACTGCCGCAAAAATTCTCTTTGATGACTTAGTACTTAGTACCAGAACACCATTAAAGTCCAAGAAATAGATTCAGAGCTCATGCCCTCCCCAAATCCGAAATAAATACTAAGTTCAAATAATTATTCAATCAAAAACAGACTTCCGAAGTCTTTGAGACTTCGGAAGTCTAATATTAAACTTTCTAACTTTCTAACACTCACTAAACCCACAAGCATAGCACTTGCGGCAACCTTCTTCATTGAC
>JAEURG010000064.1 GCA_016789345.1 Anaerolineales bacterium | reverse complement strand
CGCCATGCGAAAATTAATTGAAAGTGTTGGCGCACAAGTAGAAGAATTAGATGCCAATACTTGGCGAATTACTAGCCGTGAAATTTTCGCCTCACATCTTGACCCTGACCTGTGTCGTAAAATTCGAGCTTCGATTTTGCTAGCGGGTCCCGTTCTCGCGCGGACAGGTGGAATCAAACTCCCACCGCCAGGTGGAGATGTAATTGGTCGCCGACGTTTGGATACACATATTTTGGCTTTAAGCGCATTAGGCGCAAACGTTACCTACAACCGCGTTTTTGATATTGAAGCAAAAGGTTTACATGGTGCCGATATTTTATTAGATGAAGCCAGTGTGACCGCGACAGAGAATGCAGTGATGGCGGCTGTGCTTGCCAAAGGGCAAACAAAAATCCGTAATGCCGCTTCAGAGCCGCATGTACAAGAATTATGTAACTTCTTAAATTTGCTTGGCGCAAAAATAGAAGGCATTGGCTCAAATACTTTACACATTCAAGGGGTAAAAGAATTGCATGGCGGTGAATATACAATCGGACCTGATTTATTGGAAGTAGTTAGTTACATCGGCGCGGCGGTGGTCACACGCGGGAGTATAAAAATTCATAATGCGGGCGTTCAACATTTAGAAATGATTCAGCAAGTGTTTCATCGGCTGGGTGTGCATTGGCAAGTGGAAGGTAAAGACATTATTGTTCCAAAAGAACAATCACTCAAAATCATTTCAGATTTAGACGGCGCAGTGCCTGAAATTAAAACCAACGTTTGGCCCGCCTTCCCAACTGATTTAACGAGCATTGCCATCACAGTTGCAACACAAGCAACTGGCTCTGTTCTATTTCACGATTGGATGTTTTCAGGAAGAATGTATTTTACAGATAAACTAGTAGGCATGGGCGCACGAATTATTTTATGTGACCCCTATCGTGTTTTGATTCAAGGTCCAACTCAACTGTATGCTGAGAAATTAGAAAGCCCAGACATTCGGGCAGGCATGGCGTTATTACTCGCCGCCTTAGCCGCAGAGGGGACTTCTACAATTCGTAATGTTGTGCAAATTGAACGTGGATACGAAAAGGTAGATGAAAAACTAAAGTCACTTGGTGCAAAAATCAGCCGTGAGTTTGAATAAAAAAGAAGCCGCAATTTTGCGGCTTCTTTTTTATTCAGCATTAACTCTTTTTATGGAACCACAATGGTTTCTTTCTTAATTTTCACTACAAACAAGTGATTATCACCAACGCGGTTATTGACATAACCTGAAGCATTGCCAGATTTTCCACCACCATAATCAATAATCGCATAAGCATAATACATACCTTTAGGAATTGAAACAACAAGTTTTTGATTTTTACTTAATGTATAAGTTAAAAACCCACATTGACCAAAGGCATTTAGACCTTCTCCTAGCCAAAGGGAGATAAGAACACTCCCGCCCGTCTCATTTTCAAAGCGGATGTTCGATTGAGGACCTGCTTCACCAACATTCAACGGACCTTCACATGAGCCTTGAGGTTTCGAGGTTGCTGTTGGTGGGGCTACTTCAATGGTTGGAGGTGCAGGAAGTGTAAAAGTTGGCAGTGGTGTTGGGCTGGGTGTTTCAGTTGGCGGAACGGGTGTATTTGTTGGTATCGCCGCTTGTGTTTCAGCCACAATCGTCCATGCCGCCGCGACTGCCGTACCAGAAACTTCTTCGGGTGACAAAGTTGGTTCTGCCTGTTGACCACACGCCGCCAACAAAATTGAGACGAGAGCCAAAACAGGTATAAATTTTCTTAACATGTATTTCTCCTTATTTTAAAACTTACTTAACTACAATCTTATCTTTGAACAAAGTTATCTGTAAATCATTATCTTTTAATAATGAAAAACTTCCAGTAAACTGCCTACCACCAACCCAAGCAACATAAGTATATTGACCCACAGGTGTTTTCACCTTCACAGTTCCATTAACGGGGTATTCAAGAATAGTGACGTAACCATCTTTTGTAACACACCGTAATGAAATATACGCATCTGCTTTCGCTCTATTAACCAAAAAGATACTGCTAGAAGGTAAATTTGGCGGTAAAGTTCCATGAAACTGAGGTTGTGGGTCAACCGTGGATGTAGAGGTAAAAAACGGATTTAACGTTGCACTTGGTGTACCTGTAAAAGGCAATGTACCAACAATCACACCAGCGCCTGCTGTTTCAGTAACATTTTCTGCTGTAACCGTACCAGTTCCCAGTGTGGCAGTTAACGTTAACAACACAGGGTTTTGCGTTTCAGTAGCCGTTGCTGAGACTTCCGTAATTGTGGCAGTAACAATCACTGGCGTTTCGGTTGGAACAGCAGTATCCGTTGGAATTGCTTGCAAAGTCTGTTGTGAAAGTACTGCCGCAGTCAACTGCAAATCCGCTTCAGAAATTGGTGTTGGGTTAGTTGCTTGTGGAACCGCAGGAAGACATGCACTGAACAAAAAACTCAAAGTAAAAAATATTAAAAGTTTTTTCTTCATAGCACCCAACTCCATTCAGATTACTAATTTTGCCCGACAACGCTTAAAAACTGATTAACAACATCACGCAACATTTTTTCAGGCAAGGCACCTACTTGGCGATGCACTACCTTACCACCTGAAACAAACAACAAAGTCGGGATCCCCTGAATCCCAAATTTTTGCATCCATTCTGCATGGTCGTCTGTATTTACTTTTGCAATCACAATTTTCTCGCCCATCTCATTAGCGAGTTTATCCAACGTAGGAGCAATCATTTTACAAGGGTTACACCACGGCGCCCAAAAATCAACAATCACAGGCACATCCGATTGCATAACGACTTTTTCAAATTCAGCATCTGAAATATGAATGGGTTCTGACATATATTTTCCTTTTCTAACTTCTGATTAAGCGAAAAAAGTATAACATAAATTCTCTTATACACCGTGCTATAATCGCCGCCTTATGAGTATTTTCTCACGTTGGAAAGACGGGCTTTCAAAAACAAGCAAATCTGCTTTTGGGCAAATTGCCTCTATTCTTGGCGCATCCGAAATTACAAACGAAACATGGGATGACCTTGAAGCATTATTGATTCAAGCAGATTTAGGAATTGAAACCACAACTTCAGTTTTAGATTCACTCAAACGCCTCACGCGTGACCTCGGCTTGATTCGTGCTAGCGATCTTTATACTAGCCTGAAACAAGAATTGCGCTCACGGCTTGCAACCCCACCAGAATTAAATATTAATCACAAACCGACCGTGATATTAATCGTCGGTGTAAATGGTGCAGGCAAAACAACCACCATTGCAAAATTAACTTCACGCTTTACTAATGAAGGAAAAAAAGTTTTACTTGGCGCGGCAGACACATTCCGTGCCGCAGCGGTTGACCAACTTGAAGTCTGGGCAAACAGGTTGCAGGTCGAAATAATAAGCGGTGCCCAAGATAGCGACCCAGGCGCGGTAGCATTCAACACTGTCCAATCAGGAATCGCTCGCGGAGCAGACATCATATTTATAGACACTGCTGGGCGTTTGCATACTCGCTTTAATTTAATGGAAGAATTGAAGAAAGTGCATCGTGTGGTTGGCAAAGCATTGACCGATGCACCCCATGACGTATGGCTTGTTTTAGATGCGACCACTGGGCAAAACGCATTACAACAAGCTCGTTCATTCAAAGAAGCAGTGAATGTGACAGGTGTGATATTATCCAAATTAGATTCATCTGCACGTGGCGGAATGGTGTTTGCAATTCAAAGTGAATTAGGTTTACCAATTTTATTTGCAGGCTTAGGCGAAAAGCCAGAAGATTTGACTCCATTTGACCCCGACGCATTTATTGAAGGAATTTTACAAAACAATTTGTAGGTCACGTTTTTAACGTGACGATAAAATTTGGAGAAACCATGCAAGATTTATTACAAAGATTAAACACAGCCAACGAATTAACGTCTCAATTATTGGAGCGTCTTTGACCTGACAGGCAAAGAAAAACAACTGATTGAATTAGAAAAAGAAACCGAAGCACCAGATTTTTGGAATAATAATTCCAACGCGCAAAAAGTAATGAAGACCGTTTCCAATTTGCGGGATGAAGTGGAAACATGGAAAAAAATAAAAACACAAATTCGTGATTTAACTGATTTAGCAAAACTAAATGATGAATCTTTGCGCGCCGATTTAGAAACCGAAATTCAAACCCTAGAAAACAATTTAGAAAAACGTTCATTCGCCGCCATGTTATCTGGTCCGTATGACCATGATGATGCCATCTTAGCAATTCATGCAGGTGCAGGCGGAACCGATTCGCAAGATTGGGCAGAAATGCTTCAACGCATGTATTTGCGTTGGGCAGAAGCGCATAACTTCACCATTGATATTATGGACTCAACTCCCGGTGAAGAAGCGGGTATAAAAAGTGTCACCATTGCCATTGGTGGAAAATATGCGTTTGGATATTTACGTTCTGAAAAAGGCGTTCATCGTTTGGTGCGTTTATCTCCATTTGATTCTAATCATCGCAGACATACATCATTTGCTTTGATTGAAGTGCTTCCGCAAGTTTCAATGGAAGAAGCCGATATTGAGATTAATCCGAGTGATATAAAAATGGATGTGTTTCGTTCGTCGGGTGCGGGCGGGCAAAGCGTACAAAAGAATGCCACTGCCGTGCGCCTTACACATATTCCAACTGGAATCGTTGTCACATGTCAAAACGAACGCTCACAAAATCAAAACCGTGAATTCGCCATGAAAATTTTGCGAGCACGCTTATTAGAACTACGTCAAGCCGAAAGAGAAGAAGAACGCGCCGTGCTTCGTGGTGAATACACCAAAGCCGAATGGGGAAGTCAGATTCGTTCTTATGTTTTGCATCCTTATCAAATGGTCAAAGACCATCGCAACGATTTTCAAGTCGGCAATGCTCAATCTGTTTTAGATGGTGATTTGGATGATTTTATGGAAGCGTACTTGAAAAGTGGAAGTAAATAACGCTTCTTTCTTAACTGATAACTGATTCTGTTTCATCAACCTTTTCTTATCCCCAAAACAAAAGAGCGGATTTTACATCCGCTCTTTTTAGCCTAACCACCAGTTGGTAATCTTTTTTCCAAAGTGCTGTTGAGAATTTTCTCTTGTGTTTCTGAAGTTGCTTTGAAAGATTTGGCTTGAATTTTATTCTTGCCTTTGGCTTTATCAAGCGCTTGTTGCCATGCCACTTGCATGCCAGTAAATTGTGGCTCGTTAGAAACTTCTTCTTCCATTTCATAAGTTTCTACTTCTTTCTTGCCACCTTTGCGTTTGCCTTTTCCTTTACGTTCTTCACGTTCAGGTTTTTCTTCAATCACAGGTTCTGCTAACAAAGCCTTAATGCTCAAGCGGATTTGTCGTTTGCGGCGGTCAACTTCTAACACTTTGGCTTCAATTTCTTCGCCTTCTTTTAATGCTTCTGCCGCAGTTTTGACGTATCCATGTGTAATTTCACTGACGTGCACCAAGCCAGGTCGTTCAGCACCAAACTCAACAAATGCGCCATAGGTTTCTAATCGAATCACTTTACCTTTGACAATGGTCTCTGGCTTAAGGTCTTTCCAGTCATACATCAAAGGTTCAATCATGGTCAATTCAACGCGGTCTTTGCGAACACGTTTGACCCATGCAGTTACTTCTTGACCTTCTTTAACAATATCCTCTACTTTATTAACTTCTTTGTCACTTAATTGTGAGATGTGAATCACGCCTGGAATGCTTTGACCAATATCTACTAATGCGCCTGCGAGTGTGGTCTTTAAAACTTTGCCGTTTAATTTCGTTTTTGGTTCAAGCGCGAGGCTTGGTGTAATGTCTGGTGTTGCCATAATTTGCTCCTACATGTTAATTAATGATGCGAAAAAAGATTATACCTGTGGAGCGTATAAATAGTCAATGTGAAATTTGGTACATGCGAAAACCTTGCTACAAGCACGCAGAGAAAATGAAGAAAGAGGAAAGAGGAAAGAAGAAAGATGCTCTTCTCAAAAATCTCTGTGACCTCTGTGGCTAAATAAATTTACACTTGCAGATTAACTTTCCTGTGTGTATAATCTCGCTATCAAAAACAAAGATGGGAACGAGTAAACTGTTCAGGTCGGCACAGCGAGTCCGAGGTCAGGTGTGAAGCGGATACGAAATGGCAGTTGAAAATCATCCCGAAGTTGAAATCTGAAATTGATTGGTCGGACAAGTCTAAAAAGTCTTATTGGTCTGACAAGTCGAGAGTAAGAAATTCGGAGTTGTGAGTCTCCGTTATCAAAACAAATGAGAGTCTATTCTTTATTTTGAATAGAAATCAGAGTGGTACCGCGTGAGCATTGCTCTCGTCTCTGTTTATGAGATGAGAGTTTTTTGTTTAAGGAGAATTATGTTTAAACCTGTAAATGCAAAATTAGATGTGCCTGCCATGGAAGATGCTGTTTTGAAATTTTGGAAGAAGCAAGAAATTTTCAAAAAAACCAGCACCGAACGCAAAGGCAGACCCGAATATATTTTTTATGAAGGACCGCCAACTGCCAATGGGCGACCGGGTGTGCATCATGTCTTGGCACGCGCATTCAAAGATATGTTTCCGCGTTATAAAATCATGCGCGGATATAACGTCTCGCGGCGAGGCGGCTGGGATACACATGGTTTGCCCGTTGAAATTGAAGTTGAAAAGCAGTTAGGTTTTAAAAATAAACAACAAATTGAAGAATATGGCATTGATAAATTTAATGAGTTGTGTAAAAAATCCGTTTTCAATTACATTCAAGAATGGGAAAAGTTAACCGATCGCATCGCTTTTTGGGTTGACCTTGATGATGCCTATGTAACTTATACAAACGATTACATTGAATCAGTTTGGTGGATTTTGAAAAGTTTTTGGGAAAAAGATTTACTTTTCAAGGGTTATAAGATTGTGCCTTATTGCCCACGTTGTGGTACGCCTCTTTCTGACCATGAAGTTGCTTTGGGTTATGACGAAGCAGTTGACCCTTCGGTGTTTGTGCGTTTTCCATTAGTAGATAAGCCTGATACTTCATTATTAGTGTGGACGACGACTCCATGGACGTTGCCAGCAAATGTAGCAGTTGCCGCAGGTGCTGATGTAGATTATGTGACTGTGGAACGTGAGAATAAAGAAAAATTAATTCTTGCAAAAAACTTAATGGAAAAAGTTTTCAGAGGCGAAGAAGTAAAAGTTATTGATTCGTTCAAAGGTAAAAAATTAAAAGGCATGAAGTATCAGCCTTTGTTTACTTTTGTAACGATTGATAAACCTGCCCATTACATTGTGTTAGGTGATTTTGTGACCACAGAAGATGGAACAGGTTTAGTGCATCAAGCCCCAGCCTTTGGTGCAGAAGATATGGAAATGGCAAAACAAAATGATTTGCCTGTGTTGTTGACCGTGCAACCAGATGGAACTTTCATTCCTGAAATCACGCCATGGCGCGGAATCTTTGTTAAAGATGCTGACCCGCAAATCATCAAAGATTTGGAGACGCGCGGGTTGTTATTCCGTTCCGAAAAATATACACATACCTATCCATTCTGTTGGCGATGTTCGACTCCGCTTTTGTATTATGCGCGTGAGTCTTGGTATATCCGCACAAGTGCTAAGAAAGATAGATTAGTTAGTTTGAACAAAACTATCAATTGGGTTCCTGATCATATCAAGAATGGTCGCTTTGGGAATTGGCTTGAAAATAATATTGATTGGTCACTTTCACGCGAAAGATATTGGGGCACACCATTGCCTGTTTGGGAATGTGGTGAATGTAAACATCGTGAATGTGTTGGCTCTGTCAAAGAGTTATCTGAAAAAGCAGGTAAAGATTTGACCGAGTTAGATTTGCATCGCCCGTATGTGGATGAAGTTTCATGGAAGTGTGAAAAGTGCAATGGAAAAATGAATCGCGTCAAAGATTTGATTGACGTGTGGTTTGACTCTGGTTCCATGCCGTATGCACAATGGCACTATCCGTTTGAGAATAAAGAAAAATTTGAGGCGCAGTACCCAGCCGACTACATCTGTGAAGCGGTTGATCAAACGCGCGGATGGTTTTATTCGCTTCATGCCATCTCCACTTTGCTCAATGACCAAGTCTCATTCAAAAATGTGATTTGTTTGGGGCACATTCAAGATGCTGATGGTAGAAAGATGTCGAAGTCTTTGGGGAACATCGTGCAACCGTGGGATGTGATTAACTTACACGGCGCAGATGCCTTGCGTTGGTATTTGTTCACGGCGACACCGCCAGGGCAAGAGCGACGCTTCTCTTCCGATTTGGTTGGGGATGTGATTCGCAGTTTTACGCTTACCTTGTGGAATGTGTACTCGTTCTTCATCACATACGCCAACTTAGATAAACCACAAGCATTGACTGTGACTGCCACGACAAATGAATTAGACCGTTGGTTGCTTTCTGAATTAAATGTTTTAGTGCGTGATGTGACCAAAGCCTACGATGAATATGATGTGACCAATGCCACACGTCCCGTTGAAAAATTTGTGGAAATACTATCTACTTGGTATGTGCGTCGTTCCCGCAGACGTTTCTGGAAAAATGATTCATCAGCCGATAAGCAAGCCGCGTATTCAACTTTATATACTGCTTTGGTGACAGTCTCAAAATTAATTGCACCTGCCATGCCATTCATCGCTGAAGAGTTATATCAAAACTTAGTTCGTTCAGTTGATGAGACTCAACCTGAGTCAGTTCACATTGCTGAATGGCCTCAAGTGATGGAAGAATTCATTGATGAATCACTTAACAAAGAAATGCAACTCGTGATGAAGTTAGTTTCGTTAGGACATTCTGCTCGCCAAAAAGCGAATCGCAAAGTCCGTCAGCCATTGGCAGAAGCCGCATTTTCATTAGGCAATCCAAGCGAACGAAACGCTTTGATGAAAAATGTAGATGTGATTCAAGATGAATTAAATGTCAAACAAGTGCGCTTGTTAGATGCGGCGACAGAAGCAGTTTCACATACAGTCAAGCCGTTGCCAAAACAACTCGGACAAAAATATGGCAATAAATTCCCTGCTTTGCAAAAAGCAATTCTGGCTTTGAATCCAGAAGAAGTTGCCAGCACACTTCATGCCGATAAACCTGTGGAAGTTAAACTCGATGGCGAAACGTATCAAATCCTTTCGGATGAAGTGGAAGTGAAAGCACTTGCCAAGGAAGGTTTTGCAGTAGCAGAAGAAGGCGCGTATGTTGCCGCTCTTGTAATTGAGTTAACACCTGAATTAATTGCCGAAGGTTTAGCAAGAGAATTTGTTCGCCGTGTACAAGATTTGCGAAAAACTGCCGACTTAGATGTTGCCGATAGAATTGAATTATTCGTCGAAGCCAGTGCTGGATTAAAATCTGCCATTGAAGCGCATAAAGATTACATCACTGCCGAAACATTAACAACAAAATTGTCGTTTGCGAATCCGCCAACGAATGCGTCTATGGTGGAAGATGAATTTGAAAATGAAAAAGTAAAAGTTGGGTTGGTGAAGGTGTAGCAATTGGCTGTTAGCAGTTAGCGCTTAGACTTCGGAAGTTTTATAAACTTCCGAAGTCTTTTCATTTATAATAATATCAATATTTGAAAACCAAAGGAATCATTTATGCAATCTGAAACCAACAAGCCAAACTTAATTCGAGTCATCCTCGCCTGGGGAGTACATCTCTTCACTGCTAGTGGAGCAATCTGGGGTTTGCTTGCTATCTTAGCAATTTTTGATAACGATTATCGCATGATGATTCTATGGATGGTCTTAGCAGTTTTGGTAGATGGTTTCGACGGTATGTTCGCACGTTGGGCAGATGTCAAAAAGTATGCCAATGGCATTGACGGCGCATTACTCGATAATATTTTAGATTATCTTAATTATGTGCTTGTGCCAGTCATCTTTATCGTCAAAGCCGATGTGCTTCCTGAACCAGTCCGCTTCTTTATGGCTTGTTTAATTTTGCTCACCTCAGCCTATCAATTCACCCAAACTGATGCCAAGACCGACGACCATCATTTCAAAGGTTTTCCTTCTTATTGGAATGTCGCCGCCTTGTATATGCTCATCATGAATTTACCACCTTGGGTCAACTTTGCTTTTCTGATGTTATTCAACATCATGGTTTTTATTCCAGTGAAATATATTTATCCTAGCCGTAACAGTTATTTGCGAAATGTCACACTTGTTTTTACTTACTTGTATGGCGCAATTGGTATTTGGGCATTACTGCAATATCCCAATCACCCCGAATGGGTGGCATGGGCTTCATTGATTTATGTCGCTTACTATATTGGTTTGAGTCTGATTCCGAAGAAAACCAACGTCATTGCGAGCGAAGCGAAGCAATCTCATAATTAAGTTGGGGATTGCTTCGTCGAGCAAAGAACGCTCTCCTCGCAATGACGATAAAGTAAACATTATGCAAATCGAAATCGCCACTCAAGCAGATGATGAACTCTACGAAGCCTTTCAACACCTGATTCCACAACTGACCAAAAACAATCCGCCTCCATCTCTTGACCTGTTACAGGCTCTGCTTGCGGATACATCATCTACACTTCTAGTTGCGCGTGACGAGTCAAACAAAATCATTGGCGCATTGACATTAATCGTTTACAAAGTCCCCACTGGGATTCGTTCTATCATTGAAGATGTGGTTGTAGATGAATCCGCTCGCGGAAAAAGTGTCGGTGAAAAATTAATGCTCAAAGCAATTGAGGTAGCACAAAAAAAAGGGGCAAGCAATATTTCGTTAACATCGAACCCGCACAGGCTAGCCGCGAATCGGTTATATATCAAATTAGGCTTTACAAAACGGGAAACAAATTCCTATCAAATGAAATTATGACTTGCGACCTGTGACCTTCAACTTAAGAACTGCCTCGTCGCCTTACTCAAATCACTATATTCCCCGCGATATTCTTCTGGAAGCATTTTCGCAATTTCATACATCATTTCATCTGCAATTTGCTGGCGAATTTCACTTGTCATCTTCACACCTTCAACATTCAACTTGAAAGGCTCACCAACACGAATATAAAAATCCGTTCGTTTGAAACTTTTCAAATTCTTCAAATAATTTTCTCCGCCCCAATGCACAATCGGAAGTATCGGCGCGCCAGAATGTAATGCCAACAAAACAGTGCCAGGCTGAGCGCGTAAAAGTTTTCCAGTTTTATTGCGTGTGCCTTCGGGAGCAATGCCGAAAATATAACCTTCCTTAATCATCTTCACGGCAATTTTCAAAGATTTTATATCTGCCTCACCACGTCGCACAGGAATCACATTCCAGATTCCAAAAATAACTTTCAAGAATAAATTATCAAATGCTTCGGCTTTTGCCCACGCCGTTATTTTGCGCGGCTGTAAATAAGCAAACATAATCGGCACTTCAACTTGCCCCGTGTGATTCGTAATTGCAATCAAAGGTCCATTCATCGGCACTTTTTGCAACTCTGTCATATCAAGTCGGCAAGTCAGGCGTATCCAAATTCTGATAAGAAAAACAGTTAACCAATACATAAGCGGCGCGAGTGTATCACACGTTTGGTTTGTATTTCAAGTAATCTTCGGGCGTATCCAAATCTTGCAAAATGGATGGCGTATCTACATTTACATATTCAATTTCTTTTGCATGAACATTCAAAAAATCTCGTGGTGTTTGATTTTCTTTCATATCCAAAATTTCACCCCATAAAGGTTTTGCCACCAACCACGGATGTCCACGCCGATTTTGATAACTTGGCACAACCAGATTTGATTTACTTTTTTGATACGCCTCACAAACTGCCCTCACGCTTCTTGACTCAATTTGTGGCTGGTCACCGAGACATATAATTGTTGCTTCAACCCCCACCCGTCCTCCCCCAAATCCGCTAGATTGATTTGTAGAATTTTCTATATTTTCATTTGTGGATTTGGGGGAGGTGCCGAAGGCGGAGGGGGTAAGAACTTGCAATCCAAGTTGAAGTGATGAAAGCATTTCGTGATTGGTTTCGTTAATCGTAATTCGTACATTGGGAATCGGGATTTGTAAATCGGGATTTGTAACAAGCACAATATCTTTTATTCCAGCAGATTGAATCGTTTGAATAACTTTTTCTATTACCGTCATATTTCCCCATTTCATCAATAATTTATTTTGCCCCATTCTGGCAGATTTCCCTGCGGCTAAGATAATAGCGGAAATCATATTTTGCCCCACAAAAGGGTGCGTCGCACTTGGTAGATTGGATAATTCTGAAAATTAGAATTAATTGCAAGCCAAGATAATGCTTGTAAAGAAAGGTGCGACGCACTCATGATTCAAAACCTTTAAGTCTTTCATAATCTTCTTTTGTATCTACATCAAAAATCAAAATATCATCATGCCACGGGAGATAATCCACTTTGTGTTTATCAAAAATTGCTCTTCCACCAACATCGCCCGATAATTGCAATAAGTCAGAAAAAGCCACTTTATCAAACAAGACTGGATTTGCTCTTCGTTCTTCTAAAACCAATGGAGCAATAATTGGCGACAAAGTTTGTGAATGCCTTTCTTTCAATGCACGAATCACTTCCACTGGAATTTGAGGTTGATCTGCAAGTAAAAATATACATGCCCCCACCCGTTCTCCCCCAAATTTGACAGAACTACCGTCGAATTTGGGGGAGGTGTCCGATAGGACGGAGGGGGCTAATAATTGTTGTATCCCAAGTTTAATAGATTCACTTTGTCCATTTTTGTAATTTGAATTGTGAATTACTGTCACAGGTAAATCACTTAAACAAGATTCAATGTCAACGTGGTGAATGCCCGTGATGACCAAAACAGGTTGAAGTCCGGCATGAAGCGCAGTTTCTGCTATATGACGAATAAATGGCTTGCCTTTCCAATCTAATAATTGCTTCGGCGCACCAAAGCGAGTCGAATCGCCCGCGGCTAAGATAACTCCAGCCGTTTTTTCAAAGGTTTGAAAATTATCCTGTTGCAACGAACCAACGAGAACCGAATCAAAATGATTTAATAAATTTTGTGCCATGCTCCCACCAATAGATTTCAATTCAGGCGTATCTGCTTGATTGAGTAATGCAATTTTTTTCGCATGTTGCGGAATATTTTTCAGCCCGCCTTGTGGATGGGTGAGCACTTTGATAATAGCCTCAGTCGTTATTGATTTATTGATTTCAAGATTTGTGAGTTGCGAAAAAATTTCTGCGCGATGAACATGCTCATCATTTAATTTTTTATCAAGTGCAGATAAACCTGTGACATGAATAACAATATCTGTAAATTCTGGAATTGGCGGTTCATGTTCAGCAGGTGCTTTGATTGGCTTCTGACGCGAACCATCGGCTTCAATAAATAATGGAATATTTTTATTTTTGCAATATATGTGTAGCCAATTGAGGGTCTCCTCATCAATTGGCTTAGTTTTTTCATTTTCAATTTCACCCGTAAGTAAAATAATTCCTTTGTCTGGAATATTTCGTAAATCATTTTTGTTTTTGACGACGATATGGTGGTCTGCAAGTTTTGTTTGCCAAGTTCCCAAATGTGTTGTGCAAGTTAAGAAAACATAACTTGTAATTCGTAATTCGTAAATTTGTTTTGCCAATTGAAACATCGCAGTCGTTTTCCCACCTGACCCAACAAAACTAATCACCCCATTTTTATTTTTCTTATCAAGCCTCAATGCTTGCAAAAGATTCATGTTGCAAACCCTTCAGGCATATTTGTTTCACCATCTAAACCATAATTCAAAATATCTTCTTTCCTATCTGGATATAACTTCAATAGATCTTCTTTACTTCCACCTGTGAAAATATCGTCTGTAAAACCCGGTGCAAGTGTACAACCAAAAAGAGAATACTCTCCAAGTGTGTGACCTGCTTGCCAAACACCAGCGGGAATTACAAATTGCACAACTTGATTTTCATTAATAGCATTTCCTAAAATAATATCTTTACTTGAACCATCTGGATACAACAAAATCAACCGCAAAGGGTCTCCAGAATAAAAATGCCACATCTCATCAACTGATAATTTATGGAAGTAAGAAATACTTTTTGGTTCATGGCAATACAAACCAATCATGCCTGTTCCATAAGGTTTTCCATTTGGCAAACTTTCTGGAGATCGATATGTGCTGGTAAATAAAGTCCCTTCAATGGGGAGGGGATGCAAATTGTAATGTTCGATGAGGGACTGGATTTTTTTATTCATAAATTTATCAAGATTCTCGAAATTGAAGAACTCTTTCTTGGAACCTTATGTCAACCATAATTTTCATTGTTTGATTTTCATAATCTACTTCTACAAGCTCTATTTCCGAGTCGCTACAGAGTTCACATTCGGGTAGATAAACAATCACATTCGATGTGCTTTCAGGAGATTTTTCTCCAAAGATAAGAGTTTCTAAGCCCGACTCTTCATCTGCCGATGTTCGTACATATCTGTCGGTAGGTGCACTACATGAATAGCAATAAGGCGGTAACTTTTCTGACTCCTGTACCATCAAAACAACTTGACGTGAATTTATATCCTGTTTGTTGTATATATCCTCTCGGCACGATGGGCAGAGATTATCTGCAGTTGGAATAACTTGAACATGGCAATGCGGACATTCAATAATGATTAGTGGTTTATTTTCTTCTTCCATTTTGTTAATCTCCATTTTTCTTATTGTTCAATTAACTTTGTTCAACGACAGGCTTTTCTCTATCTGTCAAATTGACCACAATCGCATTACTTGCTTTGATTAAATTTTCAGGTGTAATCATAATCTCTTCGCCCCATTGACCTGCTCCCGTGCCTAAGATTGGTTCGTTGACTAAACTCGCTTCAAGAAATGACCTGAATCCTATGGGCTGCCAACCAAACGCAGGAATTGACCCGATGACATATCCCGTCACTTCTTTTACTTTTTCAGGTTCAGCCATTTTGATATTTCTTGAACCAATCGCTTTTTTTAAATTTCCAGAAATTGCGTTTTGGTCAGCACCCAGCATGACCAACACACATTCACCAGAATCGACAACTTGAAAAATTAAAGTTTTCACGGCTTGTCTTTCAGGAAAATCTAAAACCTTAGCAACATTTGATGCACCTTTTTCAGTTTCAGATGAAAAACTTTTTGCTTCATACGGGATATTATTTTTTTCAAGATGTAAATGAGCAGGCAATTTCATAAATTTAATCCTTTACGAATTATTTGGATAATCTCTTGTGGCGTATTTGAAATATCAATCGTCAACACATCTCTTGGTTCTTCGAGCGCATCAAATTGACTTTTCAATAATGTTGCAGGCATATAATGATTTTTTCTTTGATTTAATCTCGACTCAATTTGCTGATATGTGCCTTTAAGATAAACAAACCGAACTTGGTCATTGACTTGTAACATCTCTCGATACGCTTCTTTCAACGCCGAACATGCCAGCACACCCCAAGCATTTTCTTCGCTGATAGTTTTTATCAACTTCTGTAAATCATTCAGCCAATTGATTCGGTCTTTGTCTGTGAGCGCAATTCCTTTGGACATCTTCTCTTTATTTGACTCGCTGTGAAAATCATCAGCATCATAAAACTTGCAATTTAATTCTTTAGCAAGTAAAGAACCGATCGTTGTTTTTCCCGAACCCGAAACACCCATGATGATTAATTTCATTTGTAAATAATAATTTTCCCGTCAGTGTCAATTCCAACAAAATTTCCTGTATTGATTTGTGTAAAATCATTTTCATTGACTGCAACTAATGGAATTGGCATTTGATACAACTCATCTGCCACCACAGATGCTAAAGCAAAGAAAAAGTCAGTAGCAGTGGTGATAATGGCTTGCGGAGCAGTCTTTGCTCGAATCGCTTCCAATAAAACAGCCGTAGTCGTAGATGACCCACGCGTAAAAGGAATGACTAAAATTTTATCTTTTGCAATCATGCCAGAAAGCGGATGCCTGCGATCAATAATTTCACCAGTCTGCCAGTCGTAGCCACCCCAAAAAGAGAGTGGTTCATTAGTTGCAAGTGCAACTCCATTTGCTGAACCTTCAATAAATGGTTTTCCTTGAATTATTCTTTTCATATTTTTATCGTGTCATTCTGAGCCACGCTCTTGCTTTTTGTGGCGAAGAATCTCTACGATTATCTCAGAGACCCTTCGTTTCACTCAGGGTGACACTATCTCCATAAACTTTCATCTCTTATCACCTTACCCGCAATCGCAGACTCGACGCAATCTTTCAAACTACCAAAGGTGATTTGCTTTCCTAACAATCCCGGCGAGTAATATGCAAACTTAGCAGAGTTGGTCATTAGATATTTAACTTCTTTTGGAAGCATAGGCGTAGTGAGAATACAAGTATCTACCGTTAATTGTGCGCCGAAATTTTGTAGTGTATCTAAAATGCCTGCCTGTTGTGCAAGTTGAGTCATGGCACGAGAAGAAGTGACTAAAAACTTTACATTCTCATGCTTTCTTTTTCCTTGAACTAATGGCGCAAGTTGCTTGAATTCAGCAATTGAAAAATGTGGACTTCCCAAAACAACTAAATCTAAATTTTCATTGTCAGTGTGGGTGAGTGCTTTTCTGGATTCTCGTAGTAAATCCATAGTCACTTCTATTATTTCTTCTGGTTGTTTATTTTGAAATGCTTCTTCAAATGTCTTTGCTTCGGGTGTGACTCCGATGATGTGGAACATTGCTACTCCACCAGAAGATGCTCCCGCCGCGCCTAATGCTTTGAGTTGGTCTTCATTTGGAAGATAATCAAACCCTTGAATGACTGGGATTTTTTCTAATGAAACTTTTCCCATCAAATGACCAAGCACAGGGTAAAAATCGTCGCTTTGTTGTAATTCAAGGGGAATATTTTTTAATCGCAACAAAATTTTTCCTGCTCTGTTTTCTGTCAGATGTAATCCGATAGCAGGTGCACGACCTGTAATGGCACAACATACATCAAATAAATCTGGATATCTTTCTGTTCTTGCACCAATCACTGAATTTGCAAATGCAATGGCATTTGATTCGCCCCATGCGATTTGGTCGCCAAATTTTGGTTTGAAATCTGTTTGATAAGGTGCACAAGTCCACGTTGGAATTGTCCCCATACTTTGATATGCAATCATCTGACGATGTGATTGCTTTGCCCATTCGGGAGTCACAGCCCATTCTTTCCAATGATGTTCATCTAATCCGCTGACATTCAATGTGGTTGGTACAGAAACTTTTGCACCTAAACTTGCTAATTTTTCTGCAAATTCTAACCCTGCATCACCGATATAAACAGTACTGTCAATATGTGCGCCGACAATGTCTAACAATTCTTTTGCACCTGAAACTTCCGCCATGCGGACGAGAATCTTCATAGCCATTTTGGTCGCTTCACCAAACTCGCCGTGAAGCATAGATTTATCTTTTTGAGTGAGAGAAAGAGTCATAAGTTAAAATAAAATTCCAAAGAGCAGAAACAACTATCCGTAAGTATGAAGCGAGTCAATTTGTCAAGATATTTGTAACAAGGTACAATCAAATTATATCGAATTAAAAAGGAGAAATCTCATGGCTTTTGAATTACCCAAACTGGCTTATGCGTATGATGCGCTTGAACCTCATATTGATGCTCGTACGATGGAAATTCATCACACCAAACATCATCAAACTTATGTAACAAATTTGAATGGTGCAGTTGATAAAACTCCAGAACTCGCTGGAAAATCTCTTGAACAAATGTTAAGTGATTTGAATGCCGTGCCTGAAGGTGTGCGAAATGTGATTCGCAATCATGGTGGCGGGACTGCAAATCACAACTTATTTTGGGAAGTGATGGGGCCAAACGCTGGTGGCGCACCCAAAGGTGATTTGGCAAAAGCAATTGATGCTTCTTTCACTTCGTTTGATAATTTCAAAACTGAATTTACAACTGCCGCAACAACACGCTTCGGCTCTGGTTGGGCTTGGTTGGTGAAAAAAGGCAGTGGCTTGGCTGTTGTTTCAACTGCGAATCAAGATACACCCATTTCAGATGGTCTCACTCCAATTCTCGGTATTGATGTTTGGGAACATGCTTATTATTTGAATTATCAAAATCGCAGACCCGATTACATCACTGCATTTTGGAATGTGATTAATTGGGATGCTGTTGCCGCAAAATTTGCTGGTAAATAGTATAATACCGAAAATTTATAAAACATTTTAGGAGTTTTGTATGACTCATATTATTACCAGTTTGTGTATTCGCGACCGCGGTTGTATTGATGTTTGCCCTGTCGAATGTATGATTCCCGGTCAGCCCGTCAATGAATGGCCCTGGATTTATATTGACCCTGACACTTGTATTGATTGTGGTGCATGTGTGCCAGAATGTCCATTCAATGCAATT
>JAEURG010000212.1 GCA_016789345.1 Anaerolineales bacterium | reverse complement strand
TCAAAAGTTTGAATCATTAATTCTTCTGTCATAGTATGAAACACGCCATGAAAAGCATACTCACCATTTTCATCTTTGTGGATGTAACGATATTTTCCACCACTGACAGGTTCAAAGGTTTCGAGAATCATTTCTAAGCCACGTGGACCCAACCACTTAACATATAGTTCAGGGTCAATATGTGCTTTGTAAACAAATGCGCGTGGCGCATCAAACTCGCGAGTGATAAACACCTCTTGTTTATTCGGTTCAGCGATGATAGTTACTTTATTTTTTGCTTGCATTGTTTTTGACATTTTTTTTCTTCTCCTGTTTTTTCAATTCTTCTAAAACTTTATCCAATTGGTTAAAGCGTTCTTCCCAAAACTGACGATATTTTTCTATCCAATCAGTCACTTCGTTTAACTTATCAAACTTCGCTTCACAATATCGTTCACGCCCTTCTTGAATCACAATCACCAAACCACATTCTTTCAAGATTTTGATATGACGTGAAACAGCAGGGCGGCTGATGCGAAAATTTTCGGCAACACCATTCAGGTTTAGCCTTTCATTTTTTGCCAACAAACTTAAGATGGCTCTACGGTTTGGGTCTGCAATGGCTTGAAATACGTCTCGTCTCATAATATGTAACCAATCTGTTACGCATTTTAGAACAAAAATTCTGTTTTGTCAAGAGGGGATTTTTAAGTTACTTAAATCTTGGATACGAGCCTAACACTCGCAACGTTAAAGCATATTCCCCCAAATGTTCTAACGCACGTTTTGCATTTTCATCTTGTAGCGAACCTATAAAGTCAATATAAAAAAGATATTCCCACGGCTTGCCTTGAAGTGGACGCGATTCAATTTTCGTCAAATCAATATCTCTTAAAGCAAAAACAGACATTGCCTTAAATAATGAGCCCGGTTGATTTTTTAAAGTAAAAACAATAGACGTTTTCGCTTCTTCCTTCGGGACAGTTGGTTCTGTACTGATAGCAAGGAATCGCGTGAAGTTTTCTGAATTATCTTCAATGCCTTCTTCTAGAATTTGCATCTCGTAAATTTCTGCCGCACGTTTGGATGCAATTGCGGCAGTATCTCTCGCGCCAGATTCTTTTAACATCTTGACACTACCCGCCGTGTCATAGACTGTTTCAGGTTTGATGTTTAAGTTCCGCAAGTAATTTGCACATTGACCCAATGCCTGCGGATGACTAATTGCTTTTTTTATATCTTCTTTTTTCATACCGGGCATTGAAATCAAACAATGACGTACACGCAAAAGATATTCCCCCACAATATGTAAGTTATGTCTTAATAACAAATCATAATTTTGATGAATACTACCTGCTAAAGAATTTTCTATCGGGATTAAACCTTTGTCAGCTTTGCCAGAGGTAACAGAATCAAAAACCAAGTCGAAAGTCTCGCACGGAAGCGTTTCTACATCTCCAAAATAATCAAAGACAGCTTGCTCACTATATGCACCATGTTCACCTTGAAATGCAATTTTCATTGTTGTTTCTCTGCCCATTCAACAATTTTTCTGAATCCTGCTTCCACATCTGCATCTGACGCGGCGATACACATACGAATAAAACCTTCGCCTTCTTCGCCAAATGCAGAACCAGGCACAAGCCCCACGCCATATTCTTCTAAAATCTTTTCGCACATTTCAACCGAAGGCATATTCAAAGCGCGCATGTCTAAGAAAAAATAAAATGCACCTTGTGGCTCAATGATTTTTACTTTTTCACATTCCAATTCATGTGACAAACGAATCACCAAATCTCTTCGTTTTTTATAAGCCACACGCATGTTTGCAGTTTCTTCTTGAATAGAAGGGTCAGTCAATGCAAAGGCGGCGGCTTTTTGTATAAATGGTGCCACGCATGTAATTGAGTTTTGACCTGCCTTAATTGCATTTTCAATAATGGCTTGTGGTGCAGCGAGATAACCCACCCGCCAACCCGTCATTGCATACGATTTTGACAAACTATTTACTAACAATGTTCTTTCTTTGGCACCGTCAATCGCCGCGGCAGATGTTGGCTTTTCGTCATAATATAAACTGCCATACACTTCATCTACAACAACCCATAAATTATTTTGTTTTGCAAATGCGTGCAATTTTTCCAAATATTCTTTTGATGGAAACATGCCTGTTGGATTGGATGGATAATTCAGTACGATGACTTTTGTTTTTGGGGTTAACGCTTTTTCCCACGCTTCAAAATACGGGATAAATGAATTTTCAGCGGGAGCAGGGACTCTGATGACATTTCCTCTTAACATGATTGCCATGTTGGAATGTGTTGCCCATGTTGGGTCTGGAATTAAAACATCATCACCGGGATTCAAAATGGATTGCATAGCAAGATAATACGCATGTATTCCACCATGTGTAATTAAAATTTCTGTTTCAGGATTGTATTCAACGCCTTCATCACGTAATAATTTTGTGGCAACTGCTTTGCGTAATTCTGGTGTGCCGCGTGATGGACCATAATGAGTCAATCCATTTTGCATGGCTTTGAAAGCAACATCCATAATGGCAGGTGGTGTGCCAAAGTCAGGGTCACCAGTTTGTAAGGCGACTATATTTTTTCCACTAGCTTTGAGCGCAAGGATTCTGTCACCCATTGCTACTGTTGCAGATTGGCGAATCAGGTCGAATTGTAGGTTGAGGCGTTGAGTCATGTTGTATCCTTTTGAAGGGATAGTTTATCAAAGAATAATCCCCTTTTGTAAATTTTGAGATTGCTTCGACGCGAAGAACAAGAGCGCATCTCGCAATGACATAACATTATGTTTTAAACGGTGTTTGTGGAAGTGGTTGTGTTTTTCTTACGGGTAAAAGGAATGAAAATAAACTTCCTTCACCTTCTTTGCTTTCTGCCCAGATACGCCCGCCGTGCATTTCAACCATCACCTTGGCAACAGATAAACCTAAACCCATGCCGCCATGTTTGCGCGTGAGATGTGACTCGACTTGATAGAAACGGTCGAAGATGCGGTTGAGGTCACTGGTTGGGATGCCAATGCCGTTATCTTGCACAGTCACTTTGACGTATTCAGGATGTTGTTCGCCGCGAATAACCACTTGACCTTTTTCATTTGTAAAGGTAAGTGCATTTTTTACCAGGTTACTTAATACAATTGCAATTTTTCCGCCGTCAATATCTACCAACAATTCTTGTGAGGGTTGAGTTTCAGTTCTGAGCGCAATATTTTTCTTTTTTGCCATATCGCTGAAAGAAATGGCAACATCTTCAATAATTCTTTCAACAGAAACTTTGCGAGATTTTAAGAGCGCACTACCTGATTCGTAATTATCTACACTGGTTAGGTTTTCGATAATTTCTTTTAATTTGGTCGCATTGCGAATAATTGTATCTACTTGTTCTTGATAATCCGCTTCATTTAGTAATTCTTTTAGAAATGTGGCATGACCTAAAATTAAACCAAGCGGTGTGCGAAGTTCATGCGAAGCGATAGCAATGAATTCATTTTTCATTTGCTCTAGTTCGCGGGCTTCATCTTGTGTGGCTTGAATGTTTTTCTCTAGTGAATTAGTTTGGAGAGAAGCGGCAATTAAAGCGGAAATGGTTTCGGCAATCCAAATATCTTCATTTGTATATGGTTCTAGTTTGTTGAACACTTCTAAAACAGCGATTGTTCTTTCACCGACAATCACTGGCACGCCCAAAATAGATTTTGTGGTAAAACCAGCCAGTTCGTCTATCTTTTTGTAATGACGTTTGTCTGTGGCAACATCGTCAATGACGACGGGTTTGCCATATAAAAATACCCAACCTGCCACACTCCCCTGCACAGGCACTCTAGCAGAACGGACTTGGTCACCTTGAAACCACAACATTGAGTTGAAGAAAAATTCTTTGGCAGTTTCGTCATATTCCAAAAGTGAAGCACTAGCACTGCCGGTCAATTCTTTGGCGGCAGAGAGCAAAGCATGCAAATATGTCTCCAGTTCGGTGATGGAACTGAGATTACGAGTCAAATCCAGTAAGCGGGCAGAGACGTTGATGCGAGGCGTAGTCATTTTTTTGTGAGTAAGATTATACTTTACGGTTGTATCTGAATTATCGCAAAGAAATCAGATTTAAGGAAACTGTAATCAACCTTACAATGAAATAACAAAAACCAATTAAACACGAAGGGCACTAAGTACACAAAGGGAGGTAAGGTCAAATATTATAGGCTTTTTCCTTCGTGACCTTTGTGTCCTTTGTGTTTAAGAAAATAAATACATTTTCAAGGAGAAATGTTCATGGCAAATAAAAAAGTTCGTGTGGCGATTATCGGTGTTGGGAATTGCGCTTCTTCATTAGTTCAAGGCGTGCAATTTTACAAAAACGCAAAAAATGATGACGTCATCCCCGGCATTATGCACCCTAAACTTGGTGACTACCATATTAAAGATATTGAGTTTACATTGGGTATTGATGTTAATGCAACCAAAGTTGGCAAAGATTTATCCGAAGCGATTTTTGCAGAGCCAAATAACACTTATAAATTTGCAGATGTTCCAAATTTAAATGCACCCGTTGTACGGGGCATGACTCACGATGGGCTTGGAAAATATCTAGGCGAAATTATCAAAAAAGCACCGGGCTCTACGGCTAATATCGCCCAACTATTAAAAGATACACATACCGATGTGGTCATCAACTTTTTACCTGTTGGTTCAGAGATGGCAACCAAATGGTATGTTGAACAAATTCTTGAAGCAGGTTGTGCATTCGTCAATGGCATTCCTGTTTTCATCGCATCATCTGAATATTGGGGCAAACGTTTTGCCGATGCTGGTTTACCCATTCTCGGCGACGATATTAAAAGTCAGGTTGGCGCAACGATTGTGCATCGCGTTCTCACAAGTTTGTTTGTAGATAGAGGCGTGAAGATTGATCGCACCTATCAATTAAATTTCGGAGGCAATACCGATTTCTTAAACATGCTTGAACGTGAACGACTTGAATCAAAAAAGATTTCAAAGACAAACGCAGTCACCAGTATGATTCCGTATGAAATGAATCCAAACGATGTGCATGTTGGACCAAGCGACCATGTGCCATGGCTTACTGACCGCAAATGGTGTTACATCCGCATGGAAGGCACAACCTTTGGAAATGTTCCGCTCAATCTCGAATTAAAACTTGAAGTGTGGGATAGCCCCAATTCCGCTGGCGTAATTATGGATGCAGTGCGTTGTGCAAAAATTGCACTTGATAGAGAACTTGCGGGTCCGATTCTTGGTCCATCATCGTACTTCTTTAAAACACCACCCAAACAATTTAAGGATGAAGTGGCTCATCAAAAGGTCGAAGATTTTATTTCGGGAAAATCAGATGAGTAATTCAGTAATCAGCTTTCAGTAATCGGTGAGGCGTTTGTGATGAGCAAACGTCTCATTTTTTTAGAGTAGAATTATTTTATGAAAAATTTACGCATTACGAATTACGATTTACGACTCCGCCCTTCGATAAACTCAGGACATCGCTTCTTTCTTAGCCTATGCTTGGTTGCTGTATTATTAATCTCTTGCCAATCCCCAGCCACCGAGACCCCAAACTTTGCAATGACCCAAGCCATTGAAACTGCATTTGCTCAACTCAGCCAACCAACTGATACACCTGTTCCAAGTGAAACCCCAGTTCCGACTGCAACAATTCAGCGAACGCCGCCAGCATTACCTTCATCATTTCAAACAGGATTAATCAGCGTTGAAAGCCCGCCACGCAATTATGTTGCAGATGCTTGTCAATATATAAAAAATAAATGGGACTCAACGAAATCATCACCTGGGACTGTTGTGATGGTGATTATGTCTCATCGCATAGACCAAGATGCAACTACCTCAAACCCTGCTACTACTACCATTTCATCCAGAGACTTAAAAAAATTAATGAACGATTTACATGAAGCAGGTTTTACTGCTATCAACATGCAACAAATGGCAGATTTTATGTATGACAATGCAAAAATTCCAGAACGGTCTTTTCTTTTTATTATTGACGACCGCGCCAGTGCCTCAAAATATAATGACCATTTCAGAGGATATTATGAAGATTGGGGCTGGCAAATTGTCAATGCTTATATTGGTTTAGACGAAAGACCAGACCTGTGGGCAGAAAATGCAGTTTTATCTGCCGAAGGCTGGGTAGATTTTCAAGCACATGGATACATTCACAATATCCCAATTAGTGATAGTTCTGGCGATGATTTCATTATGTCTGAAATGCAAGGCGTGATTACAACATTTCAAAAATACTTTAATAAAACACCGATTGCTTATATCTGGCCTGGTGGTGGATTCTCTAGGCGTGCTGTAGAAATTGGCACACAACTTGGTTACAAACTTGGTTTTACTGTAAATCCACGCGGACCCGTGATGTATAACTGGATTCCACAGGCGGATACATTCAACCCATCCAACCCATTTGCTATTCCCGAGACTCCGGCAGGAAACCCATTAATGACAATTCCTCGTTATATGGATATTGCCGCCCGTGAGAATATTGATACTGTGCGTGTGATTGGTCAAGAGGCGAAAACATACGCCGAACAAAACAAAGTCATTGAATTGGAATATTATGATATAGTTTGCGCCCCAACCTATGGAGCGATTCCATAAATAATGAAAAAAACTTATATCCCCATTCAACAAATTCTTTTTCGTTCTCTTACATTGCTTGCTATCGTCGGTATTTTAATTTCTTGTCAGTTACTACCTGTTACTCAACAAACATCAGTTGAAACTGTTGCACCTAAAGCAACGCAACCTTATCTACCAGATGCGTTTCAAACCCCATATTTAAATCCATTAGATACGCCGCATACGTATATCCAAGAATATTGCCGTTACTTAAGAAATAAATGGAATCCATCTAACGCCACACCAGGTACAGTGGTGATGGCAATTCGATTCCAGAATATTAATCGAGGAACAGCCGACCTCCCAAACAGTATCCCGTTAATTGAATTTTTCGGGTTAATGGACCAACTTCACAGTCAGGGGTTTGAAGCGATTACCACAAAAGACTTGCAAGGGTTTCTTGAAAGAAATCTGCCAATTCCAGAACGGTCGGTATATTTAATCCAAGATGGAAACCATGACGCTGAATATTTTGACATCACCTTTCGAGATTATTGGGAAAATTGGGGTTGGGAAGTAATCAACGGTTGGGTGAGCAACCCTGAAACGCCAGCCGAGTTAATTGCTGAAAATATCGAATTGGCAAAAGAAGGCTTCGTTGACCATCAAGCACAAGGCGTGTTTGAAACAGCAAAACTATCTGATGAATCTGCAAAAAATGTGATTGCACGTGAACTACAAGGTTCATGGAATGGTTTTGCAAATATATATAGAAAAAACCCATTGGCAATTATTTGGCCCAACGGTGGTTTTGGTTTTCGACCCATCGAAGCGGCGCGTCAGTTGCGTTTCAAAATGGGATTTACATTAAACACACGCGGACCTATTATGTATAATTGGGTTCCATTGGCTGATGCTGTTGACCCGCAAAGACCAAGCTTTATTCCCGAAGGTATGATTAATGACCCGTTGATGACTTTGCCGACATATTCTCCGCAAGAAGCATTGATGGCAATTGATACCGTGCGCGTGATTGGAAAAAACGCAGCGGCGTATGCACAAGCGAATAAAGAAGCAGAACTTCATTATTATGATATGGTTTGTTATCCAGAATATCCACCAATTCCCAGCCCGTAGGTAGAGAATTGGTAAAATTTACGTTAAGATTTTTTATAACCTTAAACTTCGTGTCCCTTTGTGACACTTTGTGGTAAAAAATAGCAGGAGACTGACATGACCGATTGTATTTTTTGCAAAATCATTGCGGGTGAAATTCCCAGCACGAATGTTTACAAAGATGAGCAAGTAACCGCATTTCGTGATATAAACCCTGCGGCTCCAACTCACATTTTGATTGTGCCAAACAAACACATTGATTCTTCAAATTTTTTAATCGCTGATGATGAAGCATTGATTGGTCATTTGTTTACAGTTGCAAAAGACCTCGCCAAACAAGAAGGCATCGCCGAAAGCGGGTATCGTTTGATGATGAATACCAATGCCGAAGGTGGGCAAACTGTATTTCACATTCACTTGCATCTACTAGGCGGCAGGCAAATGAAAGGTTTTGGATAAAACATTACAGCCATCAGCAAAACATTCGCTGGTGGCTTTTTTATAAAATTATTTTATGGAATGCAATGGCTTGCCATTGCAAATGCAGGAGCAAGCTCCTGCATTCCAAAGGAGAAACTATGCCCGAACGAGAAATTTATTTATTATCACCACGCGCATTAAGTCCAGAAACCATCGCGGTTGCATTTGCAAAAACATCACGCGCACCTGAATCATTTCGTGAAATCGCAAATGAATTAAGTGATGAAAAATCCGCGCAGTTTCATGAAAAATGGGTCGTTGGTTATGGTCACGCTTCCGTTGCCGAACATGCTGTTTTGCACATCGCGTTTGAAAACGTTTCGCGCGTCGCCATCGAAGCGATTGAAGGAAATCGTTTGGCATCTTATACAGAAAAATCAACACGCTACCAAAAATGGGGACAAGATGATTTTACAATTCCGCCAGAATTAGATAATCATCCGCTACAAGATGAATTTACAAAAACCGTCCGCCTCTTATTCTCGACTTATGCTGAGTCGCTGGACCCAGTCAAGAGTCTTGTCGTGAAGCGAGTGACTCGCAAAGAAAACGAATCCGATGAAGCATTTGATAGGCGCATCCGCTCACAATATGTGGATAGATGTCGCTTCATATTACCTGCCGCCGCGAATGCAAATGTCGGTATGACCGCCAACGCCCGTGTGATTGAAAACACGATTCGTAAAATGCTTTCACATCCATTAGAAGAAGTAAGACAAATTGGCGAAAAAGTAAAAGAAGTTTCTAAAGCAGAGACACCCACTTTAGTCAAGTATGCAGATGCAAATAAATATATGATTGAGACGATGCAAGAATTAGAAAATTGGGAATTGGGAATTGGGAATCGAGAATCGAATTGGTGCTCTCTGATTGAATACGATAAAGATGGTGAAAATAAAGTTCTTGCCGCGGCTTTATATCGTTTTGGTGAAATGAGTTATGAAGATGCTTTGAGTTATGTCAAATCATCGAATGAAAAAGAATCACTTGCACAAACATTGTTAAGCAAACTTGATAAGTTTGATGTTCCATTACGAGAACTTGAATATTGCAATTACACATTTGACTTGGTCATGGACCAAGGCGCGTACGCTGAATTCAAACGTCACCGTATGATGTCGCAGACTCCACAACGACTGACAACAAGGTTGGGATATACAACTCCAAGCCTAATAGCAGAAGCAGGTTTCAGGTCACAATATGAAGCGGCGATGGAATCAGCACATCAAATGTATGAAAAGTTATATCAATTTAATCCAGATGTTGCTCAATACATTGTCCCCAATGGATTTAATCGGCGCGTGTTGGCACAATTCAATTTGAGAGAAGCGTTTGCATTTTGTCAATTACGCAGTGCGGCAAATGCACATTTTTCTATTAGAAGAGTTGCGCAAAAAATTTATGAAGATATTTTGAATGTGCATCCATTACTTGCAAAATATATGAAGCGACATGACGAGACGTGGCAAAGTGTGGAAGAAAATTATTTTGTAAAAATATAAAATGTAAGGGCGACTCGCGAGTCGCCCTTACATTTTTTAATCATCATCTTCATCTTTTTTTATATCAAAAATCGCATCAATCTTATCCATTATTTCTTGTGTAAGTTTAACTTCAGATGCTTTCATATTTTCATGCACTTGTTCCACACGACTTGCACCTGTAATCACCGTGCTAACAAATGGATTCTTCAAACACCAAGCCAAAGCAAGTTGCGACATTGTGCAACCTAAATCTTTTGCAATCGGTTCAAGTGCGGCAACTTTTGCAAGGCGAGATTTATCCGTCATTCTATCTTTGAGCCAATCATAATTTTTGAGTGCGGCACGGCTATCACTTGGAATGCCACCTTTATATTTTCCAGAAAGCATACCAGATGCTAATGGACTCCATGTGGTTGTGCCATAACCATATTCTTTATAAAAGCGGATGTAATCCCCTTCTAATCTTTTGCGTTCAAACATGTTGTATTGTGGTTGTTCTACAACTGGTTTATGCAAATGATGTTTTTCAGCAATATGAATCGCTTCTACAATTTCTGAAGCAGACCATTCCGATGTTCCCCAATAAAAGGCTTTGCCCCATTCAATAATATTGTGCATTGCCCAAACGGTTTCTTCAATCGGTGTGGTTTTATCAGGTCGGTGACAATAAATTAAATCCACATAATCAAGTTGTAATCGTTCAAGCGAACCATTAATACCTTCAATCAAACGTTTGCGGTTCAATGTATCTTTTTCATTGACGTTATCATGCAACCCCCAATAAATTTTGGTAGAGACCAAATAACTACTGCGCCGCCACTTTAATTCTTTCAAGGCTTTCCCCATCACCTCTTCAGATTTTCCACTTGCATACACTTCAGCATTATCAAAAAAATTCACGCCATGTTCATACGCCGCCGCCATCATATCCACTGCGGGTTTCACATCTACTTGATTATGAAACGTGACCCACGAGCCAAACGATAATTCACTGACTCGAATGCCTGTCTTGCCTAAATGACGATATTCCATTGTTCCTCCGATAAATTTATCCAATTATAATCATCTCATGCAAAAAAAGTTGTTTCTGTTAATTCTCTTCATAACATCGTGTTCTACGCCTAACAATTCATCAATTGATGTTTCGTTAGAACCGTATCTTACAAACACACCGCAAATCACAAACACGCCCAATGTTTTAATAGTTCAAACAACACCTATCCCAACCAGCACGCCACAAATTTACATCATTCAACAAGGCGACACATTCAGCGAAATTGCAGAAGCATTTAATATTTCTATTTCAGATTTAAGAGCGGCGAACCCTGATGTGAACCCAAACGCGCTTTCCATCGGAGATTCGATTCTCATCCCAGACCCATCTGCTATTTTCGCCGCCGCTTCAACGCCCACGCCTCTGCCTGTTCCTATCGCCCAAACCGTTTGCCACGCTGACAGTTCCTCTGGCTTGCATTGTTTCGCTTTGATTCAAAATAATACATCCAATATTCTTGAAAATGTTTCTGTCAAATTTAATTTATTAGATGAAGCAAATAATGTCATTACAAGCGAAATCGCTTTTACCATTTTGGATATTATCCCCTCAAACTCATCTTTGCCAGTTTATGTTTATTTTCCAAATGTAAATCAGAAAGTAAATCCGCAAGTGCAATTGTTAAGTGCTTTGCAAGGAAATTCAGGTAATTACGTATCAGCGACGATTAATAACAGTGTGACAGAAATTAATGGGAATTATGCAAATGTCAGCGGACAAATTTACACGTCACAACCTGCAAATGAAGTATGGATTGTGGCTGTGGTTTATGACAAAAATAACATCGTGGTTGGAGTCAAACGCTGGGAAAGCCGCGAAGCGACTCAGGCTGGGGTGTTGACTCCGTTTAGTTTTTCAGTATCAAGCCTAGGTCAAGACATAGAAGCGGTGGAGTTTTTCATCCAAGCCAAACCTTAGAGCTTATCTTCTTTATCTGGGTGGGTATCTTTGCGGGCAATAAATCCCAACACAACCACGCCAATCAATAAAAGAAATACGCCACAAAAACAAATCAGAGAAATTGTCAACGAAAGTGGCGGACCGGTTTGCTCAATCATAAAATCTCCTTTAGGTAAAAAAAAACAGCCTTATTAATGTCATTATACATTTGCTATCAATATTTGCGCGTTGCTTGTGTATTGTGACTATTAAGATGTAAAAACTTGACATTTAGCCTAATTTGTGATAAAATTCACAATATAAAGAGGTAATTCACGCCGAAGGCTGAAAGCCCCCTTTCATGTGACTTTGTAGACAATGAGTATTCTTGTTTCGAGAGGAGTTCATATGCAAATTACACGTCAAGCCGATTATGCAACACGAACTATTTTACATCTTGCTCGAATTGGAAAGAACCAGCATGTTGCTACCAGTCAAGTTGCGAAGGAGCAGAAAATCCCCCCTGCTTTTTTAGTTAAGATAATTTCGCAACTTTCAATTGCGGGCATACTACATACGTCACGTGGATTACATGGCGGTGTGAGGCTTGCCCGTGAACCTGAAAATATTACATTACTCGAAGTGGTCGAAGCCATTGACGGACCCATTCAACTCAACGAGTGTGTTGATTCAAAGGGAATTTGTTCCCTTGAAGAAATTTGCCCAATGAAGTTGGTTTGGTGTGATGTGCAAAATAAATTGGTCGCAAAACTGAAGAAAACCAATTTTGCACAATTGATTACATAATTGATCAAGATTGTTCATCTTTCAACAAAGAGGCAAATACCATGAACAACTTAAGTGAATCTTGGGCAAGAGAAAATGTAAGTGTGGAGACAAGCTCGAAAATCCCTGCATATCTTGAGGAGACTTATTGGTGGACATACACTCGACCTTATGCTGTGGCTTTCTGGGATAGAGAATGGCTGGTCAACCTTATATTATTTGGCAACTTTGTGCGTTTGCGCGATTCGGCGATGGACGAACTTGAAACTGATAATCGGAGTACTCTGCAAATTTCCTGCGTGTATGGGGATTTTTCAGTGAAACTTGCACAACGTGTTACGA
>JAEURG010000010.1 GCA_016789345.1 Anaerolineales bacterium | reverse complement strand
AAACGGAATCCAACGCACAATGTTCCACACACGAGAAGGTTGTTTTTCTTGTTCCATGAAATTCTCCAAAAAAGTTGTTAAGTGATGTACGAAGCATAATCTATAAAAGTTGTGTTGATAACGAAATATTAACAAAAATTGTGCTTGCCAAATAAAAACCTTATTGGTATACTGCCGCCCAACATGAAAACAGTTTTTGCTCACAGCCACCATCATCATTTGATTTTGACCCCGCATGTTCGGGATGTGTCTGTGCGCATACTTGTTTTTAGTAAATAAGTGTTTCGTATTGAAATCATCAAACCCCGACCATGCTCGGGGTTTTTTGTTTAATTTTTCACGTGTAAAGGAAATAGTATGCAAAACAATCAACACCTCAGGCTTTCTCTTCCATCCAAAGGACGCTTACAAGAATTAGCACTTCATTTTCTTAATTCTGCCGGGCTTTCGGTATTCAAACCCAATCCGCGACAATATGAAGCGGAAATTCCTGCATTGCCTGAACTTGGGATTCTGTTTCAACGCCCCGGTGATATTGTCGTTAGTGTTCGTCAGGGCAGTGTAGATTTTGGCATCACAGGTATTGACGTAGTTGAAGAAAAACGTGGTGACAATGGTGACATTATTATTCTGCACGACTCACTCGGTTTTGGATATTGTTCATTAATGTTAGCGATTCCTGAATCATGGGAACAAGTTAATGATGTTCAATCATTGAAAGAATATACGACATCATTAAATCGTCCTTTACGAGTTGCAACAAAATTCCCAAACCTAACAAGCAAATTCCTTACTCAACAAAATATTCCACATTCATTAATCACTGCTGAAGGTACGTTAGAAACTGCTCCGACAATTGGCTATGCAGATATTATTTCCGATTTGGTTTCATCAGGTCAAACGTTAAAAGATAATCGTTTGAAAACAATCACAAATGGAATCATTCAAACATCACAAGCAGCTTTAATTGCCAATCGTTACACGTTGCAAAAAAATCCCGAAGCCTTAGAAATGGCGCGCCGTTTGCTTGAATATATCGAAGCGCATTTGAGGGCAAAAGAAAATTTGTTGGTAATAGCAAACATGCGTGGGCTAAGTCCAGAAGCGGTGGGCGAAAAAATTTTTACACAAACAAATGTCGGTGGCTTACAAGGTCCAACCATCAGCCCTATCATCACGCGTGAATCAAATCAAAGTTGGTATTCCGTCACAATTGTTGTGCGTCGTGATATTTTACCGAAAGCAATTAGTGAGTTAAGAAATATTGGCGGCAGTGGCATTATTGTTTCGCCAGTTAATTATATTTTTGAAGAAGAGCCGCCGCGCTATACAAAAATGTTGAATGAGTTGCGAGGTTAATATGTTGAAACAATACACGCCAACACAAGCACGACAAACGATTTTAAAACGAAACGCATTAGATGAAATTCAAATTAATCAAAATATTTCTGCACGTATTGAAAAAATATTTAATGAAGTATTAACTCCTGAACAAGTAGTTACAAAAATAATAAAAGATGTGAAGATGCGAGGTGATTTAGCATTACAGGATTGGACTAACCGCCTCGATTCAATTGACCTCCTGCCTGCTCCTGTCCCTCAACATTTGATTCAATCCGCACTTGATTCAATCTCCGTTGCACAACGTGATGCTTTGCAAAAAGCCGCAACACGAATTGAAACATTTCATCGTAAACAACCGATGACATCTTGGTTTACAAATGAATTAGGTGGCGTGCTTGGACAATTGATTCGTCCGATAGAACGAGTCGGTTTATATATTCCAAGTGGAACTGCTCCGCTTCCATCTACGGTTTTGATGAGCGTTGTTCCTGCGCGTGTGGCAGGTGTAAAAGAAATTGTAGTTGTTTCACCACCTTCAAAAAAATATTCTGATTACTTAATTGACCCAATCATTCTTGCGGCTTGTGCGATTGCAGGTGTGGATGAAATTTATCCATTAGGTGGGGCACAAGCCATTGCGGCTTTAACTTATGGAACTGAATCTATTCGACCTGTACATAAAATTTTTGGACCTGGAAATTTATTTGTCACATTAGCAAAAAAGCAAGTAGCAGGCATTGTTGGCATTGATGGGTTAGCAGGTCCCACTGAAACTGTTGTGATTGCTGATGAATTTGCAAATCCAAAATGGGTTGCAGCAGATTTACTTGCTCAAGCCGAGCATGATGAATTAGCCTCTGCTATTTTGTTAACACCATCACAAAATTTGATTCAAAATGTTCAAACTGAAATCAAGAATCAAATTGAAGTATTGAAACGAAATGAAATCATTTTGACTTCTTTAGAAAATCGTGGAGGTGCTGTATTAACTCGTGATATTCAAGAAGCGATTGATTTATCAAATGAATATGCTCCCGAACATTTAGGTTTATCTATCAAAGACCCATGGAAATGGATTGAGAAAATAAATAATGCTGGTGGCGTATTTATGGGTGAACATTCTTTTGAAGTGTTAGGTGATTATTTAGCTGGTCCAAGTCATGTTATGCCAACAGGTGGTTCTGCTCGTTTTGCATCTCCATTAAGTGTGACAGATTTTATAAAAATTATCAGTTTAGTTGCATTGGATGAATCTACGGCACAAGAAATCTGTTCAATTGCTTCTGTAATTGCTGAATCTGAAAGTTTAGATGCTCATGCCAATGCGGCACGATTAAGAAATGAGGTGCAAAAATGAAAATCCGCAAACACCTTGAATCATTACCGCCTTATACACCAATTGAACCATTTGAAATTTTATCTGCACGCATCGGGCAATCACCTGACCAAATTGTCAAACTCGATGCAAATGAAAATCCATATGGACCATTGCCTGCAGTTCGTGAAGCATTAGGTAGCATGGATTTTCCACACATTTATCCCGACCCTGAAAGCCGTGCCTTACGAAACGCATTAGAAAAATTTACAGGCGTACCTGCGGAATATCTTTTAGCAGGCTCTGGTGCAGATGAATTGCTCGATTTAATTATGCGCGTCTTTCTTGACCCCGATGACTATATTCTCTCTTGCCCGCCAACATTTGGCATGTATTCTTTCGATGCAGAATTAAATGCAGGACGAGTGATTGAAGTAAAACGCAATTCAGATTTTTCATTAGACTTAGATTCAATTCGCAAAGCAGTGGAAATTCACAAACCAAAATTATTTTTCATCACATCACCGAACAATCCTGATGGCTCTGTCATTCCACTTGAAGTAATGGATGAATTATTATCTTTACCAACTCTGATTGTTTTAGATGAAGCCTACATTGAATTTGCAGGAGATAACCTCGGTGCAAGTTTGAGTCGCATCAAAGAAGTACCAACGCGTGAAAATTTAATCGTTCTGCGAACATTCAGCAAATGGGCTGGTCTCGCTGGTTTGAGGGTTGGGTATGGAGCATTTCCAAAATGGTTAATGCCAACGTTATGGAAATCCAAACAGCCATACAACATCAATGTGGCAGCGAGTATCGCAGCACAAGTCTCTTTGGAAAATACGGAACAACTGAAAAAAGTTGTCGAACTTCTCAAAAATGAGCGAGAAAGATTATTAAATGAATTAGGAAAAATCCCATTTCTAAAAACATATCCAACCGAATCCAATTTCATTTTGTGCCAAGTCATTGACAAAGATGCTTTGGAATTAAAAACAAAACTAGCAAACGAACATGGAATCTTTATCCGTTATTTCAACAAGCCAGGCTTGAAAGACCATATTCGCATCAGTGTAGGTAAACCAGAAGATACAGATGCATTGATCAAGGCATTAAAGGAGCACTCATGAGAACCGCAGAAATATCACGAAAGACAAATGAAACACAAATTGAAATCAAATTAGATATTGATGGAACTGGCAAACACGAAATTTCCACAGGTGTTGGCTTCCTTGACCATATGCTCACTCACCTCGCCGTGCATGGACTCTTTGACTTAACAGTCAAAGCAACTGGCGATTTACATATTGATGTTCATCACACAGTGGAAGATGTTGCGCTGGCTTTAGGTCAGGCTTTTGATAAAGCATTAGGCGATCGCAAAGGAATTATCCGTATGGGCGATTCATTTGCTCCCATGGATGAAACACTCACCCATGTTGCGATTGACTTATCAGGCAGACCCTATGCAGTAATTCAAGCCGAATGGCATTCTCCGTATGTTGGGAATATCCCAACGACTTTGTTTCCGCATTTCTTTGAATCATTTGCTGTCACTTCAAGATGTAATTTACATGCCCGTGTTTTATATGGTCGTGATGACCATCATCAAACTGAAGCATTATTTAAAGCGTGGGCACGTGCATTAGATATGGCGACTCAAATTGACCCGCGCCGAAGTGGAGTCATTCCATCTACAAAAGGGACATTAACCAAATGAAAGATGTTATTTTGATAGATGCTGGCACAGGCAATCTTCGTTCTGTGCAAAAAGCGTTAGAAAATATCGGTGCCAATGTTTTACGAACCGCTGATCCGCAAAAAGTTTTAACTGGAGAAAAAATTATTCTTCCAGGAGTTGGTGCGTTTGGTGATTTCATGCTTGGTTTGCGGACAAGTGGATTAGAAGAGGCTGTTAAAGAAGTTGCTAAAAAAAATATTCCGCTTCTTGGAATTTGTGTGGGTATGCAAGCATTATTTGAAATTGGTGAAGAGATGGGCAAACACAAAGGTCTTGGATTATTAGCTGGTAAAGTAATTCCATTTCCGAAAATGCCCGAGTTGAAGATTCCGCACACTGGGTGGAATCAAATTGAAGTTAAGAAAGAAGCGTCACTCTTTAATCAGGTCAATGATGAAGCGTATGTATATTTCAATCATTCGTATTATTGTCATCCAAAAAATTCATCCGATGTGATTGCTGAAACAAATTATGGCATCCACTATGCTTGCGCGGTACAACATGAAAATATTTTTGGTGTGCAATTTCATCCTGAAAAAAGTCAGCGCGTGGGATTACAAATTTTGAAAAACTTTTTGGAGGATTCATGAGTTTTACAATTTATCCCGCGATTGATTTGCGAAATGGAAAAGTTGTGCGCCTCAAAGAAGGCAACCCAAATCGCATGACTTCATACAGTGATGAGCCTGAACAAATTGCAAGCCAATGGTTGAATGCTGGTGCAACATGGTTGCATGTTGTTAATTTAGATGGTGCGTTTGGTGAAAGTGATTGGGCCAATCAACTTGCACTTGAAAATATTTTAAAACTTAATGCGCGTGTGCAATTTGGTGGCGGACTTCGTTCAATGAATATGATTGAAAAAATTTTTGAAATGGGTGTCAGCCGCGCAGTGCTGGGGACGATTGCAATTGAACAACCTGAACTTGTGAAAGATGCAATCAAAAAATTTGGTGCTGAAAAAATTGCGGTTGGAATTGATGCACGTGATGGATTTGTAAGTGTGCGCGGATGGAAAGATGATAGCAAAATTTTAGCCACTGACCTCGCGCTTCAAATGCGGACCTTTGGGCTTGATACTGTTATCTTTACAGATATTCGTCGGGACGGTTTGGGCAGTGGATTAAATATCAAATCAACCCGCGAGTTAGCAAATGTGAGTGGACTCAACGTGATTGCATCTGGTGGTGTGCATACGATAGATGATGTGATTGCCGCGCGCGATGCAAATTTATCAGGTGTGATTATTGGACGCGCATTATATGAAGGCACAATTGATTTAGGAAAGGCGTTACAGGTTTGAAGGTTGAATGTTGAAAGTTAAAACCTGATACCTTAAACCTGTAACTTGAAACCGAGAGATTATGTTAGCAAAACGAATCATTCCATGTTTGGATATTAAAGATGGGCGTGTTGTCAAAGGCGTGAACTTTGTCAACTTGCGTGATGCGGGTGACCCTGTTGAGCAAGCACGTTTATATGATGAACAAGGTGCAGATGAATTAGTCTTTCTTGATATTTCCGCAACGAATGAAGGTCGCAAAACAACTTTAGATTTAGTAGGTCATGTTGCTGATACTGTTTTCATGCCATTAACAGTTGGCGGTGGGATTCGTGAAGTCAGTGACATGCGAAATTTATTATTGGCTGGTGCTGATAAAGTCAGTGTCAATTCTGCAGCTGTGAAGAATCCTGAATTATTATCAGAAGGAGCATCACGATTTGGTGCTCAATGTATTGTGTTGGCAATGGATGTTCGCCGAAAAGATTCGAGTTGGGAAGTTTATGTCAATGGTGGACGAGTTCCAACAGGTATGAATGCAATCGAATGGGCAACTCGTGCAGTTGAATTGGGTGCAGGCGAAATTTTATTAACTAGTATGGATTCAGATGGCACACTCGCTGGTTATGATATTGATTTGACTCGCAAAATTTCAGAAGCTGTTTCTGTTCCAGTGATTGCATCTGGTGGTGCTGGAAATATGAATCACTTTGCAGAAGTTCTCACTGCAGGTAAAGCGGATGCTGCACTCGCCGCATCCTTGTTTCATGATGGCAAATTGAAGATTGCAGAGTTAAAACGAGAGTTACAATCACAATTCGTACATGTACGCCTATAAGTTTTATGTGAAACAAAAGTAAAGATGACAAGAGGAGTAGTTATGAGTGGATACACCTGTAAAACATGTGGACAATATCATGAAGGCTTGCCTTTAAGTTATGGAAGTCCAGCCCCAGCCTTTGTTTATTCTTTAACAGAAAAAGAACAGAGAAACAGAGTTTGGCTGTCTTCAGATCAATGTGAAGTTCGGGGAGAAAAATTTTTTGACGAAAAACATTATTTCATTGTTGGAAATATTCATATCCCAATCATTGACTCAACTGAAATTTTTAATTGGTCTGTATGGGTTTCATTAAGCAAGGAAAACTATAAAAGAGCAAGCAAACTCTGGAATAAAACAGGAAGAGAAAAAGAACCTCCATATTTTGGATGGCTTTCAACTTCTTTATCAGCTGTATATCCTGAAACGTTAAATTTGAAAACTAATGTTCATACACAACCTGTTGGAATTAGACCATTTATAGAACTTGAGCCTACGGATCATCCACTTGCTATAGAACAAAGAAATGGCATAACAATGTCGAGAGTTCAAGAAATAGCTGAACTGGTTTTACATCCTAAATAGTGTTTATCTGCGGAAAACAAATGCAAATCTCTGAAATTAAATTTGACTCAAATGGTCTCATTCCTGCGATTGTTCAAGATGTAAAAAGCAATCAAGTCTTGATGATGGCTTATATGAATCAAGAATCACTTCAACTTACATTGGAAAAGAAAGAAACTGTTTTTTGGTCAAGGAGTAGAAATGAGTTATGGCATAAAGGTGCGACTTCAGGCAATATTCAAAAAGTGATTGAAATCAAAATTGATTGTGATGCCGATACGCTTTTGATTTTAGTAGAACCTGCAGGTCCAGCTTGTCATATGGGTAAACAAAGTTGTTTTTATAGAAACTTATGAAGACCTGACAGGTTTTAAAAACCTGTCAGGTCTTATGGAGAAATAATGAACATTCAAACTTTATTCGAAATTATCGAAGACCGTAAAAAGAATCCAAACGAACAATCATACACTGCGAGTCTCTTCAAAGATGGCTTACCAAAGATTGCACAAAAAGTTGGTGAGGAAGGCACAGAGGTTGTTGTCGCCGCACTTGCCCAAGATGACTCACGTCTCATTGAAGAAATCGCAGACCTTACTTTTCATACCCTTGTATTATTATCCGCACGCGGTTTAACTCCCGAACACATCATGAATGAATTGGAAAAACGCCACAAATGACAAAAATTATTTTATTAGACATTGATGGAGTATTGGTCACTCCAGGTGGATATAGAGCCGCCTTACATTCCACATTAAATCATTTTGCAACTTTAATGGGTTCACCTCATTTTGATTTTCACGAAGAACATATTGCTGATTTAGAAAGAAGAGGAATTTTCAGTGAATGGGATATGGTTCCGATTCTATTAGCCACTGCTTGGAATGATATCCTCTCAACTTGGAATGAAATTAATCTTCCAGCGGATGTAACTTCAGCGGCGATTGAAATTGGTAAACGAACGAATGGATATATATCTCATGGGATAAAAGTCCCTAAGTTTGAAATACTGCCAAATATTTATCCCACAGAATCTGCATTACAACAAAAATGTTTCCCGTTTATTCCTGAAAACTTGCGTCAGAGTCTATTACATGATTCAAGGAATGTTCATTTTTCTGCGACTACACGTTTGTTTCAACATTTTTCATTAGGAAGTAAAACTTTCAGTAAGGCATATAACTTACCTCCAGAAATTGAAACAGAGTCGCTTTTACATTCACATGATGTTGCTAATCTCACTCCATCTATTTTGAATAAATTAATTCAACCAAATATTTATTTAGCATCCATTACTGCAAGACCATCTGCGCCGCCACGAAATGTAGATACATCTCATATTGGATATGCACCAGAAGCAGAAAAAGCACTCGAACTCGTTGGTCTGCCTAACATTCCATTAATTGGATACGGCAGATTGGAATACATTGCCAAACTTCAAAACCTTGAACCATCAACTTTATTGAAACCATCACCAATCCATGCTTTGGCTGGAACACTTGCTGCTTATACAAATGATGAATGGGGAGCACTTCAAGCCGCTGTAGATTGGCAACAAACTGGAAAATTAAATAATGTATTTTCACTGTTGCCCAATTCATTTGAATTAATTGTTGTGGAAGACACAATGGGTGGGATTCGTTCTGTGCAAAGTGCTGGTGAAATTTTTCAAAAAGCAGGGTTTGATGTAAATATAAAAACAATTGGTTTAATTTCAGGTAGCAAAGCCAAAGCACTTGCATTTGAAAAAGCGCGGATTCAATATTTTGATACTTGGGAAGAAATAATCACAAATATAGAAATTTAATTTGCCCCAAGTTCTTTCAAAAACTTTTCTTTATTGGCAGACCGTGCTGTTTTTCCGCTGGATGTTTTCAATATCCATGTTTCATCTACCACTTTAACATAACGCACTGCCACTGCTGAATTTTTGGTGACGTGTTTGCGAATCGCATCGGCGATTAATTCTTTATCTGATTCCTGTGATTCAGATTCAGCAATAATGACGACTTCTTCTGTGCCTGATTCTTGGTCATACATACCAAACGCTACGCATCGTCCCTTGCGGACATTTGGTACTTCACCTGCGAGCGATTCCAAATCTTGAGGATAGACATTTTTTCCTCCAACGATAATCAAATCTTTCTTACGACCAGAAACATATAACTCGCCGTCAGCAAGATAACCATAATCACCAGTCAAATACCAACCATCTTTAATCGCGGATTCAGTTGCGTCGGGACGATTAAAATATTCTGTCAACATACAATCGCTTTGGACTGCAATTTCACCAACGACTCTTTCATCAACTTCATTGAATGATTCATCCACAACTCTGATTTTGACATTCGGAAGAGGCTTCCCCGAAGAAGTCATTTTCAGAATTGCAGAATCAGTTTTCCCCTTAAGTGCGAAGCGTTGAGTCATAAATGTCTCACGGTCAATTTCATCTATCACGGGAGTTTTATCAAGCGGAGATTGTGTGACAGCAAAAACATTTTCTGCCATAGCATAACAAGTTTGCATTGCGGAATAATTTAATCCATAACTTGAAAATTTTTCAAAAAACAAATTATGACTTTCGACATGCACAGGCTCGGAACAATTGATGATGGCACGCCACGTTGAAAGATTTACATTTTCAAGATTACGTTCACGAATTTTTTGCGCACAAAAATTGAAAGCAAAATTTGGAAGCCATGTGAGTGTGCCTTGATATTGCGAAACGGATTGCAAAAGTTTATACGGCGCGCGCACCCAATCAAACGGTGACATTAACACAAGTGGAATTTGCATAAGCACAGGCAAAAGAAAACATGCAATGAAACCCATATCGTGATAAAGCGGAAGCCACGAAACGATGACATCATTTTCTTTGTTAAGTTGAATTGTTTTGCTGTATGAATTTAATTGGTTCAAAATTGCACGATGCGAAAGTGCTACGCCTTTTTGCAAACCCGTTGTGCCTGATGAATGTTGCAAAACAACAATATCTTCTTGTGAAGAAATCATGCCTTGCAAAGAATCAAAATTGATATTAGATTCCGATTCAATTTGATTTGTGAGAATAATATTTTTAACCAAATCACCTTCTACCAAAGCGTCGCGAATTTCATTTTCGAATTCTGGATATGTAACAATCGTTGTCGGTTTTGTGATTGAAATTAAAGAAGATAAATCAGCACGATATTTTTCAGGCGCGAGTTTTTCTGTCAGAAACGGCATAATAGCTGGAATCGCGCCATGCAAAATGCCCCCCCAAAATGAATAGACTAAATCTTCGCCATGTTGCAGAATTAAAATAACTACTTCACCGCTTTTGATTCCCTTTGTTGCATACGTTTGTGCATAACGATTTGCGCCGCGAATCAAATCGCGATAAGTAATCGTTTTATCTTCCTGACCTGCAAATTGTAAAATGATGCTGGTTTTATCAGGGACAGATTGGTATGTGTTTTGGAGAAGATGGGGTAGTGTTGTCATTTGTAACCAGTAGGGGCGAGGCATGCCTCGCCCCTACAAATAATTATTTTCTTGATGAAATCAAACCTGCCAATTGATTCAAAGAATCAAAAGTATCCGCATTCAATTCGGTATCTTCAATTTTCACACCAAATGTATCTTCCACAAACAAAGCCAAATCCATCAGGCTGAATGAATCGATTAATCCACTGGAGATTAATGCTTCATCAGATTTAATTTCTTTATTCGGTTGCTTCAATATTTTTTCAGCAATGAATTTTGCAATTGAGTTTGTAATTTCTTGTGTCATTCAGGTAATCCTTTTGAAAAGATATATTATTTTGCACTTCAACTATTTACTATTATCTATTCACTTAAACCTTGTCTTACTGCATCCAACGCCTGCAATGCTGTCAAATTTCTCCAGGGCCAACCACTCAACATATTTTTTTCTTTATCAAAAAAATTTCTTGAAAAAGATAAATGAAAGCCATCATTCAATTCAGTTGAATGTCCTTGATTTGGCAAAGGTTGTAATGCTGCCCAAAAATTCCACAGCGGAATATCATACTCAACAGCAATTTCAGCAATCTCGGCATTGATGCTATGATCGCCTTCAAGGTTATCACCTTTGGTTGCAAGAATTGGCACAACACCTTGCTCCAAACTATATTCAATAATCTGACGCATATATTTTCCATAATCATCAGCAGGTCTGCCATTGAAATTTGTTTCCAAACTGATAATCGCAATGCTTGGATCATTCAAACGGAACTCACAAGCAATCGGCGTTTCACCTGATTCACATTTTTCAGGGTCAGCTCGAAGCGGAGTCAGAATCGCCGCAACATTATATCCATCACGCATTGCCAAACTCGTGCGCGAAAAAGAACCTTCATAATAATCAATCGTTTCTTGAAGATAAGCATACTCTTCACCCAAACCATATTGATTTGGATAATCAAAATCTACAAGATAAAATCCCGTATTCGTTTGACAATCACCAACTTTTGAAAACACATTTGGATTTCGCCCTAATGAGAGTCCACGTTGATACACTTCCTTCATCGCCTCACTGACGACGGGGATAATTGGTAACTGTTTCCATTCATCTTGTGCTAGCGTCGGGCGCGGAGTTGCAACCGAAACTTGCGTTGCTTCCACAATTTCATTTACAGATTCAGTTGCAGTCACATCACTTAAAATAATTTCAGGTTGTGATGTAACTGGAACATTCATACAAGAAACTAAAAACAGACTTAACAATATATATCGTGCGAACTTCATAAAACTAAACTCCAATTTTTTATAAGCGGTCTATCGTCCACCGTCTATGGTCTTATTTGCATTTTTCCACAATATACGGCACTAAACTCTCAGCCAAAATCTTTTCACCTGCAGGTGTTAAGTGAATGGCACTATTTGTAAATTCATTCGCAGGAACAATATCCCACAAATCAACATAATTCCAACCAAGCATCTGGCTTAGGTATGGCATAACGACATCACGGTACAAATCATATGCCCAGCGAGGATAAAAGAAATTATAGCGGATATCACTATTCTCTCCAGTGCTTATTAAAATTGGCTCATTAACAATCAGAACTGGTGTATTCTCTGCAATTCGAATTCCAGTTTCAAGTGCATTTACATGAAACAATTTTTTCTCAAGAACAGGCGGCTCGTCTCCATAAAAAAGTACATTTGCTTCAAGGTCAATTTGAGCAGACTCGTATTCATCTGGGTAAAACTGATCAATGCCTGTTGCAGACCACATCACACCATATATTTGCAAGCGGACTAAATCTGCCCATGCGCGTCTATCTCCGACAAATGTTTTATCCCAAAAAGATTTTTTCTCAAAATCACTAATTCCAACTGCTAATCCATAATTCGTTTCTAAGTCTCGAATTTTTTCTTCATTATTTAAAACAATGGGTGATGATTGATTTTCAACAATAAACGCATCCAAAGTTGTCATCCACAAAATCAAATCAGGTTTATATCGCATAGCATGTTCAAGCAACATAACATCTTTGGTTAATGAAATGGTTGGATACCCCAAATTATAGGCTTTGACATTTTTTCCACACGCCGAGAGATTCATCTCATTCAATTGACCACTCAATGTCTCTTCTGGCTTTAGCAATGTTCCCCAGACAGATGAATCTCCAATCACTATCACTCGAAATTCATTTTCGGTTTTTTTGGTTCCATGAATCACATGAGACGCAAACATGGCATCCAAGTCAAATAGACTCAAGTTATAAGATTGCTTTGGATTTTCTCCAAATGGCAAACGCTCTCTGCCTGTGAAGATAGAGTTGTAGAGAGAAAGTTTTCCAATATTTGGTTGCCATGCAGCAATCAAAAGATTGAAGATAATAAAAAGAAAAATTCCTTTTATAAAGACTTTAGAATAATTTATATCTTTCATATAACCTTATTTGTGTCATTCTGAGCCACGTTCTTGCTCTTTGTGGCGAAGAATCTCTACGATTATCTCAGAGACCCTTCGCTACGCTCAGGGTGACACAACTCCAAATAATTTCAAAATCATATTCCAAGAAGTGACTGGTGAACTTAATGCAAAGAATATCCAGCCAATTGCTACGAAATGAAATGTAAAAATAATTCCGCTGATATTTAAAACATTTTGTTTGAAAGGTGTATTTGCCCATTCTGCGGCTTTGGCTTTTGTCAAATCATTCCAACGATTATGAATGAACAAACCAAGTCCATGCCAGAGACCCCAGATAGTGAAATTCCATGTTACTCCATGCCAAAAGCCGATTAAGACCATCGTGGCAACTTGAGTCAATAAAATCATCATTGGCATTGACATTGGCTTTTGCCAAGACCTCAACCAACGAGTAACTGGATTAAAGAAATACGACCGAAACCATTGAGTCAAAGTCATGTGCCAGTTATTCCAAAATTGAGTCAAATTTGGTTTGAGGTAGGGTGAAGAAAAATTTTCAGGCAAATTAATGCCAATAAATTTTGCAATTCCTAAAGCAATATCTGTGTAGCCGCTGAAATCAAAATAAATCTGGAAGGCATAAGCATAGACTAAAATCCACATCCAGCCTGTGGATTGAATTTGCGTCGCATTTGTATCATTCAATGCTATTAATGCTAATGTATCTGCAATCACAAATTTTTTGAATAAGCCAATCAATAATCTTTGACCTGCCTCAAAAAACTTTTCTTGATTCAATCCTTCAAATGGCTGACGTAAATCTTTAATGAAGCGTTCAATTCGGTCAATGGGACCTGCTGTAAAAGCAGGGAAGAAGATGACGTAAGTGATATATTCGCCTAAATCTACAGAAGGCAAACGACCTGCTTGTTTATCTCGAATCGTGTGAATGAGTCGAAAAGCGACGTATGAAAACCCTAGCCAGCGAATATCCAATGCCGAGACATTCGTCAGTGATTGATTATTTAATGCACGTAGTAATGAACTGAGTTCAATTGTCCATGCGGGGATTTTCAGGATGAGAAAAATGCTGAGGAGCAGAATCAAGCCGAAGGTCAAGAATGAAGCGTTGTACTTCATCAAAAGAAAAAAGATGAGTCCAAAAATCAAAAAAATAATTAATGTGATTTCAATCTGTGGCGGACGAGATGGCGTGAAGATTTGTGCGAAAGAAAAATATCTTGTTAAGTTAATCAATAAGATGATGCTTGCAATAATTACAAGTGTAAAAATATTTTTTCGGTTGAGTTTATTATCGGTTGTGATGAGCCAAGTGAAAATGGTGATAATAAGTGTGGCGATTGGAATCCAAAAATCGAAACCGCGAATTGGCAATGCAGGTTGTAACCAAAACATAACCAACACGCTGGCGATTAATAAAAACGAATCTCTGCCACGTTTGAGAATTGCAAAAAGCAATGTAAAAATGACGATAATCAAAATTTGAATTATCGTCATGCTAAAAACCCTGATAAATCCATGTGGGGTTGCTGTCTGCTGTGAAAATTATGATTGCGATTAATATCAAGCAAAATAAAAATGCCAAAAAGTTTTCTTTTGAAAATAATTTCTTCATATTATTTTGACCGAAGACCGTTGACCGTAGACGATACAATACGGTCTATCGTCCGCCGTCCACGGTCAAGTTTTATCTTGTTCCGCAAACCAACCAATTGCCGTTTTCATTAACTACTTCATACGTAATGTTTGAAAAATCTAATTCTTGCGGTTCGCCACCATAACTCATTTGCAATGTGGCTGTGCAATTCACCAAAGTTGTATCACCATCATTGCCAACTTCTTGACACGCCACACCATCGGCTAATGAAACTTCAACCAACTCCAAAGAGTCAAGGATGAGTAAAGCATCATCTTCATACTCTGCACATGAATTGGATATAAGAGCCGCTTCATCTTTTGACGCGAGGGCTGTGATGTAACCCTCAACCGTTTGACTTGCACCTGAATCAGATGCTCCACAAGCGCTGAGGATGAGACTGCATAGTATGAATAGAAAAATTATTTTGTTTTGCACAAGTGCCTCCGTGTTTTGTAAAGCGATTGCGGATTATAACAAGAATATCTTTTGACTGACTTAAGGCTAAAATTTACGCCGTTCCAAAATTCAAACCTAATTGCTTCAACCAAGTTCTATATGCAATAGCCACTCTATCTGATTTCAAATGTAACTCGGCTTGCAAGTCTAATGGTAAAAGCTCGGGGCGTTGACTCATTACAATGGCTCTATCTTCTTCAAAAATATCGGTGATGCGTTTTGTGTATTCATGTTGCAAAACTTCGGGGTCAGTCCACATCGTTGAAGAAATCAAAAACCAAACGGTTGTATCTAATTCATCATGTGGTGTAAGCGTTAACATCAAACCATGTGTGGCAGATGGCGCATCTTTTCCCCACCAACCTTCTGGCACATGTTTGGTCATGTGAGCAGTAAATGGACGAAATGCGCGATAGACATAACTGACTTTACCTCCGTCTGTGGTGCCATATTGTGCAGGCTGATAAATGTAAACAGGTTCAGACTCAATGCCATTTGCTCCAATACTTACGTTAAAGTCTTCCATTTCAGGATGATTTTGGTCTCCAAGTACGCCTTCATGCACAAATGGAAAATGTGCCGCATCTAAAAAGTTTTCAATGATGCGTGGTCCATGAGCAGGGACATTTTTAATCGGGTCGCAGACTGCCCATGTATAACCATTTTCTTCCCATTCAGGAAACGGCGGAATATCATTGGCAGGTTTGCCTAAACAAACCCAGAGCATGTCATATTTTTCTTTTGCTAAATAAGTTTTGACTTTTGCTTTGGTTGGTGGTGTTTGCTCAGGGTGTGCTGGAATTTTTACACACAAGCCATCTGAGTTATACGTCCAGCCATGATATGGGCATTGCAAATATTCCCCAACTATTTTCCCGCCCGAAAGTTTAGACCCACGATGAATACATAAATCTTGCCACGCCATGTATTGATTCCCTGATTTCCATAGCACAATATCTTCACCAAGCAAACGCACACTAATAATAGGTTGCGAATTAAATTGTGAAGTAGTAGCAACAGGATGCCAGTCATTGATGAGGAGAGGGTCGTTAATCATAATGTCGCAATTGTAATTCAAAGCCACAGGTGCAGAAACAAATATCCCCGAAGAAAGAGGCGGAAAACCTGCATTTGAATCGCAATTTTTTCAGTCAATCATTTTTTTAATTTGGAGTAAAATTTCTACATTATTAAAATTTATTAATCTTGGAGCCATTATATGACAGTGCAAAAAGTTCGTGAAATTCTTGAAAAAAATGGGCGGCTTTCTACTCCAGTAACAGATTTGGCAGATGACAGTGATTTATATAATGCAGGGCTGACATCGTTAGCAACGGTTGGGTTGATGTTGGCATTGGAAGATGAATTCAACATCGAAATTCCTGATAGCATGTTGGGGCGAAAAACTTTTTCTAGCATTCAATCGATTGTAGATGTGGTTGAGCAATTAACTCAAAAAGCATAGGATGGCATTTCATGGAACACACCAATCAAGCAGGCATGAGCAAGGAATCATTTGAAAAGTTATTAGAAGAAGTTCACAAAATTGGCGAAGAAATTATGCGCCCAAATGCAAGAGATGTAGATGCCAATGCCCGTTTTCCGCAAGAAAGCATTGATGCAATAAAAAAATTAAAATTGATGGGGGCATATATTCCTACTGAATTAGGCGGGCTTGGATTAAACATTACACAACTTGCTCGCGTATGTGAAGCGTTAGGTCAATACTGTGGTTCTACTGCTATGATTTTCGCCATGCATCAGATTCAAGTTGCTTGTGCAGTGAATCATGGATTATCAAACGAACATTTCAAAAATTATTTGAAGAAAGTCGCTTCTGACTCGCGTCTGCTTGCTTCTGCTACAACAGAAATGGGTATTGGCGGAGACTTAAGACAAAGCATTTGTGCCGTTGAGCAAAATGGTGATTCATTCACACTCACAAAAAATGCCCCTGTCATTTCGTATGGCAAACAAGCGGATGATTTGTTTATCACTTCACGCCGTACACCTGATTCACCTGCCAATGACCAAGTCCATGTAGTGGTCAGTAAAGAAGATTATGAATTGGAACCAAGCATGGCATGGGACACAATGGGTTTTCGCGGTACATGCAGTGAAGGTTTTCTTGTTAAGTCAAAAGGTCATATCAAACAAATTATCCCTGCACCTTTTGCAGATATTTTGAGCCAAAGTATGCACCCAACCTCTCATATTCTTTGGGGTTCGTTATGGCTTGGCATTGCAACTGATTCAGTCAACATGGCAAGAGCATTTGTAAGAGATATGATGAAGAAGAATCCCAATGCTCCACAAACCGCCGCATTACGTTTAGCAGAAGTTCATTCTGTTTTACAACTTATGCGTGAAAATGTGCATGGCTGTGCAGAACATTATCAACAACTATTAAGTGAGAACAATGCTGAGGCATTAGATACATTCAGTTTCTCTGTCAAAATCAATAACTTGAAAATTTCTTCTTCCAGTTTGATTATCGATATTGTCAGCAAAAGTTTGTTGATTTGTGGAATTGCAGGTTATCGAAATGATACAAAATATAGTTTGAGCCGTCATTTACGAGATGCGTATGGTGCTTCTTTAATGGTCAATAACGACCGTATTATGAATCACAATGCCACATTACTTCACATGCATCGTGGAGATTAAGAATCTTTAAACACAAAGGTCTCAAAGGTCACGAAGAAAAACCTTAAGGCTTAATAAAAATCCCTTTGTGTACTTGGTGTCCTTCGTGTTTAAGATCGATTTGCAGGAGATAACATGTCTCACACGCACGAAAATGTACCTGAATTACAAGAGAAATATCAACGTGAGTTAATTGCCACTGGTTTGTTAATTGACTCGGGTGTGCCTGGTGTGTATGGAAGAAGCGGAACGTTTGAGCACATCATTGAATCGTTTGAAAGATATATCTCGCGAGAAAGTCAACAACTAGAAGCAGAGGTGATGCGTTTTCCTCCAATTCTTCCGCGTGAACATTATCTCAAAACGACTCACATCGAATCATTTCCTGATTTGATGGGTTCCATCCATACGTTTTTGGGCAAAGAAAAACAGCATCTTGAAATGTTGCGTAAGTTGCATGAAAACGAAAAATGGACTGATGATTTAGAACCTTCGGCATTGATGATGAATCCTGCGGCGTGTTATCCGTTATATCCCACAGCAAAGAATACAGTCTTACCAGAAAAAGGTCGTTTGATTGATTTAGTTGGTTTTGTGTTCAGACACGAACCATCGAAAGACCCTGCTCGTATGCAGACATTCCGTCAGCGAGAATTTGTAACATTGGGAACGCCTGAACAAGCATTGAGTCATAGAAATTTTTGGTTGAAAAAAGGTGAAGAACTGTATCATGCCTTAGGTTTGGATGTAAAACCTGTGGTTGCAAATGACCCATTCTTTGGGCGTGGTGGACGAGCAATGGTTGCTTCTCAACAAGAACAAGAATTAAAGTTTGAATTGGTTATTCCAATTACAAGCGAAGAAAAACCAACTGCTATTTCTTCCAGCAATTATCACCTTGACCATTTTGCTCATCCATTTAATATCAAAACACAAAATGGCGAGATTGCTCATACGGCTTGTATCGGTTTTGGATTAGAAAGAACCACATTAGCATTGTTAAAGAAATTTGGTTTTGATCCTAAAGCCTGGCCCCAATCAGTTAAGAATCTCTTAGAGCTATAATGAAAAAATTGCCACAGAGAACACAGAAGTCTCAGAGATTCTTAAAAGATTTTCTCAGTGTTCTCTGTGAACTCTGTGGCTAATTTACTTATGAAAAAATCCATCCTACAACTCGACCCGCAAACATATCAAAGACATTTGATTCACGGTCCAGACCGCATTTGGGCTGAGACCAATTGCTATTCAGATGTATGGATTGAATTGCTTCATGCGATGGGTCACGAACCAATTGCATCATTACCTTTTACATTAGTCATTGACTTTGAAGGTGACCAATGGACATTCTTCAAATTTCCGTTAATTGATTTATATGAATTATATGGTTTGGATGTTCAAGAGTTAACGATTTGGAATCGATTGATTGACCATGTAGATGAGCAAGTTGGTTTCGGCAGACCTGTGCTTGTTGAAATGGATTCATATTATTTGCCCGATACACATGGCACTGCTTATCACATGGCGCATGTCAAAAGCACAATTGCTGTTGTAGAAATTGATGTCGAAAATAAACATCTCGGTTATTTTCACAATCAAGGTTATTACAATCTTTCAGGTGATGATTTTATAAATTTATTTCGCCTTAATCAAAATGACCCTGTCTATCTCCCACCCTATGTTGAGTTTGTAAAAATGTGGGATCGTGCAAAAAAGAATCAAGAACTTGTGAATGCTTCTATTCAAATTCTAAAAAAACAACTCACATTTATTCCAAACAAAAATCCGTTTGATGCATTTGCAACTCGCCTTGCAAAAGATATCAATTGGCTCAATCAAGAATCAATTGATATGTTTCATCAATATTCTTTCGTCACGCTTCGTCAGCTCGGCGCGTGTTACGAATTATCAAAAACGTATTTGAGTTGGCTCAAAGAAAATGGCGAAAAAAAACTAGATGATGTAATTGAAATTTTCAACAATATTTCCACCAGCGCGAAGACCACTCAATTTCAACTCGCACGCGCTGTCAGCAAAAAGAAGCCACTCGATTTTTCGCCAATTGAAAAAATGGGGCAAGATTGGCAAACCGCCACGAACACGCTTCAAAAACTTTATTTATGATGCGACTCTCAGACAACTGGCAGGTGTGGAAAACTGATTCTGGTCAATATGATTCTCCAGATTGGATTCAAAACGCCTCATCCTTGTTTATAGTTGATTCTGTTCCTGCAACCATCGCCTCCCTGACAAATGAATCCGAAATCGAAAAGTTTGATTGGTGGTATTCAACTGAATTTAATTTCAGTAATGAAGGCAAAAAACATTTCCTTGTCTTTGATGGATTAGCAACCTTAGCCGAGATCTGGTTGAATGGGGAAAAAATTCTCAATACCGAAAACATGTTTCTACAATATAAAGTAGATGTGACAGAAAAACTCAAAGAAAAAAATCAACTCGTCATTTGTTTTCGGTCCATTCACCAAGCTTTAGAAATTCAAAGAAAAAGACCAAAGTGGAAGACAAAGCTAGTCGAAAATCAAAACCTGCGCTGGCTTCGGACAACTTTGTTAGGTTTCATCCCAGGCTGGACTCCACCTATAAAGCCAATTGGCATCTGGCGCGAAGTTCGTTTGGAATCTGCTGAAGTTGCCAGTATCAATGACTTTAATTTGCAAACATCATTGCAAAACGCAAATGGTTTAATCAAAATCAAGGCAGATTTAGAAAATTTTTCTAACCAACCTTGTGAAATTATTTTTGAAATTAATGGAGAATCACATTCTCTTTTCACTGGCTCCGATCAAAAAATTCAAATCAATAAAGAAATTATTTTACAAAATGTAAAGTCATGGAATCCACATACACATGGCGAAGCGAATCTGTATCCGTGTAAGTTAATGGTCAAGGTGCAGAATCAACTTCACACATTGAAAGAGGCGCGAGTCGGGTTTCGTCATGTGCATCTCAATCGAGAAAATAATTTATTCCAAATTCAAGTCAACGAAAAAAATATTTTTGCACGCGGTGCCGTGTGGACAATCAGTGACATCCTTTCTTTAGACGGAAAAATTGAAGATTTGAAACAATCTTTGATACTTGCGCGTGATGCGGGCATGAACATGCTCCGTATTGGTGGCACAATGATTTATGAACAAAATGCGTTTTATGATTTGTGTGATGAATTGGGGATTATGGTCTGGCAAGATTTTATGTTTGCTAATATGGATTATCCCGTGAATGACGAATCATTTCATCAAAATATTTTAGCAGAAGCAAATTATCAAATCAAAAGATTAAGTGAACATGCTTGTGTAATTTTTTATTGTGGCAATAGTGAAGTGGAACAACAAGCCGCGATGTTGGGGATACCAAATGAAATGTGGCGCAATGATTGGTTTGCAAACGAATTGCCTGCATTGATAAAAACTTTGCATGAAGATTCTTTGTATGTGACATCTTCGCCGAGTGAAGGTGTCTTTCCATTTTATACCAGTGATGGCGTGACGCATTATTACGGCGTAGGAGCATACTTGCGTGATGCGAATGATGTGCGCCGTGCGGATGTGAAGTTTACATCAGAGACATTAGGCTTTTCAAATATTCCTGATGAAAAAAATATTATTGATATAAAAAATAATTTTGATTTATGGAAACATGGCGTGCCACGTGATACAGGCGCCGAGTGGGATTTTGAAGATGTGCGCGAATATTACACGAATAAATTATTTGCTGTGGATGCAGAATTAAAAAATAAAGATTTGAATCGTTATCTCATGCTTGGGCGTGTTGTCACTGGCGAAATGATGAGTCAAGTTTTTTCTGAATGGCGTTCAACTTATAGCAATTGCAATGGTGGCTTGGTTTGGTTTTATAAAGATATTCTCGCTGGAGCAGGCTGGGGTGTGATTGATAAAAATAACAATCCCAAAGCCGCATATTATTATTTGAAAAGAGTTTTGCAACCCATTCAAGTTGTTCTCACCGACGAAGGTTTACAAGGCTTGCATCTTCATATCATCAATGAAACACCTTCAACCTTTACAGGTACGATTGAGTTCATGATGTTAAATGAAAGCATTTCAATTGCGAAAGCAAAACGGGAAATTAAAGTTAATTCAAATCAAAAAATGAAAATCATCGCCGAAGAAATGCTTGGCGGATTTTATGACACCAGCTATGCTTATAAATTTGGTCCGCCAAAGCATGAAGTCGCTTGTGCAATTTTGAAAGATGAAAGCGGAAAAGTAATCAGCCAACAGTTTCATTTTCCTGTCACTCATCATTTGCCAAAAGTAGAAGCAAATGTGGTTGCTGAATTTTTTGAAAATAAACTTTCTATTTCAAGTGATAAATTTTTATATGCGATTCAAATCCTTTGTGATGGATGTTTACCTGAAGATAATTATTTTCACTTAATGCCGAATGAAAAGAAAGAAATTAAATTCAATACCAATAATGCAAAACCAAAAATTCAGATTACTGCTGTGAATTTGCAGAATGTGATTAACCTCTGATATGAAAAACGCGGAAATTGAGCGCATTCCTTTTTATATTGAAATGGGCAAAGATGTTTTGCTGGCGTGGTGTCATTTGCCAGAACATCCCACAGACCATGCGGTTGTAATTTGTCCGCCTGTGGGGCATGAATTTGTCAATTCATATCGTGGCTTGCGTCACTTGGCAGATGGCTTTGCAGAAAAAGGTGTCACAACTTTTCGTATGGAATATCAAGGTGTGGGTGATTCATCGGGTTTGGATACAGACCCTGACAGACTCCAAAAATGGTTAGATAGTATTGAACAAGTTGTTAAGTTTATAAAAGAAAAATGCAACATCCAAAAAATAAGTTTGCTTGGCTTAAGAATGGGTGCCACACTTGCAAGTATGATTTCAAATAAAATTGAAATTGAAAATTTAATGTGTTGGGTTCCTGTTGTCGAAGGCAGAAGATATATTCGCGAAATGTTGGCACTTCAAAAAACGGGAGAAAATGCCGATTTAGATGTAGACAGCACAACGTTAGAAGGAGGCGGGTTTTTAATCACACGCGAAACGATGAATGAACTGCTATCTATTTCGCTTGCAAAAATTATTCCAAACGCAAAACATGTTTTTCTTTTCAACACTGATGATTTGCCAATTCCAAACCAATTGATTGAAACATGGTCAAATCAAAATTTTCAATTTGAGCATAAAACTTTATCTGGTTATGCCGAGATGATGGCAACACCACACAATAGCAAAGTGCCACATTATGCCATTGAAGAAATCACGTCAATAAAAATTGAGGGAAATACACTTGATATAAATATTTTTAATGAATTGAAAAATTATCAACAAACTCGTTTCGATTGTTACACATACGGTTCAACTGCCAAAGAAAGTACAGATGCAGGCGGATTTCCTATCACCGAGATTTTGTGCCAAAACCCCAACGCGCCTCTTTTCGGGATATTCAGCCTGCCACTGCTTCGAGATGCAGAATCCAAACCGACAGTTTTGCTATTAAACGCAGGTTCTGTGCACCGCATGGGTCCTAACCGCAATTATGTTTATATTACTCGTGAATTGTTATCGCTTGGTTACAAAGTCTTTCGCTTAGACTTTTTAGGTCTGGGCGATAGCATCAATCCAAATTTAGACAAAGAAAATGACCCTTACATGCCCGAAGCGTTAGATAATATTCAATGCACTATTGATTATTTGAAAATGAATCACAATACAAACGAAATTATATTAATAGGCGTTTGTTCTGGCGCGTACTCCGCTTTTCAATTTGCATTGCAACGTGAACATGAATCCGTGCATGAAATTTTGCCAATTAATCCCCTCACCTTTTACTGGAAAGAAGGCATGTCATTAGATTATTCTCCCGCCGATTATTATTTTGATTGGAACTCTTATCAAGAATCCATGCGGCGCAAAGACCGATGGATGAAATTGCTCAAAGACCCAAAACGATGGGGGGTAACTGCCAAGACAACTATCAATGTGCTTTATATAAAACTTGCCGCTTTTCTTAAGCCCTTTGTCAATCAAGTAAAGCGGATACTTGGTGCAAAAAACATTGAAGACCTTGCATGGGATTTAAATGTAATTGTAAGAAAAAAAATGAAGGTGAAATTTATTTTTGCAGATACAGACCCCGGCTATCAACTGTTAAAAGAGGGTGCAGGCAAAACGGTGAATAAATTGTTAAACCAAAAGAAAATAAGAATTGAATTTATCCCCAAATCCAATCACAATTTTTCATCTCACTTAGGGCGAACGCAGTTACTAAAGAGACTTAAAGAACATTTTTCTGATAAATAAAAAGAGGAAAGATTTATAAATCTTTCCTCTTTTTATTTAGTAATTCGTCGTTCTATCAATCATCCCATTTTCGCGGGCAATATTGTCACAGATTTTGAAAACCCAAACGCTGACCAAACCAAATAAAATGCTCAAGCCAATCATTACGCCTAAAATTTCTAAATTGCTAAATTGAGATAATGTTGGGAATGCTTGTGCGACATCACCAACCAGTGACCTTCTTAATAACTCAAGCCAATACGTTGTCGGCATAAAATACCCGACGGGACGAAGCCATTCAGGTAACACGTCTAATGGGAAAACGGCACCGCTAAAAATGTATAAGGCGGCGGCAACTGCTTCGCCGATGAAACCTTCATGTCGGGCAGTGATTAACGTCCAGCCTGCTAGCATCAAGCCAATCAATGCTAACATGATGACTCCGATAGTCAATGAGACGAAGAACAATCCCCAATTGACTTCTGCTAAATTGATGTTCACATTTAGGAAAAATACGCCAGTGAGAATGGTAATTAATACTGCAATAGAGCCAACGATAAAACGCGCGCCACCACGCCCAAGCAAGTAAATTGGAATATTGATAGGCGCAATGTACATATATTTCAAAGTTTTATAAAGTTCGCGGTCATCTACTACTGCCCAAGAGACGCCAGTCATCACCGCGCCAACATAAATATAGAAAGCGTTACCTAAATATATATATGGAAACAAAGCACTGTCAAAATTGCCTTCTGTAATAACTCCATACATAATGACCAAAATCGCCGCGCCAGATAAAGGCTTGACGATAGAGTACACTGCAAAAAGAAAGGGGTCTGTCCAGTTGGATTCAATTACCCAACCGAGCCAAGCCGCCGTCCGAAACGAACGCCAAGAAGTTGATGTTTGCATGTTATCTCCGACTCTCCGTAATTCTTCCTTCTCGCACTGCCAACTTTTCTACATAAGCCAGCAGATATTTTGAGACCACAATAAACAAAATTGCTAAACCTGCTAATATCCAAATTTCTGTTGATACAGGTAAAAAGCCGCCAGAAAATTCGGAATTAAAAACAAGTTGACGCATAGCATCCATGCCTAAGGTCAAAGGAAGAAGCGATGCACCCGCCGCCACCCAAAACGGCAGGAACTTAATCGGAAAGAAAAATCCAGAAGCCAAAAAAATCGGTTCTTGTGCTAAGTTGGCAATGTGCCAGGCTTCACGTCCGAATAATAAAAATGCAGAAGCCATCATCATGCCCATGCCATATAACGCAATCATAGTTAATGTGAACACAGCAAAGAGTTGTAAATAACTCACAATTTGAAATGTCACGCCGAACATGAGCATCCCGAACACAGTCACTGCCACAGCGCGTAAACAAGTTGCCAACATGCCACCTAATGCCATGCCTAATAAAATTGCCATCATTGAATTGGGTGCGATGATATAAAGTTGTAAATTACCTTGTTGCTTTTCCCAATATAGTTGGCTACTCATGCTCCATAAAACATTTAACCAAAACGCAGTCATTGCACCGCCCATCACCACGAAGCCGACATATTCTTCAGGGGCTTCTAAGGCGCGATATACAAACACATAAGTACACACAGCGAACATCGGCAATAAAATTTCAAACAACACCCACGAAATTTCACGTTGTTGACCGACAATGCGCGGATAGGCGCGTGCGATGATTGTTTTCAAAAATAATCGCCAACCAATATCTTTGCGTGAATATGGGCGAGTTAATGGATTGCTATTCAGGTTGTCCACTGTCTTCCTCCTCTGCCATACTGCGCCCCACCAAATCTACAAACACATCTTCAAGCGTGGGTTCGCGTTTATTTAGATTCATTACTTTGATATCTTTTTGTGTAAATAGATTAATGACTCGGGCAAGCGCGGATTCTTCTACTAGACTTAAACTTAACTTTGCGCCTGTTTCTGTCTCGGTTATCGCCGCTTTCGTGACTTCAGGCTGGTCTACCAACATCTGCGGAGTCAATCCATTGAGGGGGCTGGTGTGAATCTCAAACAAAACATCTTTTTGCAATTTTTGTTTGAGAGCAGTCGGCGTATCACAAGCAAGCACGCGCCCTTTGTTGATGATGGCAACACGGTCACATAATTCGTCTGCTTCCATCATGTAATGCGTTGTTAAGAGAAGTGTGCGTTCTTTGTCGGCGCGTAACCATTCAAGCACAAACTTGCGCACATCGCGCATGGCACCAACATCTAAACCGAGTGTGGGTTCATCTAAAAATAAAACTTCGGGTTCGGTTAAGAATCCACGCACGATGTTCATTTTTTGGCGCAAGCCTGTTGAAAGGTCAGATGATTTGGTGTGCATTCTGTCTTTCATGCCAATCATCTCAAGCAAGGCTTCGATTCTTTCATTGGCTTCTTTTGATGGCACACCATAAAACTGTGAGAACATCCACAAATTTTCGCGGACGGTTAAAAGCCCATAACCAGAAGACTCACCACCAGATACCATGTTAATTCTTGGGCGCACTAAATCAGGCTCACGGTCAACATCGGCTCCTGCAACTTTTGCCCAGCCAGAAGTGGGAGAAAGAAGCGTGGTGAGAATCTTAATCAAGGTGGTTTTGCCGGCACCATTTGGTCCGAGCAATCCAAATAATTCGCCTTTCTTAACAGTTAAGTTCACATCTTGTAAGGCGATGAGTTCTTTACGCGCTTCTTTTTTTTTATTGCCGCGTAATTTGTAAATGCGACCCAAATCTTTTGTTTCAATTGCAAGTGTAGACATTCTTCTCCTTAAAAAATTGTTAGGTGATTCGTTGGTTTGGCGTGTATTAAACGTATGTGTATCGTCAAGTGCTTTTGGGCAAGGCGTGATAAATTTGCATTCATAACAAATTCTCTTCTCCTCCTTTGTTTAGAGAGCCGGGTTAAACCCCGGCTCTCGCAATTTAAGGGGCATGAATATGAAGTTGTGTGTTGGGGAAAATTAGAATACGTGTTCTATTCTACTACAAATTGAGTTTTACTTTCAAGTAAAATTGCTGGCATGACAAACGAAAAAGAATACATTCCGAAAAGTGCAATGAGCATTCATGCTCACCCTGACGACCAAGAATTTTCAATCGGCGGTACGTTAGCAAAATGGTCAAAAGCAGGTTGTGAAATTATTTCAGTGACGATTACAAGCGGTGACTCGGGTTCAAACGATGTGACAAAGGATGGAAAGTATAAACCCGAATTGGCAAAACTACGAGAAGTAGAACAACAAAATGCCAACGATGTGCTCGGAATAAAGCATACAGTTTTTATGCGTTATTCCGATGGCGAATTACAGCCGACTCTCGCTTTGCGAAAAGAACTGACCAAACTTATTCGTCAGTATAAACCTGATGTAGTTTTAGCAGGTAATCCTGAAGCATGGTTTTATAGCAATGAATATGTCAACCATCCTGACCATCGCGCCGCCGCGCAAGCCGCCACTGAGGCAGTTTTTCCATCCGCAGGAACACGCCTCATTTTTACTGACCTGCTTGATGCTGGCTACGAGCCGCATAATGTCAAAAAATTGTATGTGCATGGAACGGATAAACCCGATACTTGGGTGGATATTACAGAGACCATAGATATTAAAATTGAAGCGTTGAAGAAACATGCCAGTCAAATCTCTGTAGATGAAGTCGAAAAATGGATGCGTGATTGGGCGAAAGAAGATGCGAAAGATAAAGACTTTGAATATGCCGAGTCTTATCGGGTGATGGTTTTGGTCAATGAGGAAGAAGAGAAGAAATAATTTTACGTAGGGGCGACTCGCGAGTCGCCCCTACGGTTTAGAAAAATAAATATCCCACTAAAACCGAAGCGACTGTCATCGTAATGTTATCTATATCTTTATACGGCAATGACTCAATGATTGTCCCTGCCAATGCCATGACTGTAATTGGCAATAAGTAATCATTGATTGTGCCTGAGAAAACCCCAGCCTTGACATAGATAAAAATAATAATCACAGACATAACAAATCCGCCGATAAATACAGCGATTGACCCTGCAATAGATTTTTCTTTGCTCCATATCAATTTTGCGGAATTAAATTTTCTACCGACAATATCTGCAATACCATCACCACCACACATCATCATTAACGCGATAATGCCAATGGGCGAATCCTTCCAATAAACAATAGTCAAAACTACAAACATAATTCCATAATAAAGTGGACCGCGTAAAATTTCTTTAGGGTCACCTGTGCGAGACATGGCTTTGACTGAGGCTTCGTCTTTCAAGATTCCAAAACCAATTAATGCAAATTGAATCGTAATCACCAGCGGAACAAGCGCCGCCCACCAACGCGCTGACGGCACATCTGGAAATAAAAACCAACACAACACAAAAATTGGACCCGTACCAATGTGAATAATTTTTCGGCTGAGTTTGCTATCAATCAATCCGCGATGCGCGATGAAATCCATAGAGCGCAGGAAGATAAGCGAAATTGCAAATGTAATAATGGTAGCAATTATGTTATTCAAAAGAGGCTCCTGATAAATTTATTTATTTCTACTGATAAAGCTTTCAATCACTTTTCTTAACTCTTTCAAACTAACTGGCTTGCTCATGTATTCATTGGCTCCGGCTTCAAGGCAACGTTCACGGTCGCCGGGCATGGCTAGGGCGGTAAGAGCAATAATGGGTACAGTAGCAAATCGCACGTCAGCACGGAGGCGGCGTGTGGCTTCTAATCCATCCATCACAGGCATTTGAATATCCATCAAAATAATATCTGGGTTGATTTCGTTGGTTTTTTCAATGGCTTGAACACCGTCGTTGGCAATCACAATTTCGTAACCGTAATTTTCAAGGTACTCGCCAATGGTTAAAATGTTGGCTTGATTATCTTCTACTAATAAGATTTTTTGATTGTTACTTTCTATTTTGGGCTGAAAACTTGCTTCAATACCCACTGGATGAGAAATAGATTTTTCCGCTTCAGTTGCTTGACCTAAAACGCTTCCTTGATAGGGCAGCTTGACCGTAAAGCGACTGCCTTTGCCGACTTCACTTTCCACTTCTATACTGCCGCCATGCAGGTCTGTTAATTTATGTACGAGTGCCAGCCCTAAGCCTGTGCCTTCAAAGTGACGATTAAGACTGCTTTCAACTTGCACAAAAGGAGTAAACAAACGCCGTAAATCTTCTGGCGCAATGCCAATGCCTGTATCAATGACTGAAAATTGAATCGCATCTTGCTTTACATTGACTTTGAGTGTGACATGCCCGTTGTTGGGTGTAAATTTGACGGCATTGGTTAATAAATTTACTAAAATTTGTTTGAGACGACGCGGGTCAGCAAAGAAATCGGAGATGGTATCTTCAATTTCGTATGTGAGCGTGATGTCTTTTTTCATGGCTTGCATTTTGACAAAAATCAGGCTGGACTTGCATAAATCATTAACGTGAATCAGTTGTGGGTAGTAATCAAACTTGCCGGCTTCAATTTTAGAAAGGTCGAGAACGTCATTGATTAAATCTAATAAATGTTTGCCACTGGCTTCAATAATTTGCAAAGACTTTTGCTGATTTTCATTTAACGTCTCTTGATATTGTTCAAGCATAGATTCTGATAAGCCTAAAATGCTGTTAAGTGGCGTGCGTAATTCATGGCTCATATTGGCTAAAAATTCATCTTTGGCGCGGTTGGCATGTTCGAGTTCAATGTTTGTTTTGTTAAGTTCAGACGTGCGTTCAGCGACACGGCGTTCCAGTTCAAAATTTGAACGTTGTAAGTTTTCAAAGAGTTGGGCATTGTCTATGGCAATGGCGGCTTGACCTGCCAAGGTTTCAAAAAAATCTATCCATTCTTTATCCGGGCGCAGTTCTGTGCGGTTGAAAATTTCTAACACACCTTTTAGTTTGCCTTTGGCGGTTAATGGAATACCATAATAAGAAACAAAGCCTTCGCCTTGTAACACTTCAGTACGGGTAAATTTTTCTTTTGCTTGTGCAAGGTTTGGAATAAAAGTAACCTGTTTCTTTAAAGCCGATTCTCCAGCCAAGCCTTCGCCGAGGCGTAGATTTGTTTGTTCAATGGCTGTGGAGTAAAACCCTGTGCCTGCGCGATATTCTAAAGTGGACATATCTGGGTTAAATAGCAAGATAGAAGCGGCACTTACTTCTAATTGTGAAAGTGTGGCATTCAGCAAAGTATCTAAACTGAGATTTAAATCAAATGAATTGCTGATAGCAATATCAATATTGCGTAGTGCATTCAACCGCTTTATTTGGCTTTGGATTTTTTCTTCTGACTGTTTACGCTCTGAAATATCTATGGTTGAAACAATAACTTTCTCTAAAGTTTCTTCATAACCGGGTACAACCGTCCAATGGATGTTGACA
>JAEURG010000196.1 GCA_016789345.1 Anaerolineales bacterium | reverse complement strand
AAATCATTCTTGAAAAATGGTCGGGGATATTTTTGTTTAATGATATTGGACTCGGCGGATTTGACTCAAGATGTGTTTTACGAATCGCTTCATTCGACTTTGGAGGCTGTTTGCTGTTTATCCACTTGCTGGTTACTAGCTGATATAAAATGACTGCAAGCGAATACACATCGGATGCAGTGGTGAGATTTTTTTCACTGAGTTCTTCGGGCGAAGTATATAAAAGCAGTTGCTTGTTTAATTTGCGACTTGCTTTTTGATTGAACGGCGTTGCATTGGCAATGCCACTTAATTTTATTTCACCACGTTGATTGATTTTTATTAATTCAAGCGCGAGGTTAAGATGTAGAAAATTTTGTTTATGCAGTGCTTCTAACCCATTGCATAAAGATTTTGTATAAATGATTGCTTCTTCTTCTGACAAAATATTTTGCTCTACGATATTTTTGAGCGAAGGTCCGTCAATCCATTCTTCGAGGAAGAATGCCAGCGTGGGTGTTTGATATAAACCAAAATATTTCGCAAGATTTGGATGTTGAATAGATTGTAATTTTTTGGATTTGGCTTCTAATTCTTTAATTGCTTCAATGTCGTCAGAAATTTCTTTAGGAAGCAATGTCAGTGCAAACGATTGATTGGTGCGTTCATCAACTGCGCGATGCAATTCCCCTAGTGGCGTGGATGTAATCAATTCTTCAACGCGATATTGATTGAGGAGTGTTTTTCCTGTAATTGAAGGGGGCATAAAATGTAGGTCACGCTTGTAGCGTGACAAATTTAATCAACAATAAAGTCACACTAAAAGTGTGACCTACAAACATTATAGAGCCCAAGCCAGCATGAGACCAAAGATGGCGATGATTAATCCAATATGCAAAAAGATATTACTAAATGCTAACGGGGTGAATGGAAAAATAAATTGAATTGCTAAGTTGACAATAATGAATAAAATTCCAATGATAGGAAGTAAGCCTTTACGATGGGCAAGATATTCTGACAGTTTATCTAATAGTTTGGACATGCTTTTTCCTTTTGGAATCAGCCAGCTTGCTGGCGCAATTCGGGAGCAAGCTCCCTGATTCCATAATTTGATTACACTTCTTCTACATCTTCCTCTTCAATTTCAAGAGGAGTGTGACCATTGGATTTTACTTGCCATGACGAAAACTGTGCTAACAAGCGACCAGGGATGCGTCCTTGCATGACCACGCCGCCACGTCCATGTTCGATGCGTTCTACTTGTCCAAGTTCATGGAAGAGCGAAATCAAAGCACCTTCTTTATATGGCAACTTCACATGGATTGGGCTGTAGGCTTCAAACAATTCTTCTTGCACAAGATGAAGCAAATCAGGAATGCCTGTGCCTTTGGCGGCTGATATGGCAACTGACTTTTCAAAATCTTGTAAGATGCGTTTTGCATTTTCAGGGTTTTTGAGGCGGTCTGCTTTGTTGAGTGCGGTAATCATAGGGATATGACTCGCGCCAATTTCTTCGAGTGTCTCTTGCACCGCTTCAAACTGACCTAAGGCATTGGGATGTGAAATGTCAACAACGTGCAAGAGTAAATCTGCTTCGGCAATTTCTTCTAATGTGGCATGAAAAGCGGCGATTAATGTTGTGGGTAATTTTTGAATAAAGCCTACTGTATCCGTAAACAAGGCGATGTTATCACCGGGCAATTGCACGCGCCGAGTGGTAGGGTCTAAGGTTGCGAAGAGTTGGTCTGCGGCATACACATCTGATTTTGATAAGCGATTCAATAATGTAGATTTGCCTGCGTTGGTATAACCTACTAGTGCCACTGTAGGAATGCGCGAGCGTTTGCGTTGAGTGCGATTTCGAAAACGATAAGCCTCTACTTTATCAAGTTCTTTTTTGATGTGAGCAATGCGTCGACGAATATCACGGCGGTCAACTTCGAGCTGAGTTTCACCCGGACCACGCAAGCCGACACCACCTGTTGACCCAGCCCGTCCGCCACCACCACCTGCCTGACGTTCAAGATGCGTCCATGCCCGTGTGAGGCGCGGAAGGTTATATTCATATTGGGCTAACTCTACTTGCAACATCCCTTCTTTAGTGTGGGCATGTTGAGCGAAGATATCAAGAATTAATGCGGTTCTATCTATCACGCGGATGTTGATGCCGAGTGCCTTTTCCAATTCGCGTTGGTGACGTGGCATGAGTTCATCATCAAAGATGACGACTTCTGAAAGTGTTTCTTCTGCAAGGGCTTTTAGTTCAGCCACTTTGCCAGGACCAATATAAGTTTCGACGTGCGGGTGACTGAGTTTTTGGGTAAGTTCGCCCACTACATCTACACCGGCAGTATCGGCGAGTAAAGCCAACTCTGTCAGTGAATCTTCAAGCGATAAATATTTGTGTTGGTTGTGAATATCAACGCCGACGAGAAATGCACGTTCACGCGGAGGAGTTGTCGGTTGGGGTATTTTCTTTGCCACTAGGTTCCGTTTCTGTTTGCTTGTTGTTTTGTTCAAATTGACCGAAGAACTTGGTCATTACTGGGTCGGTTGGTTCGGTGCGAGTAGGTAATAAGACATGAAAGGTAGAGCCAGGTAATTTTACTTCGTCATAGCCTTCTGATTCAACCCAAATAGTACCACCATGCGCTTCGATAATTCCTTTTGAGATAGATAACCCAAGCCCCGGTCCACCACCTTTGAATTTGGTCTTGCCACTGGAGTGTAAGTCGGTTCTGCCAAGTTGACCAAACTTATCAAATATCAAGCCTTGATTTTCGGTTGAGATGCCGATGCCTGTATCTGTAAATGTGATTTCAACGAAGCCTGGCAGTAAACGCCCGTCAATGGTGATGATGCCGTTATCTGGTGTGAATTTGATAGCATTGGCAAGGATGTTATACAAGGCTTGATGTAACCTGCCTGAGTCACCGTAAATCATTAAGTCCTTGCCTTCAAACTCTTTGAGGATTAATGTTTGTTTTCTATCCTCTGCGATTTTACGGAACTCATTTTCGAGCAAGCCTAATAATGAGCCAATAAATATCGGCTGGTTATTTAGCGTGAGTAAATTATTATCAATCAATGAGACATCAATCATATCGTCAATGATTTGACGTAGGCGAAGAATACCTGTGTTCACACCACCGAGATAACTCTTCATTTGCATTTGTTCAGCGCCTTGCACAAAATCTGTCATCATCGAGGTGTAGCCTTCAATCAAGGTGAGCGGTGTTTTGAGTTCATGGGCGGCGACAGAGATAAACTTGGATTTGTTCTGGTCTAGTTGTTGTAACTTCTCTTGTGTTTTCCCTAATTCTGTTGAGATGTGTGCCACGCGCGTTTCCATCTCGTAGCGGATGACGACGCTTAGGCTATGTGTGAGGATGGGGATAACCGCACCAAGCAGTTCTAATGCCTCTTTTTGTTTTAACTTCTGGCGTGCTATCTCAATCACCAATGCAATCATGCGGTTGATAACGAACGAGGCGTAATAATCGGCTTGTTCTAGATTCGTTTCAGTGGGAGCGTGCCCCCAATCATATAAGATGCTGTCAAGCCAAGCAGTATCACCCGTGACGATGGTTTGTTCGAGTAGTTCACAGAAGCGTTCAAGTTGTTCTGTGAAGCCAGCGCGAACACCTTCGCCGCTCGCTAATTCGCGCGAGATACGCTCGACCCATAGACCTCGAATTTTCTGCAGTGATGCTTGGACAGCCATTGGTTTAAGTGTAAGCCTATTTTATTTTTAAGGGAATAGGAAATAGTGAATAGAAGGCGGAGAGTAGAGAACAGAAGGGGATTGCTTCGTCGTGCTGGGTCTCTGTACATCGCCTTCGGCGACACTCGACCATCAGCACTCCTCGCAATGACATACTACTCACTGATTACTGTTCTCTTCACTACCCAATGCCAAAGGGTATTGCCGACGGCGAGTAGGCTTTCGGCAGAGACTTTCTCTGGTGTGTCTGCAATCGTGTGCCAGTACTCGTAATCAAAGTCAATGATATTAACAGCAGGGATACCTTTTTCTAAAAAGGGTGTGTGGTCGTCTAACATGCTGTATTTTTCTGTATTGATAAAGACGCTCCCATAGCCTAACTCACTAGCAGTATTCCATATCTCGGCACGCAAGGCTTTATCTGAATTCTTTTCTAAATGGATATTCAAATCGGCATCGCCAATCATATCTACAATCACAACGGCTTGGGGGTTGACATCTATTTCATCCACAAAAGCGCGTGAACCGAGTATCCAATCCCAGCCATCAATGCGTCCGTTGTCTTCGGCATCAAAAAACACTAACCATGTTGGCACTATGCCTTCTGGTAAGGTGCGTGCTAGTTCAAGTAATACTGCTACGCCTGATGCTCCATCATTTGCACCGGGGACAGGCAAGGTGTGATTTTGAATATCAGGGTCGTTATCGGCGTAGAGGCGGGTATCGTAGTGTGCGCCTAAGATGATTTGCGGTGACTCATCACTGCGTTTGGCAATGACGTTGTATATCGGTTGACCTAATCTTTCAGTCTGATGAATCTCTACTTCCCAACCTGCTGACTGTAATTCGGCACGCATCCATTCGCGGACTTGAACATGCCCGCTGGACCCCGAACTTCTACTCCCCATAGCCACTTGGGTGATGACATCGGCATAGGCGCGCTGGCTGTTGAAGGAAGCAGTATCAGGTCCACGGTTAAGGAATGAGGCGGTGTAGTAGATGGCTACCAAAGCCAGTAGGGAGAAGATGATTGTGAGGTAGATGGAAACGCTTCGCTTAGTCATATAGTTATCTAGTTGCTAGTTTGCTAGTTGGTCTGATAGGTCTAATTAGTCTAATTGGTCTTATAAGTCTTACAGGTCTTATAGGTCGGTGGTCTCGACCAGCGGGGATAGATATTCTTGCAATGACATGGCGGCACGTTCGGCGTAGAGTTGACCGCGTTCGCGTTTGCCGATTTTTTTGGTGAGTGATAGTTCGGGCAGGATGCCGAAGTTGGCTTTCATGGGTTGAAAGTCTTTGAGGCTGGCGTGGGTGACGTAATGACATAAGGCACCGAGCATGGTCTCTTGGGGCAAGGTGATTAACTCTTTTTGATGTATCAAACGTGCGGCGTTGAGACCTGCTAATAAACCTGTGGCGATGTTGCCCATGTAGCCTTCAACACCTGTGATTTGACCTGCGAAAAATAAATCATCGCGGGTGATGTGTTGTAACGTGGGGCGGAGCAATTTTGGTGAGGCAATAAATGTATTGCGGTGCATTTGACCGTATCTTTCAAACTCGGCATTCTCTAAGCCCGGTATCATGCGTAACATTTTGCGTTGCTCGGGGAATTTTAGATTGGTTTGAAAGCCGACGATGTTATATAAACTGGCGGCTAGATTATCTTGGCGGAGTTGTACAACTGCATAAGGTCGTTTGTCGGTCTTGGGGTCTCGTAGGCCGATGGGGCGCATGGGACCAAAGGCTAGAGAGTCTTCTCCGCGTTCGGCGATGATTTCGATAGGCAAACAGCCCTCGAAGAATTGACCAGCTTTGATCCCAGAACGAATCGCATCTTCAAAAGAGCGGAGTTCGATACGCTCGGCAGATTTGAGGGCGTTGACAAAGTCATAATACTGTTCTTTGGTAAAGGGACAGTTGATGTAATCGCCTTCATCTTGGTCACCTTTGTCGTACCGTGAGGCGCGGAAAGCAATATCCATGTTGATAGATTCGGCATGAACAATGGGAGCAATGGCATCGAAGAAAAATAGATGTTCTTCACCACTGAGTTGCGCAATAGACTTTGAAAGGCTATCGGAAGTTAACGGTCCACTTGCTACGATGACTGGCGTGTTGGGAATTTCTTTTACTTCTGCACGTATCACTTGGATGTTGGGATGGGCATTTATTTTGTCAGTGACCAATTTCGCGAAAGCCTCACGGTCAACGGCGAGGGCGGCACCTGCGGGGAGTGCAGTTGCTTCGGCACATTCGAGGAGCATGGAGTTGAGTAAGCGTAGTTCATTCTTCAAAACACCTGAGGCTCTATCGGGTAGGTTTGAGCCGAGTGAGTTGGAGCAGACCAGTTCTGCTAAGTCACCACTGAGATGTGCGCCTGTGGGATTGGATGGTCGCATTTCATATAAGTTGACTTGGATGTTTTGTTGAGCAAGTTGCCATGCGGCTTCGCTACCTGATAGTCCGCCGCCGATGATGGTGATTGAGTGAGTCATGGGGGTATTATAAATGGTCTAACAGGTCTTACAAGTCTGAATGGTCTAATAGGTCTTATTGGTCGGACAGGTCTAAGTGGTCTAAGGGGTCTTATTGGTCGGACAGGTCTGAATGGTCTAAGTGGTCGGGAGTGGGGAATAGGGAGTGGGGAAGAGCAGAGAACAGTGAATAGTGAATAGGGGCAGAGCCCCCTCCGCCCTTCGGGCACCTCCCCCAAATTCCAAGTGCATGGAATTTAGGGGAGGGGGTGTTGACTGTGAAAAAGGGGTTTTGTATAATTATGGGTATGGTGGGACTTTGAGTGGTGTGTACTCCCCCGAAAATAATAGAAGTTTTGAGATGTGAAGTTCCCACCTTGTAGCCTTTCGTAAGGGGAAGGCTGTGTATCCGATTTTGGGATGTGCGCGGGCAGGCGGGGTGTTTGTGCATGGAAAGGAGGGCTGATAAGGGCATTGGATATAGGATGGATATAGGATGGTCGAAGGATGGTCGAAGGAATACCCTGACAGTTGTATGCAAGTTTAATTTCAAATTTTCTAAATGAAAGGAGCCGAAATGGCTAAGGTTAGAAAGAATTTAGTGATTAATGGGTTGAGCGGTTCATTGGGGGAACAGTTGGTGATTCGGCACGATAAAGCAGGCAGAACGATAGTAGCAGTGTCGCCTAGTTTTGACCCAGACCGAACGTTTAGTGAAGCGCAGTTGCAAACTCAAGATAGATTTCGTCAGGCGACGGCATACGCAAAAGATGCGAGAGAAGAAGATGTGTATGTCGAAAAAGCAGAAGGGACACCACAAACCGCTTATAACGTGGCGATGGCGGATTGGTTCCATGCGCCTGAGATTTTGGAGATTGATGTTAGTGGGTGGAATGGGGCAGTTGGGGAGGTGATTCGGGTAAAGGCGTTGGATGATGTGAAGGTGACGCAGGTGAGCCTGATGATTACGGATGCGCAGGGGGCTGTGATTGAGCAAGGTGGGGCTGTGCGTGAAGGTGGGTTGTGGTGGCAGTATACAACGACGCAACCTGCAAGTGGTACGCCGCGTGTGGTGGCGAGCGCGCGCGATTTGCCCGGTAATATTACTAATTTGGAGGTGGGGGGTAGTTAGGTAGGCTAGTTGATAGTTGGTGACAGTCATTTAGGGGGAGTGGCTGTCACGTAGCCTAGACTTCGGAAGTTTGCTCAGTTAGATTTTTCTGCTCGACATATCTTGTCGATTCTTTCAGTTGAGACTTCCGAAGTCTCAATGCCTAGACTTCGGAAGTCTGGTCAGTTAGATTTTTCTACTTGATATATCTTGTTGATTCTTTTAGTTGAGACTTCCGAAGTCTTAATGCCTAGACTTCGGAAGTCTGCTCAGTTAGATTTTTCTACTCGATATATCTTGTCGATTCTTTCAGTTGAGACTTCCGAAGTCTAACTAAATGGTATAGGGTAAAATTGGAGAAAACAATGGGAAGAAATTGCCTTAGATAGAGACACAAATATATAAGGATTTATGAATCAACAAGTTATCTCAAAAAAAAGAGTTGCTGACCACGGCGAAGTATTCACTAGCTCACGCGAAGTGAATGCCATGTTGGATTTGGTGAAACAAGAAACGGAAAGAATTGACTCGCGTTTTCTTGAGCCTGCTTGCGGGACTGGAAATTTCTTGACTGAAATATTGAATCGTAAATTACAAGTAGTAGAACGAAAATATCGTAGAAGCCAATTAGATTATGAACGTAATTTAGTTTCGGCAGTTTCTTCGATTTATGGCATTGATATACAAGAAGATAATGTAATTGAATGCCGTAAACGATTGTTTGAAATTGTTAATGAAAGATACACAAAGTTATTCAAACAGAAGGCGCGAAATGAATGCCGTAGGGTAATTCGGTTTATCCTTGAAAAGAATATTATTTGGGGTGATGCACTAGATTTAAGAACTGTGAAGAAACCAATTCAGCAAATCATTTTCTCAGAATGGTCTTTCCCGTTTAATAACAGTATGCTCAAACGCAGAGACTTTGTATTCGCTGAATTGCTACCTGATGAATCAAAGAAGGGCAATCAACTCGGTTTGTTTTCTAAAAATGAGCATGTTTCAGATTTGGGCGAGAAAGTTTTTTTACCAACAGAAACGCATAGTTATGAGCCAGTTCATTTCCTAAAGGTCGGAGAGTAAATGATTCAAAACTATAACCCCGATGTATTAAGTTGCCTTGCCAACCTAAGCAATGACGAAGTTTTTACGCCGCCCAACATTGCCAACCAAATGCTGGATTTATTACCCGAAGAAATTTGGCGTGATAAAAACATCACCTTCCTTGACCCTGCGTGTAAGACGGGCATTTTCCTGCGTGAGATAGCCAAACGATTAATGACAGGGTTAGAAAAAGAAATACCCGATAAACAAAAACGAATTAACCATATTTTCAAGAAACAATTATTCGCCTTGCCAATTACGAACATCACAGCTTTACTTTCACGGCGGAGTGTGTACTGCTCGAAAAATGCGAATGGCAAATACTCAATTTGTGATGAGTTTGACGACCCACAAGGCAATATTCGTTTTACACGCATTGAACATGATTGGAATAAAAACGGCAATTGTACTTATTGCGGTGCCAGTTTGGAAGAATACGCTCGTAGTGAAGAATTGGAAACGCATGCTTACCAATTTATTCATACCGATAACCCTGAGGAGATTTTCAAAATGAATTTTGATGTGATTATAGGAAATCCACCTTACCAGTTAAGTGATGGTGGAGGTATGGGGTCAAGTGCCATACCCATCTATCAAAAATTTGTCAATCAAGCAAAAAAAATAAAACCTCGTTTTCTAACTATGATTATTCACTCACGATGGTTTACTGGCGGTAGAGGATTAGATGAAT
>JAEURG010000168.1 GCA_016789345.1 Anaerolineales bacterium | reverse complement strand
TGGACCCGCTTTTTGGGCTGGCTTGCTTCCCATTTTGACTGGTTCTGTATATTTTGAGCTTTTTGGCGCAACGCTTTCCGCCATTGTTTTCAGCATATTCGTTTTAGTGATAGGTGTGCAATCGCAAGAGAATTTGTCGGTATCATTTTTTGTTGCCGCTATTCTTTCTATTTTAGGAATTATTTTTGGTTTTATTGGGCGCAGATTATTAGGCATGATGCGTAAGAATCGCGCATTATGGGTGGATGCTGAGGAAAAGAAACGCGCCATTCAAAACGAACGCATGCGTGCTATTTATGAATTAACTTCCACGCTTTCATCTACGTTGAGCTACAAACGTGTGCTTGATTCTGCATTAGATATGAGCACCGCCGCACTAAACCCTGATATTGAAGAATCTGTTAGCGACCCATTAGTGGGTGCTGTGATGCTATTCAATGCTAGTAAATTACGCGTTGGTTCTGCTCGCCGTTTTACCAGTTCAGATATGCGTGTGACATTTGATGCCGCCGAAGGCATACTCAAACGCGCGTTAGATGAAGGCGACCCCATCACTTTCAAAGATATTGGCTATGACCCTGAACTTGGTAAAGTTGTAGCACTCCGCAATTGCACCAGTGGATATTGCTTCCCATTACGAAGTGGCTTCAATGTCTATGGCGTATTACTGTTTGCTCACCCCGAACCTGATTATTTCAATTCTGACCGCCTGAAATTGCTTGACATTATCGGCAGGCAATCTGTCATTGCGATTCAAAATGCACGCTTGTATCAAGATTTGGTTGAAGAAAAAGAACGCATGGCAGAAGTCTATGAAGAAGCGCGTAAAAAACTTGCGCGTGATTTGCATGATGGTCCCACGCAATCTGTTGCGGCAATGGCAATGCGGTTGAACATCACAAAACGAATGTTAGCAAAAGATGTGAAAGCTGCTTCGGATGAAGTGACCAAACTTGAAGAATTGGCGCATCGCACCACAAAAGAAATTCGTCACATGCTATTTACATTGCGCCCGCTCATCCTTGAGTCGCAAGGTCTTGCCGCCGCCATTCAATCTATGGCAGATAAAATGATGGAGACTTATTCTCAAAAAGTTGTGGTGGATATTGAAGACCGTGCTGTTCAACCACTTGAAATGGGGAAGCAAGGCGTTATCTTTTATATCGTTGAAGAAGCGGTCAACAATGCTCGCAAACATGCTTCGGCTGAAACTATCGCCGTCAAACTTCGTCAGGTAGATACAGGCGTGGTGTTATTAGAAATTATTGATAATGGCGTTGGCTTTGATGTGCAAAGTGTTACCCAAAATTATGACAAACGTTCCAGCAGTAGCTTGGGCATGGTCAACTTGCGCGAACGTGCTGAATTGGTGAATGGATATTTTCAAATTGAATCAAAACCAAAAAAAGGAACAAAGATTCAAGTCTACATTCCGCTCACCGAAGAAGCGGCAGATAGATTACATCACGCACGCAGGAAGTAACCCCGCCTCTTGCTTAGGGGAAAATTGATTCTACAAGTTCAACATTCTTTTTAAAATTGACATTGCATTTATCATCGCCAACCCTCGATGGCTAATTCGATTCTTATGTTCTGACTCTAACTCCGCCATTGTTTTGCCTAACTCTGGAAATAAAAAGATAGGGTCATATCCAAAACCGTTCCCGCCACGTTCTTCGGAAATAATTTCACCGTAGCAATTTCCTTCAGCAAATTCAATGTCACCATTTGGTGTTGCAATTGCAATTGTTGCGTGAAAGTGTGCATTCCATGGTTTATGTTTATCTTTCAAATTTTCTAAAAGAAAATCTCTTCTGTCTTTATCAGTCGCATTTGGTTTGGGAGAATATCTAGCGGAGTATAAACCCGGTGCGCCATTCAAAGCATCTACTTCCAAACCTGAATCATCTGCAATGGAAATCAATCTGCTGGTTTGGGCGAATTCAAGTGCTTTTTTGCCAGCATTTTCTTGATAATTTTTTCCATCTTCAATTACATCTAAAACTAAATTTATATCTTTTGGCGTTACAAGTTGGATGTTTAATCCTTTGAGTATTTCTTGTAACTCAATCACTTTGCCTTTGTTGTTGGTTGCGATTAATAGTTTATTCATTGTTTATTTTATCAATTGCCCATTTTGCATGTGTTTGGATTAATGGTTCATCATCTTGCATTGCTTGTTCAAGCAGGGGAACATCTTTTTTATTTTTATTATTTCCAATCGCAATGGCAATATTGCGAGCGTATCCACGTCGCTTGGTGCGTTTGATGGGAGATTTTTTGAAGCGTTGGTTAAAAGCCACGGGGTCAAGCAACAGGTCGGAGGTCAAGACAGGAAGCGGGATTTTTGATTCAAAAGCAGAATCGGCTGGTTGAGCAAATCGATTCCATGGGCAAACTTGTTGGCAAATATCACATCCAAAAATCCAATTGCCCATTTGTTCACGTAAATTTTCTGCAATTTCATTTTTATGCTCGATGGTGAGATATGAAATGCAACGGCTTGAATCGAGTGTGCGGTCTGGCAAAATACAGTTGGTGGGGCAAGCGGTGATGCAACGATTGCAAGTGCCACAATGGTCGGTCGAAAAAGATTCATCGGGTTCGAGTTCGATGCCAAGCAAAATTTCTGCTAGAAAAAAAGTTGAACCTGCTTTTGGGTTGATAAGCATAGAATTTTTTCCAATCCAACCCAAGCCTGCGCGTTGAGCAAGTTCGCGTTCAAGAATTGGTCCGCTATCTGTGTAATATCGGTTTGGAATTTTTTCGCCGAGTTGTTCTTCAATAAAATCAACAATGGCTTTGAGTTTTTGTGGAAGAACATCATGGTAATCATCACCGAGGGCGTAAGATGCAATTTGTAATTCATTGTCTCGATACGGTGGCTTGTTTTCTTTAAGATTATGTTGATTTTTATCTGCGCCACCTACTCGACCATCGGATACGGGAGCGTACGGAATCGCTAATACTAAAATAGATTTACATTCGGGCAGAATTTGTTTTGGGTCGGCGCGGCGTGTCATGCTTCGCTCTGCTAATAAATAATTCATTTCCCCGTGATAGTTTTTATTTATCCAATCTTGAAAGACATTAAAGTTTTGAAGTGGTTCAGAAGAAGTAACGCCAGCCAAGATGAATCCTAGCTGGCGCGCTTTGTCTTTGATGGCTTGTTTTAAGTCATTCAAGTTTATCGAACAATGATTTTTACGAATATGGCTTTCCCAAACGTGACGCCGTTCGGGTTCACCATTTGCCATGCGCTAGTATAAGCACCAATGCCAGTTGGGGCTTTGAAGTTGACTGAGATTTCCACTTCTTCTCCGCTTAGTACAGGTGCTGTCAGCGGAACAAATTGCCCGTTCATACGTTCGCCATAAGAAAAGACGAGGCGGTATCCTTCTCCCCATGTACAGGTACCTGTGTTTTTAATTCGCCATGTCTTCACAAATTCTTGTCCGGGAGCCATAGGTGTATCATCTGGTATGGTCACGTCAATTGTGGCATCGTCAAAAGCAAGGTCGTTGCACAGGACGCCGGGCGTGCCAAGTGCAATTTGTGTTGGGTCTGTGGCAAGGGCAAGCGTAGCTGTCTCAGTAGGTATTTCAGGAGTTGGGGTATCTGTTGGTGGTGCAGAAGTAGGCGTGAATGCGGCGGCAGTCAGGGTCAATTCTGCTATCACAGTACTAGCGGCAGAGGTGCGAATCGCCAATACATCTGGTGTTGGCTCAATAGGCGTGGCTGGGGCGCAAGCAACAAGGAGTGCAGAGATTAATAATAGAATAGTTGGCAACTTTATTTTCATTAAGAATTTCTCCTTTACGGCTTGTCTTTGTTTATGGAACAGCAATAATCCAAACATAAACAAGCGGACCAAAGTAATTGCCTGCATCGTCTCTTAATTTCCAATAACCTTTATATTGCCCTGGTGTTTTAGGTGCTTTTAGTTTTACAACAAAAGATTGAGTATGTTTTGGTTTTGTGTACTCTTCTGCCGCATTCTTTTTTAATTTGATGTCATACCCAGCAAGTTGAGAGACATTTGCTTCAGGGGGGAAGTAATCTTGCAAGTAGTCAAAAACATATCCTTCATCCCATGTGCAAGTACCGGTATTAAGAATAGTCCATGCTTTTGAAAACTCTGCGCCTACTTTAATAGAGTCTCCGTCAAATGGTTTTGTCTCGCCAATATATGAGCCATCATTACAACCATTTTGTGTAGTTAATGTGTTAACTGCCGCTATCGAAGTTGGTGTAATTAACAATTGTGGCGTTAGCCCAGGTTGTTGAGTATTAAATGCAAAAGGTGTATTTGTTTCACCAAAGGTACCAGAAGTTGGCAAAGGTGCAATGGTGATAGTTGCGGCTAATGTTCCGGTTGGAAGCGGTGTAGGTGGAATTGCCGCGGCGGTTTGTGTTTGTTGTAAGGCAGCCTGCGTCAACACAATTTCAAACGCTTGCGTTTGAATTGCACCATCATCTTGTGCTGGCGGTGGTGTCGCTCCGATGTTACAAGCACCAAGTGCAACAGATACAAATAATGCGCCCATTAACCAAATAAACTTGCGTAATTTCATGTTACGAACCTCCAAAATTCTAACTTAATTATAACGCACTATGGAGTGGGCGTTTCGGTGGGTGTTTCTGTAAATGTAGGTGTAGGCATAAAAGTAGAAGTTGGTGTCAGTGTAAGGGTAGAAGTCTGTGTAATAGTCGGTGTGCGGCTGGGGGTCAAAGAAGGAGGCGGATTGCCTAGCCGTACAATGCGTGGGTTCACCCAAATCGCATAATCCTGATTACTGCCACCATTGGCACTGACTACTAATATAAATTTCAAGGTTTCACCTGCCAAACTACTTAAATCTAAATCAATGGCATAGTATTTTCCTTCATAGGCTTCTGCCCAACTGGCAAATGTTTTTACTTGACCATTATTCAGATAATCTAGCCGAAACAGAACGTTGCATTTTGTGGCTTGATATTGGCAGTTGACAAGTGCGCGGAAACGGTCACCTTTTTGAACAGTAAAAGCAGGGAATTGCCCACTAACAATGCCATTTCGTTTATCTTGCGGCACAGTTAACAAACTAACTTGATTTTCAGTTGCGCCGTTTTCCAATTGAGGTTTATTTAGTTTTATGACATAACCATTGGCATCATTATTTGCTCCGGGGCATGGAAGATTATTATTTCCGTTTGACCAGTTACCCTGACAATATTGCTCGGCAAAATTGTAAGCAACATAGGCTGGTCCTATCACTTTAATCTTTACCCAAAAAGCAGTATCGGCTTGCGCCCCAATACCAAACAAAGCACCAGAGGCATTGCGTAATTTCCAGTAACCAGTAAAGTTACCATCAGAATTGGGTGATTTAAGCGTGACAGGAATTTCAATATATTGCCCGGGTGCTACACTGCCTGCCAGCGCAACCGCAGATGGCGCACTCAGTGGGTCGCCACCAAAAAACACAAGCGCATAAGATGTTGTCCAAGTACAAGTGCCAACATTTTTGATACGCCAGATTTTTATAAACGATGTGTTGGGGGCAAGCGTACTCCCATCTGGATAAGTGACATCTGCCAAAAATTGTGCCGCGTCACACTTTGACGTGGGAACTGTTGTGCCAACCCCAGCAGTAGACGTCACCTGAGCAGGCTCAAGCGTAGCAGTCGGTTGTGGCAAACCAGGCGTCGCCGTGCCACCTGCTTGAACTGTCAGCGCGGAAGCGGTATAAAGTGCATTGAGAGTGGCAAATGTGTCTGGTGTGCCTGCAGAATTAGACGGCACATTACAGGCAAGTTGAACAATCAGCAAAACTGCAAAAGTAAGAAGAAAAGGTTTACGAGACATGGTTCCTCCGTTTGGTTATTTCTCTAAGAAATAAGGACGAACCTATTTCTGGAAAAGTTCCCAATAAACCCTACTTATGGACAAAAGAAACTGAATCCAACGATTGGGTATTCTTTATACACTGGGTCTAGCAAAACGATTTGGAACCAACGATTATCATTTTGAGAGGCGGCACGCCCTATCTTCCAGACACGGGTGAAAGTTTTCTTGGTTGCAGATGTGACCTTAACTTTTTGGGGTCCACTATTATTACCATCTTGCTGTTGCCAACGGAAAGTGAATTCAAGTGGACCATTGGTTGTGAAGGTAACATAAGCCGTGTAAGTAATATTCGCAGGCTGGCATCCTTGAAGTGGGTCACGAGTGACATAAAGTTCTACATTAGTAACTGCAAATTCTGGCTTTTCAGCAGAAGATACAACAATCTCTGTATAAAAAGCCGCATTTAAGTACCCCACCCCAAAGTTAATCCCATCTGGTGTTTGCAACTTCCATGCTGAGCGATATGTTCCATCTGCTGTGGGGGCAGTTAAGACGAGTGGGATTGGTATTGTTTGCCCAGGTCCCGTCACTTGTGGCAGGTTATATACATACCCGCCACCTAAAACATTCCCATCCCAAAAGACAATTTTATAACTTGTATCCCAAACACAATTACTGGTATTGGTGATGTACCATGTTTTTGTAAATACTTCTCCCGGCTTAAAAATTGTACCGTCAACAATATTTTCGTCTTGTAAACTAGCACTGGCACATTCGGCTTTTGAAGCACCGCCTGAATTGGTAGAGGATATAGAGGTTGTAGGCGTTGATACTATAGCAGTCGGCAATTGATAAGGAGTTTGTGTTGGGATTAAAGTCGCTTCAGGCGTGAGGGTGGGTTGATTCGTGTTTTGCGCGGCAACAGTTTCTGCTACTGCAGTTTGGATAGCCGTTTCAGTGCTTGCACTTCCGCACGCTGAAAAGATTAAACTAAGAGAAGTTAGTGTAGCAAAAATAAAATATTTTCTTGATTTGAACATTTTTTTCCTTTCATTCACGCAAAAGATTATACTGTTAAATAACAACGCCTGCATTTGCAGGCGTTGTTGCTTAAAAAACATTTATCTTTATGGGCAAGTGAATTGCGCTCGCCCAAATTGCTGATTATTGGGGCTATCTATGTAAATATCAAACCAGTGAGTACCAGAAGCCGTTGTCGTCCAAGAAATGGATACAGATTGTGTGCCTGCGGAAGCAAAGACAAGGTCTGGTGGTACAGGCGGTGTGGCACCGTCACTTCTTATCCACTTAAGTTTTACAGTGCCTGCTCCATTGGTTGTGATGTTTGCTGTAGTTGTG
>JAEURG010000128.1 GCA_016789345.1 Anaerolineales bacterium | reverse complement strand
ACAATTTGAACAAGAGTTTATGGGCGTGATTGATTTGTATTACAAATATTTCAAATTGTTTGATATTGAAAAATATGTGATGCGATTAAGTTTACATAGCAAAGCAGGTTTAGGAAAAAAATATGTAGATAATGTTCGCCTGTGGGAAAAGACGGAAGATATGGTTCGTCGTGCTATGACGAATGGCAAAGTACCATTTGTAGAAGTTCAAGATGAAGCCGCATTTTATGGTCCAAAAATTGATGTGCAAATTTGGTCTGCAATTGGGCGTGAGTTTTCGCTGGCTACGAATCAAGTAGATTTTGCTGTGCCTGAACGCTTCGATTTGAAATTCACGAACAAAGAAGGTGCTGACGAAATTCCACTTTGTATTCATCGTGCACCATTATCTACACATGAACGCATGGTTGGATTCCTGCTTGAGCATTATGCGGGCAACTTTCCTGTTTGGCTTTGTCCTGAACAAGTGCGCGTGATTTCAATTACGGATGCACAAAATGATTATGCTGAAAAAATATCAAAGCAACTTCGTGAGCAAGGCATCCGCGCTCATGCTGATTTGTCATCTCAACGCATGAATGCAAAAATTCGTCAGGCACAATTGATGAAAGTACCGTATATGATTGTGGTTGGCGATAATGAAATGCAAGCCGAACAAGTGTCATTGCGCGTGAGAGATGGCTCACAAGAAAATAATATCTCGCTGGGAGATTTTATCGCCAGAGCAAAAGATAGGATTGATAGACGAGCGAAAGAGTTGTAGAGAATAGTGAATAGAGAACAGTATCAGTAAAAAAATCTCCTAGAACTAAGTTCTAGGAGATTTTTGTTTTATGGATTAATTGTAAATTCCCATGGCCCGTGATGTATATAGCCTAGTGCTTCAATAAATTTTTGATAGGCTTTTTCTTCAGTCATACCAGCGGGAAGTTTGTTATAAACAGGACCAGAACCGCCTCCACCATTTCCATAATCAAAGACTTGCCAGTCCATGTCAATGCCTTGTTGTAAAAGTTTTTCGCGTGCAACGGCAAGTTCATCTTCTGGAATTGCTTCGGGCATAGATTGATTAAGTGTTGGTATTCTTAAGGTAATAGATTGTGGACTTTCATTTCCGATTGGAAATCCTAATTTTATACATCTACCTTCTTCAATGGGCGGAGACCAATCAGGCTCAATATTTTTGCCTACATCCCCATTATCAGTATCATAAAGAAGGCTATAAGTAGATAAATAACCTTTTTGTGAATCAACAGTTAATTCAACATCTCCTCCTATTCCCCAATCAGCATTCGTAGGTTTGTTATAGCACAAATAAACTTTCGTATAAGCGGGAGAAATCAACAATTTTTCAAGTAACATTTCTACGCCGTTTACCGCAATCTTTTGATTCGGATTTAATATCAACGCTGATTTTATGGGAAGGTCAATATCAAATTCAAAACTTGATAAACCTGAAATTTCAAACTCTGGCATCATAGGCACTACACTGAAAGATAAAACACCTTTGAATTGCTCAACTTGCAAAGGTGTTTCAAATGCCATATCAATAGAGAATAAAGACAGGCTATTTCCTACAGGGCCCAGCCCATAACTCGCATTCACAAATTGATTAAGATTATCTGTTAGAGAAACACTGTCCCAATAATATGAGTTGTTTTCTCCTGTAAGTCTAACAACAAACACCAAACGCAAACCATCGGCATAATACGATTCCAAATCAGCTGTGATTCCGTTCACGGTTTGAGGCGGCAAGTCAAGTTCAATTAATGGTGGAAGATAATTCTGATAAGAATTATCAACTTGTGGCGCAGATTTTCCCAGCGAATATCCACCAATACTCGCAACAACCAAAAGCAGAAGAACTGAAATTTGTATGACGAAATTTTTATGTTTCATGTCAATCTCCTTTACCCGCATCCTACAACACCAAAATTAAATTTAGCCCACGCTTGATTAACGATTTTCCTACGAAACAATAAGAACTATTTAATCTCTGTAATGATTGTATTCTTCGCACCTGCTTTGATTAAAGACTCCGCCACTTGACTCGCCTCAGCTTGATTCACCAGCGCAATCATATTTCCGCCTCTGCCGCCGCCGCTGAGTTTGGCTCCAAGTGCGCCAGCATCACGCGCAGATAAAACAAGTTTATCTAATTCTGGTGAAGAGACAGTCAATTGTTGTAACAAACTGTGATTATGGTCCATTAAGTCACCGAGCAATTCAGGTTTGCCGCTTTCTATCGAACGGCGAGCAATTAAAGAAATTTGTGCAATCTCGTTAAAAATATTTTCAAATTTGTTATTATCTTTGAGCCATAACCTTCTCACATCACCCACTGATTCTTTTGTGGGTGCGGGAATGCCTGTATCAGCAATCACGATTGTAAAAGGCTTACCAACTGTAAATGTTTCTATGGGTTGACCTTTAATAAAGTAAACAGGTTTATTAAAAGTAATGACGGTATTGTCAATTCCAGAAGGCGTGCCGTGATGAAGTTTTTCGATTTCAAAGACAAGTTCATTAATTTGATTATCGGTTAAAGGATTAGAGAAGAAAGAGGAAAGAGCGCGAATCAATGCAACGGATACTGCGGCGCCGGAGCCAAGCCCAGATGCTACTGGAATAGTAGATGATATATTAATTTGTATGTTTGTTGAAGAAGGGGATGTATCAAGCAAAGATAAAACTTTCAGAATAACAGAACCAATTGCGTGGTCAGGTTGAAGCGTGGATAATTCGGCGTGCAAGTCAATGATGGGGGCATGAATCCAAACGCCAGCGGAATCTGAATCTAAAATCTCAACATCCACTTGTACTTGATTAACGGGAACAGCAAGCGCAGGGCGATTGTAAACAACAGCATGTTCACCAAATAAAATTATTTTGCCGGGTGCGGATGATTTCACGATAGATAAAAAACAGCGAGGACTGCTATGCCCCAAAGAATCATCGAGGCTTGAAACGGGCGGTCTGATAACAAAACTTCTTCAGGTGTGCCGCCTGCGTGTTCAACTTGAATGAGATAAAGATAACGAAAAATAGAATACACCACAAATGGAATGGTTAACATCATGCTATGATTTTCTGGAAGGTTCGGCGCGGAAAATGTATAAAGCGAATACGCAACAATGGTTGTGCCTGAAACAATCATAATGTATTGGTCAAGTAATGGAAGTGTATAACCATCTAGCACTTTTCTATGCGAGCCTGCACCATGTGCCAGCAACGCAAGTTCGGCGCGGCGTTTACCAAAACCAAGAAATAATGAAAGCAAAGTCATTAGCACATATAACCACGGAGAAAATCTTTCTACTTGAATCAATGTTACGCCTGCGTGAACACGCAATACAAAACCTGCCGCAATAATCAATACATCAAGAATAGGAATGTGTTTTAGCCAAAGAGAATATGCCACGTTCAAAATAAAATAGCCAAGCACCACTGCCATAAATTCAAGGTCAAGAAAATAAGAAGCAATGCTAACGCCAATGACAAGCACAATCAGAGAAGTCCATGCAAAATTAATCGGCAATTTGCCAGAAGGAATCGGTCGCTTTTTCTTTTCAGGGTGTTTGCGGTCGGCTTCAACATCTACAATGTCATTTAAGATGTAAACACATGAAGAGATTAAGCAAAATAAAGCAAAGCCCGCCAACGTTCGTGAAAACGATTCGATGACAAACAGTTGTTTGTCAAAAACAAGTGCGGCGAAAATAAAGATATTTTTCGTCCATTGGCGCGGACGCATGGTTTTGATTAAAGCAGAAAGCATGTAGATATTTTACCTGATACAATATTTTTATGCCCAAAGTTCGTTTGGATGTTTTGTTGGTGGAAAAAGGATTAGCCGACTCGCGCGCGAAAGCCCAAGCCTTGATTATGGCGGGACAAGTGCGTGTCGCGCATCAGGTCGTGCTCAAGCCTGCTACTGCTATTCAACCTGATTCTTTGCTGACAGTTGATATGGGTCCACGTTACGTTTCGCGTGGTGGTGAAAAATTAGAAGGCGCATTAACTGCATTTGCAATTGATGTCAAAGATTTTGTTTGTGTAGATGTCGGCTCTTCCACTGGCGGGTTTACGGATTGTTTACTTCAACATGGTGCAAAAAAAGTCTATGCTATTGATGTAGGCAAAGGCATTTTGCATTGGAAATTGAGAAATGATTCGCGTGTTGTAGTGATGGAAGAGACGAATGCCCGTTTTGTAGAATCGTTACCTGAGCCGATTGATTTTGTAACAGTGGATGCTTCATTTATTTCTTTGAAAGTTTTGTTGCCTGTTATTAAGAAGTGGAAAGTAGAGGGAAACATTGTTGCCTTAATCAAACCCCAATTTGAGGCAGGGAGAAGAGACGTTTCTAAAGGCGATGGCGTGATTCGCAATCCAGAAATCCATAAACAAGTTTTGAAAGATGTGTTATCTTTTGCGCAGAGTGAAGGTTTTGGATTAAAAGGCTTGGTAAAATCATCTTTGCTGGGACCAAAAGGTAATGTAGAATTTTTACTTTGGATGGATTTGAAACCAAATGATATTTTGGTTGAAGATTTAGTGAGTCATGTAATGAATCAGGAGATTGCTTCGGACGAAGAAACATTGTCCTCGCAATGACATGGAAGATGAATTGCCCAAAATGTAATTCTGAATTAGTAAAAAAATTTTATAAAGGCATGATGGAAATAGACACTTGCCCGAATTGTCGAGGCATGTGGTTAGATTTTGATGAATTAGATAAACTCGAAGATGTGGTTTTCAATATAGATGAACGCAAAGGTTCATTAATCCACTATCAAACCAAAACAAAATTTCCTTGTCCACATTGCGGAAAGCCCTTAGATGAATTTCAATATCGGTTGTATGATTTGAAGTTAGATGCTTGCACCGAAAATAATCATGGCTTTTGGTTAGATGCCGGTGAAGATGAACGAGTCATCAATGCAATGAAACAGCGAGCAAATGACATTAAAAGAAAAGTCAATGCTGAAAGTGAATGGAAAAAGATTCTAAAAAACATGCACTCGTTTTTGGATAAAAAATAGATTACTTAGGGCGTTTTCCTAAAATTTCTTCCACTGTCATATTTGCATGTTCTGGTTGAGCGGGATGATAATGCACATGCACTCTACGAATATTTGAAATAGACTCCATTAAAGTCTTTTCTACATGGCTGGCAATTGCATCCCCTTCGCTGACGGTCAGGTTGCCGTCAATGCCAATGGTAAGCGCAACAATAATATGAGGTCCGAAACGATGCGCTTGCAGTTCTTCCAATTGCTTTACGCCATGAACTTGTTTGAGCAAGTTTACAATTTCTTCCGCTAATTCAACATTTGGCACAGCCGCCATTAAATCTATTGAAGATTCGCGCAGAATAAAGATGCCTGTTCGTAAAATCAATAAAGCGACCAACGCCCCTGCAAGTGGGTCCACCCATGGCAACCCGCGCTGACCAAGAAAAATGCCAATCGTAGCGGCACTGGCGGAAAATAAATCGTTGCGATGGTCATGTGCCAAGGCGCGCACAATCGGGTTATGCGTTTCGCGTCCTAGTTTGCGCGTATAAGTGCTGAGGATTATTTTTATAAAAACAGTAGCCAATGCCACCCACAACGCGATAGGTAATGCGCCTTGTGATGTTTCAATACCTGTTAGAAAATCCCAAATTTTATCTATCGAATCCCAAAAAACGGCTAAAGCGGTGGTGATGACAAAAGAACCAATCACCAAAGAACCGATGCTTTCAAACTGACGATGCCCATACGGATGTTCATGGTCGGCAGGTTGATTTGCCATACGTACAAACATGCTAGCGGCAATGTAATACACCACATCAGACGTAGAATTAATGCCTTCCGCCAACAAAGCGGGGCTATGACCTAAAACCCCAAAAGTGGTCTTAAACACTGCTAACAGAATATTTACGCCTAGCCCAATTTGAATTGCCAGCAGGCTTTTACGGTCTCTTTCGTGAGTCATTTATATATTAGTTTTACGCAAAAAGAATTTTGTGATTTCTTCGGCAATAGCGGGGATTAATGCCAAACCAATCACCAAGCCCCATTCTGTCAGAGTTAGAAAATGTGTGTTGAATATCGGTTGTAAAAACGGCACAGAACAAACCAGCACTAACAAAGTCAGCGAAAAGCCAAAAGCGTATTGCATGGTTCGGTTGGAGAAAACACCAATCCGCAAGAGAGAGGCGCGTTCTGAACGAACGGTATAAGCGCGGAATAATTCCGCGAGAGATAGTGTCGCAAATGCCATCGTCTCGGCAGTTTGAACATCCACGCCACGCCAATCATGGTTCAAAACATAAGATAAAACACTCGTTCCTGCGGGGATACTTGCTCCCGCTTCCAGATGCCAACTCAAGCCGATAATAAAAGCAGTTAATACTGCACCCGTTTGTGCAAACGTTTGCACAATCATGCCAATGCCCATCGAATGATTAACAATCGGTTCATTTTTTGCACGTGGCTTGCGACTCATAATATCGGGGTCGCCTTTTTCCATTGCGAGTGCAAGTGCAGGTGCACCATCAGTGACGAGGTTGAGCCATAAAATTTGAATGGCAGTTAATGGCGCGGGCAAGCCAGCCACAATTGCTAAAAAGATAATCATAATTTCAGCAATGTTAGATGAAAGCAAAAAGAAAACAAATTTGCGAATGTTGCTATAAATGATTCTGCCTTGCTCCACTGCCGCAACAATGCTAACGTAATTATCATCCGTCAAAACCATATCAGCAGTTTGTTTGGCAACGTCTGTGCCAGTGATTCCCATTGCAATGCCAATATCGGCGCGTTTGATGGCGGGCGCATCATTCACGCCATCACCAGTCATTGCTACAACTTCATTGTTGGCTTGCAAAGCGTTTACAATCCGCATTTTATGTTCTGGCGAAACACGCGCAAACACATCGGTATCTTTAATCGCGTTAACAAGTTCTTCATCTTTTGCTTCATCTAATTGCGCGCCAGTCATTACTTTTCTATTGGGTTGCAACAAGCCAATCGCTTCGGCAATCGCTTTAGCAGTGTTCGGATAATCTCCCGTTATCATGACGGTGCGAATACCCGCTTGACGCGCTTTTTCTAAAGCAGGTTTTACTTCTTCACGCGGCGGGTCTATCATGCCGACCAAGCCGACAAAAATTAAATCTTTTTCCACTTCTTCGGTTTTGATGTCTTCAGGATTATCAGGTACATCTTCTACAACTTGATAAGCAAAACCGAGTACCCGCAATGCTTGATGCGCCATATCATCATTCGCTTGCAAAATTTTATTTTTCGCTTCTGGACTTAATTGGACAGGTTCGCCGTTCTGATTCAGATATCTTGTGCAAAGATTCAGCACAACGTCTGGCGCACCTTTGACAGCTACTAAATCAAAGCCCTGATGTTGTTCACCATGCGCGTGAAATGGAGATAACTCATTGGCATTCGTATCGCTGACGTGATGGATTGTGACCATGCGCTTGCGTTCTGAATCAAACGGGATTTCATTTTCACGTGGATAGGCTTCTTTAATATCAAGATGAACTGCACCCGCTTTTGCCGCGGCGACTAACAATGAACCTTCGGTTGGGTCACCCACAATGCGATACGTTTTGGATGATTCATGTACGCCAGTCGTTTCAATGAGCGAATCATTATTTAATAATCCAAGCCAAAGGGTTGAAGGAATAGTTGGATAATCTTCAACATTGATTTTTTTATCGTCAATTTGAAATTCGCCAAAAGGCGAGTACCCTGTTCCAGTTACATGAACAAATTGCCCGTCAGCCCAGAGGCGCGTGACTGTCATCTCATTTTGAGTCAATGTGCCAGTTTTATCAGAACAAATCACAGTTGCAGAGCCAAGCGTTTCTACCGAAGCAAGTTTGCGAATGAGTGCATGGCGTTGAATCATTTCGCGCATACCGAGTGCGAGTGAAATCGTTACAACGGCAGGCAGTCCTTCTGGCACGGCGGCAATTGCCAAACTAATGGCAATAATAAAAACTTCTGTAATTTCTTCGGCAAAGTTTTCAAAATATTGCAGTGGATTAACAAACAGTTCGTCAATATTTGTGTTGTTGATTAAAGCCGCCACAAACACAACTGCTACTAAAATTAAAGCGAGAATACTTAATGATTTGCCAAGTTGATTCAATCTTTTTTGTAATGGCGTTTCTTCGGTTTCAACATTTTGAAGCATGGTGGCAATGAGACCGAGTTGAGTCAACATGCCTGTGTCGGTAACTACACCACGTCCGCGCCCATAGGTGACGACTGTTCCCATGAATGCTGTATTTTTTCTATCACCAAGCGGAACCTGTTTATCTAAAACAGTGGCGGCATTTTTTTGCACAGGCAATGATTCACCAGTTAATGAGGCTTCTTCTACTTGTAAGTTGATTGCTTCTAACAAACGTAAATCGGCTGGAATAAAATTCCCCGCTTCTAAAAATACAATATCGCCTGGCACTAAGTTATAAGAAGGCACAGATTTTCGCACGCCATCGCGAATCACTTGCGCATCTGGTGCAGCGAGTTTTTTTAATGCGGCTAAGGCTTGCTCGGCGCGTTGTTCTTGCACAATCCCTAACGCCGCATTCAAAACGACAATCAACATAATGGCTATGGCTTCCACATAATCCCCTAGCAATGCTGAAATGATAGAAGCGATAATTAAAAGAATAACAACAAAACTGCTTAACTGCCGCCACATCAAAGTTAAAAAACCAGGTCGTGGCGCTTCACGCAATTGATTCAGCCCATAATGCTTTAATCTTTTTTCGGCTTCTACGGTGGTTAGTCCTTCATCATACACTTGCAAATGTTGAAGAACTTGTTCACTCGTCAGCGCGTGCCATTCTTGTATAGGTGTAGGTTCGTGTGGCATCAATTGAGTGTATTTTACACATACAACAATTGTCAAGTATTCATGCAATAAAATAAAGAGAAGGTTACAATTCAGCCTCATCTCACATATTGGAAAATAAAATCAATGCGAATTCAATTAATCATTTTCATGCTTTTAAGAACCATTCTTAATTCTGCTCACAGAATGGTATATCCATTTTTATCTGTTTTTGCGCGTGGCGTTGGTGTAGAACTACAAACTTTTTCATTGCTGATGACTGCCCGCTCATTGGTGGGTGCATTGAGTCCATTCTTTGCTCCAATTGCAGACAGGCGTGGCAGAAAATTTGGCATGTTGATGGGAGTTTCTATTTTTGTTTTTGGCATGGGCATTGTTGCAATTTATCCATCGTTTTGGACATTAGCAATTGCCCTCATGCTTGCAATGGTCGGCAAATTTATTTTTGACCCATCCATGCAAGCTTATTTTGGTGACCGCATTCCGTATCATAAACGTGGCACTGCTTTAGCAGTCACTGAAGTGGCATGGTCATTTGCTTTTATTTTTGGAATTCCACTGGTCGGCTTTTTAATAGACCGTTATGGCTGGTCGGCACCATTTCCACTTTTTACTTTGCTGGGGCTTTTGGCGTTTTTTATTGTATGGAAAGTTGTCCCAAAAGAAGATGCTCATCACGAACCTGTGATGAATTCGCGTGAAGGCTTTCGGGCAGTGTTTTCATCTAAAACCGCAATCATAGGAATTTCAATTGCATTATTTGCCAGTGCCGCTAATGAATTGGTCAATGTGATTTTTGGTGTGTGGCTCGAAGATTCGTTTGGATTAAAAATCATTGCGTTAGCAGGTGCATCAGCAGTAATTGGGATTTCTGAATTAAGTGGAGAGGGATTAGTTGCCCTGACAACTGATAGATTAGGAAAACCGCTCGCACTTACTTTAGGCTTGGTGACGAATGCCATTGCTTTGATTCTTCTCCCCATCCTTGGGCAAACTCAAACAGGTGCATTGGTTGGGTTATTTTTGTTTTACATTACATTTGAATATGTGATGGTCAGTCATATTCCATTGATGACAGAACTTGTCCCATCTGCGCGTGCTACAATGCTTTCATTAAATGTGACTGGTCACGCCATTGGGCGGGCAATTGGCGCGTTTTTGGCGGCATTTATTTATCAGCAGTTTGGATTTTTATTAGTAACTTTAATTGCGGTTGGATTTAATATTTTAGGCTTGTTAGCCTTGTGGAGAATGCAAAAAGGAAGTTAATGCAAATCTTCTTAATCATTTTTGCTAGTCTAATTTTGATAATTGCCTTGTTGTATGTGCTTGTGCCTGCATGGTATGGCTTGCCACCGATTTCTACTCATCCAGATAGAATCCGCAAGGCATTGAAGTTAGCAAATCTTCAACCAGATGAAACGCTTTATGATTTAGGTTGCGGGCATGGGGGAGTCTTAATCATTGCGGCAAAAGAATTTGGCGCGAATGCTGTGGGGATTGAGGTTGGTCCTGTGCAGTGCGCTGTCAGTTGGGTAAACTGCCTCCGAAGCAGAATCAGGTCAAAGGTCAGAATTGAAGCGGGAGATTTTTTCAAATCAGATTTAAGTCAGGCAGATGTCATCTTTGCGTATCTCACATCTGAATTTGCAGAACGGTTGGAGAAAAAATTGCAAAATGAGTTAAAGGCAGGCGGAAGGGTAGTTACGGTTGCCTTTGAACTGCCCCATTTGCAAGCGGTTGTATTTGATAGGGAGAGTTTGATTTGGGTGTATCAAAAGTAAAAGCCCCGTCTCACGACGAGGCTTTTATTACTACTATCAGGTAGGAACTATACAGTTCCGAGGCTGGAGTTAATCTTGCTGAAGACGTTACCGATGATTGGTCCGAGAACCATCAAAGCCGCAATAACGACAATGGCAACTAAAACGAGGATTAATGCATATTC
>JAEURG010000112.1 GCA_016789345.1 Anaerolineales bacterium | reverse complement strand
GTAACACTGTCTTCGCGCCTTGACCTGTAAACCCTGAAAGCAAACCATTTACTTCCAATGTTGGTCTTGCGCCCACACGTTCTGCTGGAATAAATTGTGGTTCGCCCCACAAGGCGGGCACGCCGGTCATTGCAATTAATTCTTTATCTTTGGTTGGCAAACGCTTGAAATCTTCACGTTCTTTTTTGCTGAGTTTGCGAACTTTGTCATAAAAGCCGGGCAAAGTAATTTTTCCGTTTTTATCGTGCATGCCTGCAATTAATTCTGTCAATGCTTGGGCTGGGTTATGCACTGTGCCACCAAACAAACCAGAATGTAAATCTTTGCTAGGTCCAAAAACTTTTAATTCAAAATAAGCAAGTCCACGCAAACCAGTTGTAATCGTCGGTTTATCTGGAGCAATCAAACCAGCATCAGGATTCAAACACAAATCACAAGCCAATAATTCTTTATTATTTTTGATGAACTCACCGAGATTCATCGAGCCGATTTCTTCTTCACCTTCGATTAACCATTTGAAATTGACTTTCGCTTCGCCTGTGCGGACAATTGCTTCTACCGCTTTGAGCGATGCTACTACCTGACCTTTCATGTCCGAAGTGCCACGCCCGAAAAGATAATCTCCGCGCACTACTGCATTGAACGGGTCAGATGTCCACAATTCAATTGGGTCAACAGGTTGTACATCATAATGGCCATAAATCATAATTGTGGGAGCATTTTTTCCAGCACCCATCCATTCTCCATACACAACGGGATGTCCAGCCGTTGGCATGATTTGCACATTGTTCATACCTAATGATTTCAATTGATTAGCAACCCACTCTGCCGCGCGTTGCATATCGGGTTTGTTTTCATCTAATGTGGAGATAGAAGGAATAGCAGAAAATTCTTTTAGTTCATTCAAAAACTTTTCTTGATTTGCACGAACATAATCTATGGCTTTGTTTACATCAGACATGATGAGTCTCCTTGTATTTATATAATAACTCCGAAGGAGCTATGTTCTACAATCATATCATCCCTATGGGATTTGAATTTTATGGTTGTGCTGTTTCTGGAATTGTAGTTGCTTCTTCTAATGCACGGCGTGTGACCAAATACCATTGATTTATCAGTGCTAAACGGTCACTGACATCATATAAAGGCGGGATTTGCACACCTTGTACTTGCACATCTACGCCATAAGAGTAGACAGGAAAATATAAAGGCAGAGAAGGCATCTCTTTAGCAAAAACAACTTGAAAGTTACGATAGAGGCGCGCACGGTCTTCAAAATCTGCTGAGGTGCGGGCTGTCTCTAAAAATTCGCTGGCAGTGCGGTTATCCCATTGAGAATAATTTTGCCCGCCAGTGGCTTCGGACTGATGCCAGAATAAATATGGGTCTGGGTCTGGCGTTCTAGTTGTGTTGATATCTGCTAGCGCGGCTTCATAACTTCTTGGAGTCAAAAAGTCATTTACTAACGAATCATAAGTCACAGGTTGTAAGTTAACTCGCACCCCAAGTAATGTCCAATCGTTTTGAATGGATTGGGCGATACGGGTGTGAATTTCATCATCAGGGTGAACTAATGTAAATACCAATTGCTGACCATCTTTTGAACGCACATCACTGCCTGCTGAAAAGATATAACCTTCGTCTTTCAAAATTTGAATCGCAGATTCAGGGTCATACGGAAATTTTTCAATTTCTTCATAATATGCCCACGAGTTTGGCAAAATGGGGCTATCAGCAATAATCGCTTGACCTCGCAAAATGTGCGAAACAATCACATTGCGATTCGTGCCGAGCAACAATGCTCTGCGGACTTTTTCATTTTGTAAGAATGAAACGCTGGGGTTATTCAAGTTTAGAAACACAATGCCCATTTGTGGTAAACGGCTAGAATAAACCGAAAGCGATGATTCTTCTAATGCAGACTGTAAAACATCATTGGTCAACTGACTAATGCCTAACACTTCACCGCGTTGATACGCATCAAAAGCAGTGACTGCGTTGGGATAAAAACGAAACACCACTTGTTCTACAAACGGCGGGGCAATGTAATAGTTCTGATTTGCCACCAACACCACACCTGTAATTTGTCCGCCGCTGGTGAGCAAACGGTCAAAACGATACGGTCCAGAACCGATTGGGTTTAAGTTGAACTCAGCACTAGCGAGCTGGTCAACTGGAACTGATTCCAAAATATGTTTAGGCAATACGCCGAAAGTGGCATAATCTAAAAATGGGGCAAACGGCTCGGGAAGTCGAATTTGAAGCGTTTTTTCATTAAGTCGAACCAATTCCACTTGCGACCATAAATCTTTTATATCTTGTGGAAATAAAGACGCACTGCTTTTGATTAATTCAATCGTAAAAATTACATCATCACTGGTGACAGGCGTACCATCATGCCAAAGTGCGTTTTGACGAATAGAAAAATTATATTGCGTGCCATCTGCCGAAACACCCCATGAATCGGCAAGGTCAGGCTGAGGCAAGCCACGCGAATCAAATTTCACCAAACTGCTGAAAAGCAAGCGATTAATATCTCGGTCAACAGAATTGTTCCAATCTAACATTGGATTTAATCTGCCCATCGAGCCAATCAACGCTTCGGTATAAATTCCACCTGGTGCCGCCGCGGGAAGTGTGATGACCGTGATAGGTTGTTGACTTAACAATAACAACGCCACAACCACCAATGTGGCGGCAACGACCAAAATCTGCCAGCGTAATCGTTTCATTTTTTTGAAAAAGAAAAACCTGCCACGCCTGTGTTTACATCACAACGGCACAGCAGGCATTTCAATTGAATAAACTTATCGCCCAATCAGAATGATGGTGATGACGAGAGCAAAAAACACCACGCTCAACACAATCGTCACCCAAAAGAGGACGCGTTCAATGCCACGGCGGGCAGTAAAAACACCACCAGTGTCAGCGCCGGTCAAACCACCTAAGCCTGCGCCTTTGCTCTGCAAAATGACGCTAATGATTAAACCCAGCGAGGTTATAATTAAAGCAATATCTAAAAGATTGTTCATACTATTATTTCTCCTAAAATTTAGCGGG
>JAEURG010000108.1 GCA_016789345.1 Anaerolineales bacterium | reverse complement strand
TTCGCCCTTTTTTAGTTCGATTTCGCGTGTGGTATAGGGAGCCAACAAATTACGCTGATGTAACCAAAGCGGCTTATTTTGAATCCGCAAGTCACGCGCAAGTTCACAAAAAGGCATAATTTGAGTATTTGCGTTCAGAATCGCTTTAAGCATATAGAGGGATTATAAATCAAAGACGTGCTTATTCAAAAAACAAAAACGATAGGTCAAGAAAGAGGCGTTTTATCTATCTCAATCGTACAAGCGGGAGCGCCTTGCGCAGTACAAGCGGTTTCTTCTACATTAAATACCTTGCCTCCGCTTACCCAATACAAGGCTTCTTGCAATAACCCCACCGCTAAGTGACAAATCGGCTCATCGGCAGTTCTAGCCCAACATAAGGGGCATCGTTCAATGTGCCAAAATATTTTTTCCTCAGTTTCTTCGAGGCGCACTTTTTGGTCGGTATGTTTGTTGAAGAGGTCTGCAAAAGATTTGGCACCCACTCGCAACTTCGTCTGAAGCGGAAGCAAACGAAACGCCATTTCAGTAATCCCCATCAACGAGCCGTATTCTTTTAATCCATATTTGAAACATGCCCGCCCAGCACGCAACGCCAAACCTCTTCCGCCACGTGGACCAAATTGCTGCTCTAACGCTTGATGAATTTGACTAACCGCCTCAAACCCAAACGTTTTATCTGCTGTGGCAGGCGGAAGATTTTGACTCAGGTCAGCAAGCCCGCCCAAATCAAGAATCGAAGCGACACCGCTTTTTCCTATTACTTCTTCTAACCCCAAAAGCATCGTCTTACCCATCTTTTGAGGGTAAAAGAAAGAATCATTGCTCATTGGGTTTTGAAAAATCTTCGTCGAGGAATTTTTTTAGTGTTTGACTAAATTCATTCGGCATTTCCAACATCGGAAAATGCCCAGCCGTTGGAAAACGCTCAATCGTTACGTTCGGAATCCCTTTTTGCATCGGTTGCCATTGCATGGGGTGAACGATTAAATCTTTATCACCATAGATACCCATTGCTGGTACTTTAATCATTGGCAACATTGGAGTTAAATCTGTGCGCCGTAATGATGCAATAGAAAGCAAGAATGATTCGACTGTGGTGCGGGATAAATCTCTATCCATCATGGCAGGGAAACGCGGGTCACTACAAATAATGCGGGCATAATATTTCATAAACAAACGAAACGGAGTCATCATGTTGAATAACATGAATGCAATTGGGCGAAGCCCTGCAAGTTTTAATAACGGTGCAAGTGATGAACCCACCATCGGCGAACCTACTACTACAACTTTACTAACACGTTCGGGATATTGAATTGCAACAGACAAACTCACTGTTCCGCCCATGCTATGCCCCACCAACGGCGCATGGACAATGCCTAACTGTTCCATGAATTGATTAACTAAACTTACAAAATCTGAAACGGCATAGGTCTCGCGTTTTTTACCGGATTCACCAAATCCCCAAAAATCCATTGCATAGGTACGATAAAAACCACCGAGATAACCCATTGTCTCTTGCCATAACCCCCATGAGCCTAGCCAGCCATGCAACAAAATAACGGGACGACCTCGCCCGTAGACTTCGTAATGAACTATTCCTTGGTCAGTAGTAATTGATGACACAGCGACAAATCAACCAGCCCCTTACTTATTAGAGTCCATGTTTTCGAGTACGCCGGTTAAGAATTCAATTAACACATTTTTGACAGTGTTTTTATCTGTGGCGATGCAAGGTAACATTTTTGTGCTTTTATCCAAACGCAAGGCATGACGCATATCTTCCAATTCCCAAGCGTCTTCCATATCTTGTTTATTGGCGGCGACTACAAACGGAGTAGGTGCATACGCGCGGAATGTTTCAAGAATAGAACGTGCTTCACGGAACGTCTCTGGGCGGGTGCTATCTACCAAAACAATAAAGCCTAACATACCTTCTGAAAGAATCTCCCACATAAAGTCAAAACGTTTTTGACCGGGCGTACCAAATAAATATAAAACCAATTCATCATCTACTGTAATGCGACCGAAATCCATTGCTACAGTCGTAGCAGACTTAACGCTCTTTTCTTCCGCAGAAGAAATCTTACGCTCTGTGGCGACAACATCAATTTCACTGACAGACTGAATAAACTGCGTCTTGCCAGCACTGAATGGACCTGTGACTACCATTTTGACCGTTTGCATA
>JAEURG010000106.1 GCA_016789345.1 Anaerolineales bacterium | reverse complement strand
GCAGACTTATACAATCCGCTTTATTATTGGAGCATTCCAGTTCTTTCTATCATTTGCTTTTTGATAGCAACTGCTGTAATTTACCGCGACTTAACGAGGAGAAAAGTCAATGCGCGTGTTTGAACCTATCATTGAACTGTCAAAAGGATTGGGCGAAGTTTTACGTTCATTCCTTTTTGAAAAGACAGTCACCTATCAATATCCAGAACAGAAGCGTGAAGTCCGCCCGCGTTTTCGTGGTCGCCATGTTTTAAATCGTTATGATAATGGTCTCGAAAAATGTATTGGATGTTCACTGTGTGCCGCCGCTTGTCCTGCGGATGCTATCTTTGTTGAATCTTCTGAAAACACAGATGAAAAACGCTTCTCTCCTGGTGAGAGATATGCTTCTACTTACGAAATCAATATGCTACGCTGTATCTATTGTGGCTTTTGTGAAGATGCTTGTCCCACCGAAGCAATTACATTAGGTGACAATTATGAATTATCTTTTACTGACCGCAAACAAGCCATTTATACAAAAGATATGTTACTTCTGCCTGTCAAAGGCGAAGATATGTTAACCCCGCAAAAAGTGGAACCGAAAGTATTCACTCGTTCCGTTCCACAAATGGAAGATCCACGAGATTAATATAGCAATATGACTGACTTAATCGTTTTCCTCGTTTTATCTCTCGTTGCCATTGCTTCTGCATTGGGCATGTTGTTTAGTCGCAATGCTGTGTACTCGGCATTGTTTCTTGTATTGAACTTTGTGGTTGTGGCTGTATTCTATCTTTTACTTGGCGCACCATTTATCGCAATGGCACAAATCACAGTTTATGCTGGTGCGATTATGGTGTTGTTCCTCTTCGTCATCATGCTCTTAGGCGCGGAGAATCTAGCACCATCCGAAGTGCTTCCGTGGCAGAGACCCTTAGCAATTTTGCTCTCAACAATTCTTGCAGTTGAATCAATTTATTTAGTGTTTGCTCGCGCTCGTTCAGATGCCTCAATCATTTCACCAGATGCTTCAGTGAACACAATCGAAAATTTACAAGCTATGGCAATGGAATTGTTTAATAAATTCTTGCTTCCATTTGAAGTCACATCTGTTCTTTTGCTTGTAGCAATGGTCGGTGCGATTGTGTTGAATAAACGAGAGAAGGCAGGTTAGGAATCATGGTTACAGTAGATTATTACGTTGCCTTATCTGCAATTTTATTTATTATTGGTGCGTTGGGCGTTTTGTCATGCCGCAACCCGTTGATTATTTTCATGTCTATTGAGTTGATGCTCAATGCCGCAAACTTAGCGTTTGTTGCATTTTCTAGCGTGTACGAATCATTCACCGGGCAAATTTTTGTGTTCTTCGTCATTGCTGTTGCCGCCGCGGAAGTTGCAGTTGGTTTGGCATTAATTGTAGAAATCTTCAAAGCCAAGAAGAACATCAATATTGATGAAATGAATTCTTTGAAAGGTTAAACCTGAGTCATGCACTTAAGCGAAACAGTACAAACAGGTTTTTATTTTCTTACGCCAATGCTGGTGTTTTTCCCAGTCATTGGCTTGCTGATTAACACCATCTTCGGCAAACGCATGAGCGAGAATCAAGTTGGTGCAGTCGCAAGTATTGCGGCAGGCGCAACATTTATCGTCTCCGTTTTGTTGGCGTATTCCGTTTCCATTAATCATGGCGAAGTGATGCGCTGGCAACTTGCAGAATGGATTCACATCGGCAACCTCGCACTCGATTGGACATTCCGCATTGATTCATTATCTGCCACGATGATGTTAGTTGTCTCTGGTGTTGGAACTTTGATTCATATCTACGCCATCGGATATATGCACGAAGATGTGCGCTTCAAACATGAAGAAGGCAGATTTAATCGCTTCTTTATTTACCTCAACCTGTTCATTGCTTCGATGATGATTCTTGTCTCCGGCGACTCATACTTAATGTTATTCGTCGGCTGGGAAGGTGTGGGTTTGTGTTCATTCCTACTTATCGGCTTTTGGTTTGAGATGGATACACTCGCTCGACCTTCATGGGCAAATTCAGATGCCGCCAAAAAAGCGTTCATCGTTAACCGCATTGGTGACTTTGGTTTCTTAATCGCAGGCTTTTTGATGTTCTGGCATTTAGGAAGTAGTTTCCAATTTGATTCTGTTTTTGAAGCCGCCAAGAATGCTCCTCCGGAAATTATTGTTGCTATTACTTTGTTTATGTTAGTTGGCGTTGCTGGTAAATCTGCTCAAATTCCATTATATGTTTGGCTACCGGACGCGATGGCAGGTCCGACTCCAGTTTCTGCATTGATTCACGCCGCCACGATGGTGACTGCTGGCGTTTACTTAATTACACGTTCATTTCCTTTATACAATTTAGTTCACGATGCCCAAAACATTGTTGCACTCGTAGGTGCAGTCACTGCTTTATTTGCCGCGACGATTGCAGT
>JAEURG010000057.1 GCA_016789345.1 Anaerolineales bacterium | reverse complement strand
TACAGAACTTCGTAAACATGGACATTCTCCATCTGAAGCATTCAACGAAACAGTTGAAGAATTGACTCAGTCCTTGATTCGTTTGGTTGGTCAAAATGGCATGGATTGGATGTATGCCAATTGTTCCACTACGGCTCAACGTGGCGCATTGGATTGGAAAAATAAATTCCGTGATGCAGTTGCTCCGGTGTTCAAAGATTTATATCAAAGTGTTGTGACTGGTAATGAAGCCAGAATTACTCTCGAAGCAAATAGTCAACCAGATTATCGCGAGAAATTAGATAAAGAACTTGCTGAGATTCGTGATTCTGAAATGTGGCGAGCAGGTGCGGCAGTACGTTCATTACGTCCTGAAAATTGGAAGAAATAAGAGAACAGATAATTAGAGAATAGTAACTGCTCTCTGTTCTCTACTCTCTTGCAGAAAAGGAAGACTCTATGACGAACAATTATGTAAAAATCTTTGATACAACCTTACGAGATGGTGAGCAATCTCCGGGGGCGACGATGACTTCGGCTGAAAAGTTGGAAGTTGCACATAATCTGGCAAGATTGGGTGTAGATATTATTGAAGCAGGATTCCCAGCCGCATCACCGGATGATTTGGAAGCCGTCAGACAAATTGCGGTTGAAGTGGGCAACCCAACTACAAGTCAGCATGAAGCGAAAGTTCCTGTCATCGCTGGGTTGGCGCGTGCAAATAAATCTGACATTGATAAAGCATGGGAAGCCGTGCAACATGCCAAACATCCGCGCATTCATACGTTTTTAGCAACGTCGCAAATTCATATGAAACATAAATTGAAAATGGACCCAGAAGAAGTTGTTCAACGTGTTTCTGAAATGGTGGCGTATGCAAAAAGTTTTTGTGATGATGTGGAGTTTTCACCAGAAGATGCAGGTCGTTCTGACCCAGAATTTTTGTATGTTGTTTTGGGTGAAGCGATTAAGTCTGGTGCAACTACATTGAATATTCCTGACACTGTTGGTTACACAACGCCAGATGAATTTTATAAATTGATTGATGGCATTATCAAACATACGCCGGGTATGCACGAAGGCATAATAGTTTCAGTGCATTGCCATGATGATTTAGGAATGGCAACTGCAAATACATTAGCAGGGATTCGGGCGGGTGCACGTCAAGCTGAAGTTACCATAAATGGAATTGGTGAACGGGCTGGTAATACTTCATTAGAAGAAGTTGTGATGGCATTGAAGACGCGTCATCCAGTTTTTAATTTGGAAACAGGTATTGATACAAAACAAATTTCGCGTATGAGTAAGTTGGTGAGTAATTACACGGGTATGGTTGTGCAACCCAATAAAGCCATTGTGGGTGCGAATGCATTTGCACATGAAGCGGGCATTCATCAAGATGGGATGTTGAAACATCAAACCACGTATGAAATTATGCGCCCAGAAGATGTGGGTGTGAATCAAACAAAACTTGTTTTAGGAAAACATTCTGGCAGACATGCTTTAAGAAATCGTTTGGCTGAGATGGGACATTCACTTGATGAAGTTGAATTAGATAAAGCCTTTGCACGCTTCAAAGAATTGGCTGATAGAAAAAAGGTCATCACGGATTTAGATTTAGAAGCCTTGATTGCAGATGAATTTTATAAACCACGCGATGTGTATTTGTTAGCAGGTATGCAAGTGACATGCGGAACGATGGGAATGCCAACTGCTACGGTTCGTTTGCGCGGACCAGATGGTATTGTTCATACACAAGCCGCCATCGGAACAGGTCCAGTAGATGCAACTTATAAAGCCATTGATGGCGTTGTGAAAGTTCGTTGCAAATTACTTGAGTTCAATGTTCATGCTGTCACTGAAGGCATTGATGCACTTGGTGAAGTGAGTGTTCGTATTCAAAGTGAAAATGGACATACATCTATGGACCCGCAAAGTGAAGTGGAATATGTGCGCGTGTATGGTGGTCATGGTGCTGATACAGATATTATTGTTGCCAGTGCCAAAGCATACATCAATGCATTAAATAAATTAATCATTGCACAAACAGAGGGCAGTGAAGAAAAAGTAAAAAATGATTTCGGCGTAATGTTAGGTTAAAGATAATTAGAGAATAGAGATTAGAGAATAGAAACTATGGCAAAAACTTTATTTCAAAAAATATGGGATTCCCATGTTGTCAGTCAACAAGAAGATGCTCCAGCGGTTCTTTATATTGACCTACACTTGGTTCACGAAGTCACCTCTCCACAAGCCTTTACAGGGCTTCGCACTCGCGGATTAAAAGTCCGCCGTCCAGATAAAACTTTGGCAACAATGGATCATTCGATTCCAACCACGCCAATAGATGTTCCCATCGCGGATGCGATGGCTGCTGCCCAAATCAAAATCATGGAACAAAATGCCGCTGAATTTGGAATCACATTGCATGGCATGACAAGTCCACACCGTGGCATTGTGCATGTCATTGGACCTGAACTTGGTCGCACACAACCAGGTATGACCATTGTGTGTGGAGATAGTCACACTGCCACACATGGCGCATTTGGTGCTTTAGCATTTGGTATTGGAACATCTGAAGTTGAACATGTGTTAGCAACACAATGTCTTTTACAAAAGAAGCCAAAGACGTATGAAGTGCGAGTAGATGGTCAACTTGCAAAAGGTGTTTCAGCGAAAGATATTATCCTCGCATTAATTGCTAAGATTGGAGTCGGTGGGGGAACAGGTCATGTATTTGAATATACGGGTGAAGCGATTCGTTCATTAACTATGGAACAACGCATGACGATTTGTAACATGTCTATTGAAGGTGGCGCGAGAGCAGGAATGATTGCTCCAGACGAAACAACATTTGAATATTTGAAAGGTCGTGAGTTTGCACCCAAGGGTGAAGAATGGGATAAAGCCGTTGCAAAATGGAAATCATTACCAAGCGATGAAGGTGCAACATACGATAAATCGATCACCCTCAATGCCGCAGATCTTGAACCGATGATTACTTATGGAACAAATCCCGGTATGGGTATGAAAATCACAGACCGAATTCCAACTGTTGATTCATTTATCGAAGCATCACAAAAAGCCGCCTTTGAAAAAGCAATGACATACATGGGACTTCAACCTGGTCAATCTTTGTTAGGTCAAAAAGTAGATGTTGTTTTTATCGGCTCATGTACCAATTCACGCATCTCAGATTTACGTCTTGCCGCTTCATTCTTAAAAGATAGAAAAGTGGCTGATGGTTTACGCGTGATGGTTGTACCCGGCTCACAAGATGTAAAGAAACAAGCCGAACAAGAAGGTCTTGATAAAGTCTTCAAACAAGCCGGTGCAGAATGGCGTGAAGCGGGTTGCTCAATGTGTATCGCAATGAATGGTGACCAATTACAACCCGGTCAATATGCAGTTTCAACGAGCAATCGCAATTTTGAAGGTCGTCAAGGCAAAGGCGGACGAACATTTTTAGCGAGCCCAATCACTGCCGCCGCAACTGCTATCAATGGATTTGTGACAGACCCAAGAACAATTATTTAATTCGTAAATCCTAAATCGAAAATTGGAAATATAAACATGGCACAATTTACATCACTAACTTCTTGCATGATTTCTATACCAACAAATGATATTGATACTGATCAAATCATTCCTGCACAGTTCTTAAAGGTCACAGATAAAGATGGATTGGCTGATGCACTTTTTTATAATTGGCGTTACAACGATGATAAATCTCCAAAACAAGATTTCATCATCAACAAACCAGAAGCACAAGGTGTGCAAATTTTATTAGCAGGTGACAACTTCGGTTGTGGCTCCAGCCGCGAACATGCTCCTTGGGCACTCACTGCTTTTGGCATTCGTGCCGTTATCTCAACTTCGTTTGCAGATATTTTTCGTAGCAACGCTTTGAAGAATGGATTAATTCCCATCATCGTGGATGAAGCGACTCACAAAATGCTTTTTGATTTATATGATGAAGCGCCTCGTGCCGACCTGACAGTTGATTTGGAAACCCAAACAGTTTCTTTCGCTGGAGGTTCGTTCACCTTCCCAATCGATTCGTTTAGCAAAACTTGTTTGCTTAATGGTGTAGATGAACTTGGCTACATCATGAATTTTGAAAAAGAAATCTCAGAATTTGAATCAAGATAATTAATATGGATTTACCCCTTATCCAAATCTACGACACTACTTTGCGAGACGGCACACAGTCTGAAGGTTTTACACTTTCAGGCAATGACAAGATTCGCATTGCACAAAAACTCGACGAATTAGGCGTTGCCTTCATTGAAGGTGGCTGGCCTGGCTCAAACCCGAAAGATGTTGAGTTCTTTGAACGCGCCAAAGATATGCAATGGAAAAATTCTTTAATTGCTGCGTTTGGTTCTACTTGCCGAGTTAAAGGTGGACCAGAAGATGATGCCAATATCAAAGCATTATTAAATTCACAGACACCAGTTTGTACAATTTTTGGCAAAACATGGACGTTACATGTTAAAGAAGTGTTGTTGACCACTCTTGAAGATAATTTGCGAATCATTGAGCAATCGGTTGCATATTTGAAATCAAATAACAAGCGTGTGATTTATGATGCTGAACATTTCTTTGACGGCTACAAAGCAGATTCGGTTTATGCCATTGAAACTTTACGCTCTGCCATTCGTGGGGGAGCAGAGACTGTGGTGTTATGCGATACAAACGGCGGCACCATGCCGTGGGAAATAGAATCAATTATCAGTCAGGTAAAAGAAGCGGTTTCTCATCCATTTGGGATTCATACACATAATGATTCTGAGTGTGCAGTAGTCAATTCATTAATCGCGATTCGCAATGGTGCGATTCAAGTGCAAGGCACAATCAATGGTGTGGGTGAACGATGTGGTAATGCAAATTTAATTTCAATTATGGCAGACCTTGAATTGAAAATGAATACGCCATGCTTGCCCAAAGGAAATATAAATAAATTATCGGACTTATCTCACTTCGTTGCTGAGGTTGCAAACATTACACCCAATGAGCATTTGCCATTTGTTGGTAAATCCGCTTTTGCACATAAAGGTGGTGTGCATGTTGCCGCGATGAGACGCAATGCGCAATCGTATCAACATGTGCAACCTGAATTAATTGGTAACAAAATGCGCGTGGTGGTTTCGGATTTATCAGGTCGTGGAAATTTATTAAGCAAAGCCGAAGAACATGGTGTTGAAGTTGAAGGCGAAGAAGTTTTGCCAGTGCTGAATGAAATTAAAGAATTGGAATCGCGTGGCTTTTCATTTGAAGCGGCAGAAGCATCAGTAGCGATGATGTTGAAACGACAAGAATTAAATTACAAACCGCCATTTGAACTCGTTGATTTTTTTGTAAATGTGGAACATCGTGCTGGTCGTGGAATACTTGCAGAAGCAACTGTTAAAGTAAAAATACAAGGCGAGTTATTTCACACTGCCGCTGAAGGCAATGGACCTGTCAACGCTTTGGATTTGGCTTTGCGAAAAGCATTGGCTTCGTATTATCCGCAAATTAATAAATTTCATTTGTCTGATTACAAAGTTCGCATTTTGGATTCAGATCACGGCACCGAAGCAATTACGCGCGTGTTGATTGATACTCGTAATTCAACATCACGCTGGAGTACGGTTGGTGCGAGCACAAATATTATTGAAGCGAGTTGGCGTGCATTGGCTGATGCAATTGAATATGGATTAATGGTAGCACATTGATTTTTCGTAGGGGCGAGGCATGCCTCGCCCCTACATGAAAGGGAAAACATTTTGAATTACAAAATCACATTACTCCCCGGCGATGGCATCGGACCAGAAGTTGTAGGCGAAGCAACCAAAGTCTTAGATGTGATTGCCAATAAATATGACCACACTTTCAATTTTCAAGAACGATTGATGGGTGGATGCTCGATTGATAAATATGGAACTTCTTTAACTGATGAAGCCTTAGCCGATAGCAAAGATTCAGATGCGGTGTTGCTGGGTGCTGTCGGTGGACCAAAATGGGATGACCCAAATGCAAAAGATCGTCCTGAACGCGGTTTGCTTGCGCTTCGCAAAGGGCTAGGCGTATTTGCAAATCTTCGTCCTGTTAAAGTTCATCCATCTTTAATTGATGCATCGCCATTGAAGCCTGAAAAATTAAAAGATGTTGATATTATTGTGGTGCGTGAATTAACAGGCGGTTTATATTTTGGTCAACCCAAAATGCGTGAGATGGTCAATGGAAATGAGCGAGCAGTTGATACGCTTGAATATTTTGATTATGAAATCAAACGCATTATCGAACTCGCTTTCAAACTTGCAGATGGAAGAAAAAAGAAAGTGACCTCAGTAGATAAAGCCAATATTCTCGAATCTTCAAGGATGTGGCGACAAATCGCTTCAAACATCGGGACGCAGAATCCTGACATTCAACTTGAGCATACACTGGTAGATACTGCTTCGATGAGATTAATCACATCTCCAGCATCATTCGATGTAATAGTGACTGAAAACATGTTTGGAGATATTCTCACAGATGAAGCGTCTGTGTTAGCAGGGTCAATGGGGATGTTGCCATCGGCTAGTTTGTCAGAATCAACTGTCGGCTTGTATGAACCGATTCATGGGTCAGCACCTGATATTGCAGGTCAAGGAATCGCAAATCCGATTGGCACGATTCTTTCGTGCGCATTGATGTTGAGATATTCATTGAAGTTAGAGTTGGAAGCGCAAGTGATTGAAAAAGCAGTAGATGCTGTTGTTTCATCAGGTGCAAAAACTGCTGACCTTGGTGGCAAGTTAACAACCCGTCAGATGGCGGATGAAATTATTAAAAGAATAGAGGAGAACTAAGCAATGGGCATGGAATCAAAATTTATTTGGAAGAACGGCGAGTTGGTGCCGTTTGAACAAGCCACGATACATTTTCTAACACCTGCATTGCATTATGGTGCGGCAGTGTTTGAAGGCATTCGTTCATATAACACGCCGAAAGGACCTGCCATTTTTCGTTTGCGCGAACATGTGGAACGTTTATTTGATTCGGCACGCGTGTTGGGTTTTCGTGAATTTCCATGGACAGTGGATGAAACGATTAAGGCACATAAAGATACTGTACGTGCAAATGGTTTTACAGATTGTTATGTGCGCCCATTGATTTATTTGGATGGTGGTGGTTGGAATCTAAATGTAGATTATGGCAAGCCTTCATTTATGATTGCGGTGTGGGAATGGAATAATTATTTAGGTGAAGAAGCCCTCGCCAAAGGTATTCGAGCAAATATTTCTTCGTTTACACGTCATCATCCGAATGTGTCTATGACGAAAGCAAAAATTGCAGGGAATTATGTTAATAGTGTGTTGGCAAAAACAGAATCAGAACGTAACGGTTTTCAAGAAGCGATTTTGCTTGACCCACAAGGTTATATCGCCGAATGTACAGGTGAAAATTTATTCATGGTTCGTGATGGAAAAATTATCACGCCATCCACTGCACCTGTGTTAGAAGGAATCACACGCCAATCTATTTATACAATTGCAAAAGATTTAGGGTATGAAGTGATTGAAATGCCCGTCTCGCGTGACCAACTTTATAATGCTGATGAAGTTTTCGTTTGTGGAACTGCGGCAGAAGTGATTGGTTTAAGTGAAATTGATTTCAGAAAAATTGGTGATGGCAAATCTGGAAAAATCACACGCGAGATTCAAAATGTATATCACGATGCGATTCGTGGCAAAATTGCGAAGTATGAGTCATGGTGTGATTACGTTGGGTGAAAAAATAAATTAGCCACAGAGAGCACAGAGATTTTTAAAAGATTTTCTCAGAGTTCTCTGTGACCTCTGTGGCTAAGTATTTAAGTACTATAATTAACTCTATGTTCACAAACAATTCCAGAAATCGGTTTGACAAAAAAGATTCGCTGGAGCTCGGTCACCGCGCAGAGGATACCTTTGCGCGGCTTGCAGTTAAGCATGGCTTCAAAGTAACAGCCTCTTCTGGAAAAGAAAATATAGACGAACATATTGATTACATCATTGAACGGGATGGAAAGTCTAAAAAGGTGGATGTCAAAAGCATAAAGCGCAAGTCACGAGGAGATAAAGAACTTCAAGACGAATTTTTGTGGATTGAACTACATAGTGTTCGAGAAAATAATAAAGGTTGGTTATATGATGGCAAAGCAGATTTAATCGCTTTTGAATTGTCAAAAACTTTTCGTCTTGTTGAAAGGCTTGAATTAATTAAACTGGTCAAAAAACTTGTGGATTTTGAAGCAAATGCCACAAATTCAAAAGAGGCTTTGTATAAAGTATATTCTCGCAAAGACCGTTTTGATTTGTTGACGATGATTAAATCTGATGATTTGTTGGGAATTAAATCTGTGGATTGGAAGAAATAATTTATGAAAGCAAAATTTGAAGTTCAAGATATATTTTCAATTATAGGTCGAGGACATGTAATTCTTGGTTGGGTTAGAGATGGTTTCGTTAAAAAGGACATGTCAGTTTCACTTCCAGATGTTTCCAGAAAATTTATTATTGACGGAATTGAAATGGTTAGTACTTTAAATCTTCCAGATGATATCAAAGGAATAATTGGTTTATTGATTTCCCATGAACAAGAAGGCGATGAAGCATTTTGGAAGAGTCTCGATATTAAAGGTAAATCCTTAGATATAGAAGATGTTTCTTGAAGTACCTCTTGACACATCCTTCCGCCTCGCATACAATCCAGCGGCTTTGAAAAAAGCACATTTTGCCTAGGACGGGCAACAAGCGTCCTTGAGCGGGTGACTAATTCCCGCTAAACTCAACTCCGTTCCGCATGAAGTGACATGTTGGAGAACGGAAATTTATGGAGAAACATGGCTAATATTTCTATGAAAGCCCTGCTTGAAAGCGGCGTCCATTTCGGTCACCGCACCAACAAGTGGGACCCCCGCATGAAGCCTTACATCTTTACAGAGCGTAATGGCATTCATATTCTTGACTTGCAACAAACAGTCAAGTTGGCGAACAATGCCTATAACGTCATTCGTGATGTTGTAGCAAATGGTGGCACTGTACTTTTTGTCGGTACCAAACGCCAAGCCCAAGAAACTATTGCAGAAGAAGCAATCCGCTGTGGAATGCCTTACGTCACCGAACGTTGGTTGGGCGGTATGCTCACCAACTGGTCAACCATGTATCAACGCATTCAAGAGTTGGAAAGACTTGAACAATTGCGTGATAGTGGCGACATCAACCGCCTCACCAAAAAAGAAGGCTTGTTGATTGAACGTGAGATTACACGCCTCAATACTCGCCTCGGCGGGGTGCGTAAAATGAAGAAGGTTCCTAACTTATTATTCATCATTGACGTGGGACGTGAAGTATCCGCTGTTCAAGAAGCCAATTTGCTCAACATTCCGATTGTGGCTTTAGTAGATACAAACTGCAATCCACAACCTGTGGATTATGTCATTCCGTCAAATGATGATGCGATTCGCGCTATCAAATTATTGGTCTCCAAAATGGCAGATGCTGTTTTAGAAGGCAAAGCCGCCCGCAAAGATGAAGAACCTGAAATGACAGACGATGTCAAAGCGGAATCAAAAGCCCGAACTCGCCCAGCCCGTTCCAAGGTCGAGACCGAAGCGGCTGATGATGCAGGTGATGATGTCTTGCTCGGCGAAGCAACTCTCGCGAAGATGAACGTCGGCAAAAAATCAGAAGCCCCTGCGCAAGAAGTTGTTGAAGAAGTTAAAGAAGAAAAGAAGCCGAGTGCTGAAGAACAAACTCCAGCGGCTGAATAAAAATCGAAGATAGAAAGAATTAAGGATTGACTAATGGAAATTACGACTGAAATGATTAAGCAATTGCGTGCCGCAACCAACGCACCCATGTTGGATTGTCGCAAAGCATTGCAAGAAGCTGATGGTGATTTTAATAAAGCAGTAGATTGGTTGCGCGAAAAAGGCATGGCAACAGCCGCCAAACGCGCCGACCGTGATGCTTCAAATGGTGTGGTTGAATTATATTCACATGGTGGCGGGCGTGTGGGTGTGATGGTTGAAATTAACTGCGAAACTGATTTTGTGGCTCGCAATGAACAATTCCGCAAGTTAGCACACGAAATTGCTTTGCAAATTGCCGCCAGTTCACCAAAATATATTACTGCAGAACAAATCCCTGCTTCTGAATTGGAACACGAAAAAGAAATTGCCCGCGCTCGTGCTAAAGAAGAAGGCAAGCCCGATAATGTGTTGGAAAAAATTGTCGAAGGGCGTGTTGAAAAATATAAAGATGAAGTTTGCTTATTACGCCAACCTTACATCCGCGATGAGTCTGTGACAATTGAAAAATTGATTTTGCAAAATGTCGCCGCGATTGGTGAAGCGATTGTTGTTCGACGTTTTCAACGTTGGGAACTTGGTGAAAGCACAACGCAAGCGTAACTTAAAAAGCCAGCCTTCGGGTTGGCTTTTTTTCAATATTACCCCATCCCCAGCCCTTCCCCCAAGTGGGGGAAGGGAGTTAATCCCCTCTCCCATTTTGGGACGCGAAGCGGTTAGGGTGAGGGTAAAATAAATCGGAGGCATGAATGGCTGAATTGAAATATAAAAGAATCCTATTGAAGTTAAGTGGCGAAGCGTTGGGCGGGTCGATGGGCTATGGTATTGATGTAGATGAAGCCGAGGCAATAGCCAGTCGCATTAAAGAAGTGCGTGATATGGGTGTGGATGTAGCGGTGGTCATTGGTGCTGGAAATTTATGGCGTGGCAAACAAGGTTTAGAACGCGGCATGGATAGGTCAACGGCGGATTACATGGGCATGTTAGCCACTGTGATGAATGCTATGGCTTTGATGGATGCTTTGGAACGCATGGGAGTTTATACACGCGTCATGTCTGCTATCGAAATGCGTGCCATCGCCGAGCCTTATATCCGCCGACGCGCTATTCGCCACCTCGAAAAAGGTCGCGTGGTGATTTTTGGGGCTGGGACTGGAAATCCGTTTTTCTCCACCGATACAGCCGCCGCCTTACGCGCCTCAGAAATTGACGCAGAGTTGGTCATCAAAGCCACAAAAGTAGATGGCGTATATGATGCCGACCCGAAAAAGAATCCAGATGCGAAAAAATTTGATAAATTAACATACATTGACGTTTTGAATCGCCGCCTTGAAGTGATGGATAGTACTGCCATCACACATTGTATGGAAAATAAAATGCCCATTCTAGTCTTAAATTTATGGGACTCAAAAGCCTTAATCAGCGCACTAAAAGGGGAAAGAGTTGGTACGCTGGTTTCTGAGTAAAATGTGTTTCAAAATCTATCAAAAATTTTCATAAACTCTCGCTCCCATAGCATAAATCCTTGTTTTAAGGTATCCTTACATTGTAAAAATTTTACAGGAGGAAGCACGTGAGTACTGATGAAATTAAAAGTTTATTGAAAGATGCTGAAACCCGTATGCACGGCGCAATCCAATCTTTGACCGATTCTTTGAACGGAATTCGCACTGGGCGAGCCAGCCCGGCATTGGTTGAAAAATTACAAGTCGAATATTATGGTACACCAACTCCTTTAATGAACATGGCTTCAATTAGTGTGCCAGAACCGCGTAGTTTGATGATTAAACCATTTGATGCAACTTCTCTCAAAGATATTGAACGAGCGATTCAGACCTCTGACTTAGGCTTGAATCCTAATTCTGACGGCAAGGTCATTCACCTCAACTTACCTCCCTTAAATGAAGAACGCCGTCGTGATTTAGTTAAGCAAATGAATCACCGCCTTGAAGATGCGCGCATAGCAGTTCGCAATATCCGCAGAGATTTACACAATGACATCCGCGATTACGAAAAAGAAAAACTCATCACCGAAGATGACCTCAAACGTGGTGAAGATGATTTACAAAAGTTAACCGATAAATTTATAGAAGAAATTGCAAAACTTGGTCAACACAAAGAGAAAGAAATTATGGAAGTATAGTTTGCCAAGTTGTTAAAAGAAATGACAGACACCCCATTAAATATTCCGCTAGAAAAAATACCTCAACACGTTGCCATGATTATGGATGGCAATGGTCGTTGGGCACTTCAACGCGGGTTGCCTCGCTTGGCGGGTCACAAAGCTGGCACAGAGAATCTGAGGCGGGTTATCCGCGCTTCGGTTGAGTTTGGAATCAAATATCTCACCATCTATGCTTTTTCCACCGAAAATTGGGGCAGACCTCCCGAAGAAGTTCGTGGCTTAATGTTTATTTTACAAGATGTTATTGATAAAGAACTTGATGAATTAAATAGCGAAGGCGTGCAGTTACGCCATATTGGAAGATTAGAAAGATTAGACCCACGCATTCAGAAAAAAGTTTTGCATGCCATTGACCTGACCAAAAATAATGATAGGTTAGTAGTGAATGTTGCGTTCAATTACGGTGGGCGTGATGAAATTGTGTGTGCCATTCAAAAAATTATTGCCGATGGCATCGCTCCTGAAGATGTGACCGATGAATTGGTCAACAAATATTTGTTTACCGCTGGCGTGCCAGACCCAGATTTAATTATCCGCACTTCTGGAGAATTGCGCGTCAGTAACTTCTTAATTTGGCAAGCCGCATATTCTGAGTGGTATATCACCCCAACCTTTTGGCCCGATTTTGATAAAGAAGAATATCGCCGTGCGATTGAGGCGTTTGCCAACCGCGACAGGCGCTTTGGGAAAGTATCAGCAGGGGAATTACAAGAGACCAATGCGTAGAAGATTACTAACAGTTTTAATAATGACATTAATAGGAGTGCCCGCCATATTGCTTGGCGGCATCTTTTATTTTTTACTCATGTCAGT
>JAEURG010000051.1 GCA_016789345.1 Anaerolineales bacterium | reverse complement strand
ATCTAACAATTGACCATTCTGATAAATCCGTATCACACCATATTTTTCAATGATGAATAATCTGCCACTTCCATCAAAAGCAGATTGCACATCAACGGGTCTTTTCAAGCCATTAATGATGGGAGTCCATTGATAATCATTTGGGTTTGGAAAAGTATTTACATTGGTCACAGAGGTTTGTGTAGGTGGCGATGCTTGGGGTTGAGTATTGGTTGGGGGAACAGAATCAGTTATCCTCACAGGAAGAGGCGTTATTGTCGGGGCAACTGAATCTGAAAATCCGCCACATGCCAGCATGGGCAGAATTAGTAAAATCAAAAGTTTTTTCATTTGTTATTTGCTCGAAATATGGGTGCGTCGCACTAAACGGGTTAAGAGGCTCTCAACCTGTAAGGTGCGACGCACTCTTTATATAAAAAATTATTCTTGTGAGTCAGTTGCTTCCGCATCTATTACATCATCTTTGCTTGAATCTGAACTCATATTAGCCGCTAAAGCTTTTTTATGTTCTTCCACAACTTCGGGCGGGCAAAGTTCAGTAAAGATATATGAACCTAACCATAGTAATGCGGCATCATCTACCACGCCAATAATTGGAAGCGAAATTGCATCCAACGGAAAAAGCAAATAAGCAAACGCGCCAACGGGAACAAGTTTCGCAAAGAAACTTACGCGCCTATCTCCCATCAAACGGAAGATGAGTTTTAATTGGATAAGAATATTTCGAATCACGCCACCTTGTTGCGTAACCATGATATCGGATGCTTTTTTTTCTGCCATGTCGGTCTCCTTTTTATTTGATTATATTCTGAATCAACTTTTCAAATTATTTTCACATACGATTTTAAGACCCTAAAGGTTTTTATTAAAGGGGTAGAATCGTACTATGCCGTATTTGATTGATGGACATAACTTGATTCCGAAGTTGGGATTAAAACTTTCAGACCCAGATGATGAATTAGAACTCGCGCGCATTTTGCAAGAATTTGCTCGCTTACGGCGACAACAAATCGAAGTATATTTTGATGGAGCCCCACCCGCCTCTGCTGGGACTAGAAAGTTGGGTACTATTAAAGCACATTTTATCTCGCTGGGAACTTCTGCTGATTCCGCCATGCGTGCCAGATTAAACAACATGGCGAAATCAGCCAAAAACTGGACAGTGGTTTCATCAGATAGAGAAGTGCAAAGCGCGGCAAAAGTAAATAGCGCGAAAGTTGTTTCTTCAGAAGAGTTTGTGAAATTGTTGCAAGAGACATTAAATGCAGTGAATAAAAAAAATCGTGAAGAGAAAAGTATTTCTGCAAAAGAAGTGGAAGAATGGTTAAAAGTTTTTAGAGAAGAGAAGAAGTAATGAGAAATGAGTAACGATGGTCGAGTAGCCCTGAGCGGTGTTTGCGAAGGGTGTATCGAGACCATAAGTTAAGCAGAGAAAAAAATATGACAACCCTTTACACATCCGTTCCGTCTAAACATCATTTTTTTACCGACCACCCCGAAAGACCAGAGCGATTTGAGTTTTTTGAAAACAAACTCGATTCTTTTGGCGCGCAATTTATACAACCTATCCGCGCAAAGGAAGAAGAAGTTGCGCGAGTGCATGAAACAAAAATGATTCAATCTATTGCAGAAGTTTGCAAAAAAGGCACTGGAATCATTGACCACGCCCCAACGTATGTGACCAAAACTTCTTATGAAGATGCCATGCTGGCGGCTGGTGGCGTGTTAACGTGTACTCGCGCTGTCATCAATGGTGATGTAAAAAACGCCTTTGCCATTGTTCGTCCACCAGGTCACCATGCCGAGCCAGATAAAGCGATGGGCTTTTGTTTGTTCAATAATGTTGCGGTTGCGGCGCAAGAGGCTTTAGCAAGTAACATGAAAAAAGTGATGGTAATAGATTTTGATGCACATCACGGCAATGGCACGCAAGAAGCATTTAGAAATGATGAACGTACAGGCTTTATCTCAACCCATCATTGGGGAATTTATCCGGGAACTGGTTGGATTACAGATTTACCAAACGCTAAAAAAAGAATTGTCAATGTGCCTTTAAGCGCGTATGCAGGTGATGAAACTTTTGCAGTAATTTGTGATGAAATATTTAAACCAATCGTTAAATTATTTCAGCCAGAGATGTTGTTTATTTCTGTCGGCTTTGATTCTCATTGGCGAGACCCGCTCACATCGTTAGGGTTATCTACACAAGGGTTTTATGACGTATCTAGGAAATTGGTGGGAATGGCAGAAGAGGTTTGTGGTGGGAAAATTGTCTTTGTTTTGGAAGGCGGCTATGAGTCAGAAGTGGTGGAGCATGGGGTAGGTGCCGTTTTCAGTGCATTGACCAACTCTCCGTTTGTCAATGAAGCGAACGACGATTTTCAAGGTCAAGAACCAAGTTTTGAGTTACGTCTGAACGAAATCAAAAAATGGCACGGAATTAAGTAAAAAAAGGAGAAATATGAAAAAGTTATTGACGTTTGTTTTGATTTTGACAATGGTGAGTATGGCTTGTAATGCGTTTACATTGCCAGGTATTAATACTCCGCCGCCTCCGCCTGTAAACCCCACTGTGGTGCCTGAAACTTCATTTGATGTGATTGATGATATCAAACCAAAGTTGAGTGAATTAGGCGGCGTGCCTTGTGAAGAAAATGAAGAGTTAACTTGTGTGACATTACAAGTTCCATTAAATCAATTTGACTCTTCTAGCACCGAAACGATTGATGTTGTGTTTGGTGTACTACCTGCTAGTGGAGAACGATATGGCATGTTTATTCAAGCATTCCCCGGTGGACCAGGTGGCGAAGGAATCAGTAGCGCCTATTGGAGTTATTTTGATGAAGGTATTTTAGAACATTACGATATTGTTTATTACGACCAACGTGGTATGGGCTTATCTTCTGAATTAGCCTGCCCTGTGGCGTATGCCGAAGATTTTTTGAGTTACCTTACTTCTTTTGATACGGCTGGGCTAGAAGGCGCAGATACACCCGAAGAACAAACAGAGTTAGTAGAAGGCACAAAAACGTATGTTGAAACCTGTGTTGCTGAAATGGGTATTGACCCTGCCACACTTGCTTTCTATGGCACTGATTCTGTCGCCGAAGATATTGAAGATTTTCGTACCATCATTGGTGACGAAAAGTTTTGGATTTATGGCGTTAGTTATGGAACTGCTGTATCACAAACATACGCCTATGCTTATCCAGATAGATTAGCAGGTGTTATTTTAGACGGCACCATTGATATGACAGTTTCTGGTGAGCAAGGTTCATTAAATCAAGAAAAAGCGTTTGATAAAGTGTTAGTAGCCGTGTTGAATGCTTGTAATGCCGATGAACTTTGTTCCGCCGATATGAATGGCGAAGATGCTGTCAAAGTGTATGATGAACTTGCCGCACAAGTTTCTAAAGACCCCATTGAATATACATTCCCATTACCCAATGATAAAACTGTAAAAGGTACATTTACATTTAATGCACTTGAATACACAACGGCATATCAAATGTATTCATTAACAGGTCGCATGTTATTCCTCAAAGCACTTGCCGCCGCAAACAATGGTGATTTGGTTCCAATGCTTCGTTTGATGTATGACAATGCCACCGTTGACCCTGCCACGTTTGAATATCTCGGCGACCCGACTTTCTCAGATACGATGTTCTTAAGCGTGCTTTGTACTGACGATACATTTTTCAGTGGCACACCAGAAGAACGCATCGAACAAAGTATTGAAGCGGGTCAGGCTTCTAATGGCACAGTACCACGCCTCGACGGAAGTGTTTACACTGGTGTTTCTTGTGCATATTGGCCCTCATCACCAAAAGAAGTTGTGCAACGTGAACCGTTGGTTTTAGAAGGCGTACCTGTGTTTGTGCTAAATGCCAAACTTGACCCCGCCACTCCGTTTGAAGATGGCGAAGCCGTTTTCAAAAATTTAGATAATGGTTATCACATTTATGGCGAAGGTGGCATTCATTCCATTTTCGGCTGGGGAAATGCCTGCCCCGATGATTACGTCACCGATTTCTTATTAGATGGGACTTTACCTAATCAAAGAGAAATTGTGTGTGAAGAATGGGCTGATACGATTGCATCTTACGTTCCAAATCCGCCTCAGACTTTAAGTGAGGCTGGTGATTTGCTAGATGCCTTTATCTCCATTGACGATAATCTCTTCTACATGCCTGATTTTTATTACAGTGATGCCAGTGAAGAAAAATCGGTTGGTTGTAATTTAGGTGGTACCTTCACATTCGGTCCAAGTGACGGAAGCGAAATCCCCTACATATTTGATAAATGCTCGCTCATCAAAGGCTTAGCCATGACAGGCACTGGCTCATTTAATTTGGATACAGGTTTAATGACTTTCGATGTAGATGTAACAGGTGATAAAAATGGTAGTGTCATCTACACCTTTAATTACGCCACAGGTGATGTATCACTCACAGGTGAATACGGCGGCGAGAAGATAGATTATTAATAATGTAGGTCACGCTTTTAGCGTGACAAGATAATATATTGAAAGCCCTTAAGGAAACTTAAGGGCTTTTTGATTCGTATTACTTGTGTCATTCTGAGCCACGTTCTTGCTCTTTGTGGCGAAGAATCTCTACGATAATGGTAGAGACCCTTCGCTTGCCCCTTCACTTCGTTCAGGGCTTCGGCTCAGGGGGACACAATCATGTTATTTGATTCGTAAGCAAGATGTACTATTTATTACATCAACATTTTGTTGTAAACTTAAGTTACATAATAAAGATGACCCCGTAGGGGTCAAATGATTATAGATTTTGATTTGCAATATGATAAACCCCATAGGGGTGTTATAGCAATTTATGTCATCCCTACGGGATTTTTATAACAAACACAAATTTATATCTATAATCGTAACATCCCTTCGGGATTAGTAAGTTTAAAGGAGTAGCAATGCAAAGAAGAAGTAAAGGTGTTGTTCAACTAATTTGGGTCTGCCCCAATTGTGATGGACAGAATCCAGGTCCTGAAAAAACTTGCCAAAGTTGTGGTGCACCACAACCAGAGAATGTGCAATTTCAACGAGCATCTGAAGAGAAAATCATCACGGATGAAAAAGTAGTGCAGTCTGCAAAAGCAGGCGCTGATATTCATTGTGGATTTTGTGGCACACGTAACCCGTCAACGGCTGTTACATGCTCACAATGCGGTGGAGATTTGAAAGAAGGCAAAGCACGGCAAGCAGGTCAAAGATTGCAAGCCGCACCTCCTCCGCCAAAATCAATCAAGTGTGCAAATTGTGATTTTGAAAATAAAGGCACTGCCACAACTTGTGAACAATGTGGTGCGCCATTGCCAAAACAAAACGTCAGCCAAGCGAATGTTGCAGGTGGAAAAACCAGCTCTCCCGCAGTGCCGAAGCGAAAAAGTCCAAATTGGTTTTTGTTGGGCGGTATCGGTATCTTTTTTGCCGTATGTTGTGTTGCGATATTTTTATTATTTGTATTGCCATCTAAATCGGTGCAAGGCACAGTTACAGATGTTTATTGGAAAACATCTATCCCCGTTCAGGAAATTCGTGCGGTCAATTATTCTAATGAACGTGGCAATCCGCCATCAGATGCTTATAATGTTTCGTGCTATACCGATAGCCGTGAAGTTTGCGAAGAGCGCGTAGAAGATACTGGTTCGGGGTATGGTGAAGTAGTGGAAGTATGTCATACTGAAACGGAACAATATTGTAGTTATACAGTGGATGAATGGACGACGATTCAAACCTATAATTTAGAAGGCAATGATTTGAATCCTGTTTATGAAAATCCGCGCCTCGCTTCGGACCAGCGAACTGGTTCTGCTTCGGAAGATTTCACTGTGTATTTCAGCACGTCTGAAGGTCAAATTACATATTCGCCTGATGATATAAATGAGTTTCAACAATTCCAATTCGGCAGTACGTGGACAATTAATTTAAATGCTGTTGGTAGTGTAGTGAGTGTTGAACCGTAATAAATTATTATGGCAAACTCATTTATATCTCGCAAAGAAAAATTGATTGAAACTGGTGTTTATTCAGAAGATGATTTTGGAATAAACCTCAAAGGAGACTTATCTGAACGCCAAAGAAGGATGCTCTTAATTTTTGCTTATTTGTGGATTGGGTTAGCAATTATTAATTTTTTGGGTATCTTATTTTTTATTTATTTTTTAGTATTGAGTTCGATCAATTTTCTTATCATTTTTTTGATTGCTGTTATATTCCTTAGTTCGAATATATACTTATGCATGCAACACGCCAAACCTTTTTGGAATGATGTTCAAGATGATGTTGTGAAAACCGCATCAGGGGAAATAACAAAAAAGTTTTTTTATACTTCTACAGGATGGAAAAACTACAATAGCTACTACACCGTTCGAGTAAATAATATTGTTTTTAGTGTTTCCCCTTTACTTTATTATGCATTAGAAGATGGTAAAACGTATCGTCTGTTTTATGTGCCAAACAGTAAAAGAGTTATAAATATAGATACTCATAATTGAAAAGGAGATCGCATGAATACAACCGTAAAAAATATTTTGATTGCTATAGGAGTAGGGATTTTGGTTGGACTGATTCTTGGCGGTTTATTACCCGCACTCGGAATCATATTACCCAGCTCTATGAATACAATTGGCGTTGGTATTGCGATTGCAGTGACTTATATTACATTGAGCAATCGTAAAGGTAGTTAAATTTAGCAAAGTACTTAAAGAAAAAACTCCTGACCTTAATCAGGAGTTTTTTCTTTATAATGAATTTATGAAAAAATCAGTTGCAATCATCGGTGGTGGACCAGCAGGCTTGATGGCGGCTGAGGTGTTAAGTAAGCACAATCTTCAAGTAGATGTATATGATGCAAAACCATCACTTGGTAGAAAATTTTTAATGGCGGGCAAAAGTGGATTAAACATCACTCATTCTGAAAATTTCGAACAGTTTGTTTCAAGATATGGAAATCAAAAAGAAGAAGTTAGAAAATGGTTATTAAATTTCACACCTGATGATTTAAGAAATTGGGTGCATGAACTTGGATTTGAAACTTTTGTTGGTACATCTGGCAGAGTATTTCCAAAAGGAATGAAGGCAAGTCCATTATTGAGAGCGTGGATTAGGAGATTGAGTGAGGCGGGTGTTAATTTTCATGTAAAACATAAGTTAGTTGGTCTAAATGGTCGAACAGGTCTAAAAAGTCTTACGGGTCTGACTTGTCAGTTTGAAACAACTGATGGTATGAAAATTGCTGAGGCTGATGCAATCATATTGGCTTTGGGTGGTGGTAGTTGGAGAAAACTCGGCTCAACGGGAGAATGGGTTGAGATGCTGAATCAACTTGGAGTTAAAGTCGAAGCGTTGAAACCAGCCAATTGCGGATTTGAGATTCAATGGAGTGAACATTTTCGAGAAAAATATCATGGTCATCCAATCAAATCAGTGACTTTATCTTTTGAGTCATTTCATCAACAAGGCGAATTTATTATTACGAAAGAAGGCGTTGAAGGCGGTTTGATTTATTCTGCTTCGGCGATGATGCGGGATGAGATTGAAAAGAATGGTAAGGCTGTTATGTATTTAGACCTTGCACCTGACCTAACAAAAGAAAAGTTGATTGAAAAGTTATCAAAGCCACGTGGCTCGCGTTCGTTGTCAAGTTATGTTGAGAAAACAATTGGCATCAAAGGCGTGAAGATGGGTTTGTTGTATGAAGTTTTATCAAAAGATGATTTTATGAATATTGAAAAACTTGCTACGTTTATAAAGCAATTACCTATTGAATTAATCGCCACTCGTCCAATAGATGAAGCGATTAGTACAGCAGGTGGTGTCAGTTTTGAATCATTGGATGAAAATTTGATGTTGAAAAATGTATCTAGCGTTTTTTGTGCAGGCGAAATGTTAGATTGGGAAGCGCCGACTGGTGGGTATTTATTATCCGCTTGTTTTGCGAGTGGAGTTGTGGCAGGGAATGGGGTATTGAAATTTCTTGCAATAAAGTAAGGGCGAGGTTACCTCGCCCTTACAAATTTAATTTAACTTACCAATTGCTTTTTCTACTTCAATTAATATCTCCCCGGACTGTACCAATGCTTTCATCTTGTTATGGTCATTGTATAAAGGTCTATCAATTTCCAAATGTTCCACATGCTTTCGAATCACTTCTCTTGCTTTCAAAGAACCTTTGCCTGCTGTAAATTCGCGGAAGTCTAGTGCTTGTGCCGCCGCCATAAATTCGATTCCTAAAACACCATAAGCATTATCTAAAATTTGTGCATTCTTCAAAGCAGTGTTCATACCCATTGAAACAAAATCTTCTTGGTCTGCGGCGGCTGGGATAGATTGAATCGAAGCGGGTGCAGATAAAATTCTTTGTTCCACAATCAAATGGTCAGCGGTGTATTGTGAAAGCATCAAGCCTGAATAAAAACCTGGTTCGTGCGCGAGAAAGTCTGGCAATCCTTGTGATAACGCTGGATTTGTTAGACGATTCAATCTTCTTTCAGATAAAACACAAACCATCGTAATTGCCGCGCCAGCCATATCCATTGGAAGCGCAACAGGTGAACCTTGAAAATTTGCACCAGTTAAAGTTAACTTATCTTCTGGAATAAAAATTGGGTTATCACCAACGCCATTCAACTCAATTTCAACTTGTGCGCGTGCATACGCAATCGCATCACGCGCAGTACCAATCACTTGTGGCGTTGAACGCATCGAATACGCATCTTGCACTTTTGTTTTCATTTTTCCAGTTGCTAAATCTGAACCTTCAATAATTTTCGCAATATTTTTTGCAGATGTAATCGCGCCTTTGAATCCGCGCAGTTCATGTAATTTTGTATTATATGGTTTCATATTTCCAAGCAATGCTTCAATAGACATTGCAGCCGCGATTTCGGCTTGTTTCAAAAATCTTTCCATATCATAAATATGAATCGCAGACATAGCAGTTAAGACGTTTGAGCCATTGATTGCCGCCAAACCATCTCTTGCTTGTAAACCTGGGATTTTAATTCCAGCACGGCGCATCGCTTCTTGACCTGTGAGTCGTTCGCCGTTTAAAAAGGCTTCACCTTCACCCATCAACAACAACATGGCTTGTGCCATCGGAGCCAAATCTCCACTTGCGCCCACAGAACCTTTTGTGGATACAACAGGTGTAACGCCTTTGTTTAACATTTCTACAAGCGTAAGAGTGATTTCAGGTCGGCAACCAGAATTCCCGTGCGCATGAACGTTGATGCGTCCAGTCAATGCTCCACGAACATATTCAATTGGCAGAGGTTCACCAATTCCCGCCGCGTGGTTATAAATCAAATATTTTTGAAATTCTTTTACTTGCTCATCATTGAGCATGGTTTCTGAAAATTCCCCAATGCCTGTGTTCGTGCCGTACATAATTTCTTTGTTTGCCAATTTTTCTTCCAGCATGGCGCGGCAGATTTTTATGCGTTCTAATGCTTCGGGAGCAAGCTCCACTTTTTCATTATCTCGTGCAATGGCAACGAGTTTTTCAACTGTCAGGTTTGAGCCGTTGAGGGTGATGGTCATTCGCTTCTCCTAGGTTTGGATTTTCTTTATTGTACGTCAAAAAAAATGAAGCAAGAAATATCTGTTTTTATTGATTCCAAAAACTCATTAGTGATATCCATGTTTTATGAGTAATTTTCCATGCAATCACTTTTTGAAATTCACTATTCCAATCTCCAATAAGCAAATTGAGAGTCTGGTTTTCATCCAATGGAAAATTATGTCTGGAATAACTAATAATGCTTTGTGTATTACCCGATATGGCTGTGGATGGGTAATCATAGTGACAACTTAAGCAAATATTCGGGATAGTTGCTTTTAATTCAGGTCGGCGGTTATTTTCAAACTCATCGCCATGATTCATAAATAATGAAAATATCTCTTTCTTAGGAATAAAACTACCTGCAATATTCTTGAAAAAATGATTTCGGTTAAGTTCAAATTCATAAAAGGTTTGGTCTGGGTTAAAACGCCGAATTTGAATCTTCTCGAATAGCGGTGAAAGTACCAATTCACCTTGATTACTAATTAATAACATTCGCCGCACCAATGCGGTTTCTGTTCCAATCGGTGTGATGGGTTGCACCTGTGTTTGGAGAGAAGTAATAAAGTCTAATGTGCCTTGACGACCATTTGGAGTGCGGATAAAAATCAAAAATACAGAACGCCCTAAAAATGGAGAAGAAGTTGTATGAGTAATTACAATCGGAGCATCCTCACGACCTAATGGCACCCAAGCACTATTTGCTTCAAACAAATCAACAGGCAGATAGGCATTTTCTGGATATTCTGCTTGAAAATCAGTTGGAAAGATTTGGGCTTCAACTACCTGTTTGTAATTATTTGGTAAAGATAAAATTTGTTCTTTTGATAACGCCACACGCTTTATGATTTGCGAAAGACGAGATTGCAGTTCAAGAGATTGAGAAGCATATTCCCATTCTCTTGTAATTAGCCAGTCGAATACTGCCCACATATCGCGTTGAAACATTGCTCGTTTGAGAGGGTCATTAATCAGCGTTTCCCCATTCGTATTTACAAACTCATCTAGCACATCAATCGTTTGTTGATAAAAAGGTTCTGTAAACATATACGTTGTATCAAACCATAGCAGAGGGTCTAACTCATTGGAACCATATTCTTTTTCCCCTACGGTCCGTTGATATAGTTGACGAAAGACACGATTCCATAAATGATTGGGGTCTGAGTCGTAAATATCCCAAGCAGATACCTCAACTTGAGGCGTTACCAACACTGTACGGTTCTGAGACTGTACATTCTTTGCACAGCCTATCAAAAGATAAGCTAGGCATAAGAGTGCAAGGATTCTCTTTATATCTTTTGTCATACCATTTTTATTGTACCCCTTACTAAATTGTAAAGTTTTCTATTGATTTTACTTGAAAGGGATGGTAAAATATGGTTGCTCATCATTAGGGTGCCCCCCTCACCCTAGTGGTGAGTACTTTTTTAACAGGTTGGGAATTATTATGTCAGTAGTACTCATTACCCCCCCTGAGTTCTAATCTTCCCTATATTTTTTATGCTATACTACGCCGACTTATAAATTTTCCGGTGTTGTTAATCTACTGTAGGGTGGAGAAATAAATTAAATTGATTATTAAATCGAAGCCTTACTTTCATAGTAGTTGAAGCAAGGAGTGCATATTGAAAGAAAAGTCACGGAAAATAGAAAAGGCGATTACTTTTGAATCGTCGTCGCAAATTGAGGATAAATTCAAAGGGTTACTAGAAGCCGCACCTGATGCTATGGTAATTGTCAACAAGGAGGGAAAAATTATTCTCGTCAATTCACAAACAGAAAAAATATTCGGCTATGAACGTTACGAAATCTTGAACGAAAGCGTAGATTTTCTGGTACCTGAACGCTTTCGCCAAAATCATTCTAATCATCGCAATGGATTCTTTGCAGAACCACGCGTACGACCAATGGGCATAGGCTTAGATTTATACGGGTTAAGAAAAAATGGCAACGAATTTCCAATTGAAATCAGCCTCAGCCCACTTCAAACCGAAGAAGGTATCTTAGTCACCGCCGCCATTCGAGATGTAACCGAAAGAAAACGTTTTGAACAAGCCTTGCGTGACAAAAATGTAGAACTCGAAAATGCAAACCAAGCCAAAGACCGCTTCCTTGCCAGCATGAGTCATGAACTACGCACACCGTTAAATGCAATATTAGGGTTTGCCGGAACATTATTGATGAAGTTACCCGGTCCGCTCACCTCCGCGCAAGAGAAACAACTTCGCACCATTCAAACCAGCGGACGTCACTTACTTTCGCTTATCAATGATTTGCTCGACCTTGCCAAAATTGAATCAGGCAAGGTGGAATTGTATTTTGAGCCGGTTATTTGTCAAAACATATTAGAAGAAGTCACCACATCTTTACGTCCATTAGCAGAAGAAAAAAATTTACTTTTCCAAACAATTTCACCCTCCGAAAACATAATTCTCCAAACAGACCGCCGCGCCCTCACTCAAATCCTCATCAACTTTACTAACAACGCCATCAAATTTACAGATGCAGGTAGTGTAAGCATTGAACTAAAGAAAATCCCCAATGGTCACGAAAACACTGTAGAAATCAGTGTGATGGATACCGGAATTGGCTTGCGTGAAGAAGATAAAGAACGCATCTTTCAAGCCTTTGAACAAATAGATACTACGAAAACACGTCGCCACGAAGGCACTGGCTTAGGGCTATATCTCAGCCAAAAATTAGTTTTATTACTTGGCGGAAGGATTGAACTTGAAAGCACCTATGGTCAAGGCAGTATTTTTAAACTAATCTTGCCGGAGAAATAAAAATGGCTCGTATTCTAATTGTTGAAGATAACCCAGACAATATGGAATTGATGGTGTACTTAATACAAACATTTGGTCACACAGTGCTAGAAGCGGAAAACGGCGAAAAAGGTTTAGAAATAGTAGAACAGGCTATACCTGACCTTATCTTATGTGATATTCAAATGCCCAGCATTGATGGCTATGAATTTCTTCGCCGCCTCAAACTAGACGCCAAATTGGTTGCTGTACCTGTAGTAGCAGTCACCGCCTACGCGATGGTCGGTGACCGAGATAAAGTACTAAACATGGGTTTCAATGGTTATATTCCCAAACCCATTAACCCAGAAACATTTGTAAAAGAAATCGAAAGTTTTCTTAACTCTGAAAGTGATAAGGAATAAAAAATAAATTTGACATAGGCAAAACTATGGCAAAAATATTAATTGTAGACGACCGACTAGCAAACCGTGAATTACTTATAGCCTTATTAGGACATGAAGGTCACCAACTGTTTGAAGCCACAGAAGGTGAGCAAGGCTTGAGCATTGCTCAAACACAACACCCAGACTTAATCATCACCGATATTATGATGCCTAAAATGGATGGCTATGAGTTTGCGCGTCAAGTACGAGCAGACCCTATTATTAAAGATACACAAATTATTTTTTACACATCCTCTTACATTGTTGCAGAAACCTTACGCCTAGCCCAAGCCTGCGGTGTATCTATTGTAATTGGTAAACCTATTGAGCCTGAAAGTTTCTTAAAAAAAGTGGCGGAAGCCCTCGTTACGAAACAAACACCTGCCTTTGCTCCAGCGTCTGAAGAATTTCACCGAGAACATATGCGTGTATTGACAGATACTTTAGTCAACAAAGTGGAACAGTTGGAAGCCGAGATTCTTGAACATGAGAATGCACAAAAATATATAAGATATCAAGCAAATTTACTTCAAAATGTATCAGATGCTATTATTTCCACAGATATGCTTTCCATTATCACAAGCTGGAACCCTGCTGCCGAAAAAATGTATGGTTGGAGTGCAGATGAAGCCATTGGAAATTCAGTCATCGGCTTGTTAGAAACTGAATATGAAGGCATAACACAAGAAGAAATATTAAAACAAATTCTGAAAAAAGAGGGTTGGTATGGTGAAGTTCTACAAAGGCGTAAAGATGGCACAAGAATTGTGGTGTTTTCTTCTGTATCTCTCATTCATGATAATGGAGACGTGGCTGTTGGTGTGGTTACAGTTAACCGAGATGTGACAGAGCGAAAGCAAGTAGAGAATGCACTTCGCAATAGAGAAGAACAATATCGAAACTTATTTGAAGATTCACCTATTTCTTTGTGGATTGAAGATTTTTCAGAAGTTAAGAGACAGTTAGAAAAATTAAAGCAAGATGGTATTACCGATATCCCTGCTTATATTCGAAAACATCCAGACTTTGTAATGGAATGTGCAAAACTAGTAAAAATATTAGATGTAAACCATGCCGCTTTGAAGTTATATCGCGCCAGCAAAAAAGAAGAATTGATAGGAAATTTAATCGAGAATTCACTTCCTATCTCTTCCAAAGAGTTTGCATACGAATTAATACAACTTGCCAGCGGGCGTTTAACCTTTGAACGTGAAAATATAGATCAAACAATTACAGGCGAAAAAATATCTGTCCATATTCATTGGTCAGTTGTCCCGGGGTATGAGGCGAGTCTTGAAAAAATTATTGTCTCTACCGTAGATGTTACTGAAAGAAAACTTGCAGAAGATAAACTTCATAAGCAGAATCAACGCTTAAAAGTCTTACGTGAAATTGATACCGCTATACTCTCAACCGATTCAATTGAGAGTATAGGAGAAGCGGCATTGAGTCACATCCATGATTTGATTGGTTGTGAACGGGCTTCTCTCGGATTAATTGATTCTGAAAATAAAGAATTTTATATACTTGGCTTAAACACATTAGGCAACACATCCATCCCGAAGGGAGACCGTATTCCTTTTGAGCTGGATGATGATTGGCTTTCAACACTAAACAAAAATGAGGTGGTAATTCTTGAAGACTTAAGCTCAATGACTGATTTGCCACCACAAGTACAAGCCTTTGCCGATGATGGGTTACGCTCTATTTGTATTCTGCCGCTATTTTCACAGGGTAACTTAATCGGTATATTCAGCATGTATTCTGTAATGCCTAATTTTTTTGATGATGAAAAGGTCAACTTGGGGCATGAAGTTGCCAATCAGGTAGCCATTGCGATTACACAGAATAATTTAATCACAGCCTTACGCGAGCTCAATATGCAACTCGAACACCGCGTAGCAGAACGTACTACTGAATTGAATAAAACCAATTTAGAACTGGAACATGCTAATCATGCTAAAGATGAATTTTTAGCCAACATGAGCCATGAATTACGTACTCCCCTTAACAGCATTTTGGGCTTATCTGAATCTTTATTAGAACAACATCGTGACCCCTTAACTCAATCTCAGCAGAAATCTTTGCAAATTATTGAAAGTAGTGGCAAACATTTATTAGATTTGATTAACGATATTCTTGACCTTTCAAAACTTCAAGCAGGTATGTTTGATTTTTATCCGCAACTCGTACAACCAGATGAATTATGCAAGTCCAGTATTATTTTTGTAAAAAGTCAGGTAATGAAAAAAAACATTACACTCAATTATGAAGTAGAAGAAAAGATTTCTGCTTTTTATGCAGACCCGCGTCGTCTGAAACAAATCTTAGTCAACCTCTTAACCAATGCGGTCAAGTTCACACCAGAAAATGGACAAGTTACAATTAAAGTCAACACAAAAGCAGAAAAAGAAGTTATTGCTTTTTCTGTGATAGACACAGGGATTGGCATTTCCCAAGAAAACTTAAGCCGTTTGTTTACCCCTTTCGTTCAAGTTGAAAGTAGTTTGAATCGTAATTTTGAAGGTACGGGGTTAGGGCTTGCTCTTGTTCAAAAATTAACTGATGTACACGGTGGGAGTGTAGAAGTTGAAACTGAAGTTGGCAAAGGGAGCCGTTTTACTATTAACTTACCTTACAAGCAAAATGACACTGAAATACATCATGAAGAAAGCAAGATACTACCTTCAAAAGAAATTCAAATTGATTTTCAACCGAAACCTGAAAAGAAAAATAAAAGAATATTATTAGTTGAAGATAATGAATCAAACGTCTTAACAATTGGGGAATATCTGGAGAGTCACGGCTATGAAATCATCATTGCCAATGATGGCTTAAGAGCCATTGAAAAAGCAAGTGAAACCAACCCAGATATTATTTTGATGGATATTCAAATGCCTATATTGGATGGGTTAGAAGCTACACGTCGCCTCCGTACTGACATTCAATTTGAGAAAACACCTATCATTGCTCTTACTGCCTTAGCTATGCATGGTGACCGCGAGCGTTGCCTTGAAGCTGGGGCAACAGAGTATATGAGCAAACCTGTCAGTTTAAAAGAATTACGAAAAATGATTGAAAGTTTTCTTACAAAATAATCATACTTTTATGTTTACCGGGAATCTTAATAGCCTTACATTACTGAGTACTTTTTTTAATGCTATACTAGATGCTTATTGGTAAGTCGCTATTGTTTTGCTTTTAGATGAAGGAGCAGAATGGGAAGACCTCGTAAAGTGACTTCACAGCCTAAGCGGGGGAAGTCAAAGAAGACAAAAACAACAAAGCCTATTCAACCTGCTTTAAAAAAATACAAGCCTAAAATTTCATTTAATGAAACATTTTTCCGCGCGTTAATTGAACATAACAGCAATGCCATCACATTGTTAAATGAAATTGGTGAAGTGATATACGACAGCCCCGCCGCCAGCGGTATGTTGGGCTATAACCCTACCGAGTGGATTGGCAAAAGTGTTTTTCAACTGGTTCACTCCGACGACTTACCAAAAATTCACCGTCTGTTTGAGCATTTGCTAAAAACACATGGCAGTCATGCCAGCGCTATCTTCCGCATTCGCCATAAAGATAATCATTGGTTATGGATTGATGCCACTGCCACAAATCTACTGCATGAACCAAGTGTAAAAGCCATCGTTGTTAATTATCGAGATGTAACCCAAATCAAACAAGCCGAAGAAACGCTCAATGAAATTGAAGGACGCTTCAAACAAGTGTGGGAAGTTACTACCGATGCAATGGCACTTTCCGATTCTCAAGGCATCGTCATTGCCGCCAACCCCGCTTATTACAACTTATATGGTTATAAACCTGAGCAAGTCATTGGTCAAAGCTTTGCCATTATTTTTCCAAAAGATATTCGCAAATATGCTGAAGAACAATATCAACAAACTTTTAATAGCGACATAATACCGCCTATGTTTGAAAGTGTAGTTCAACTTGCCGACGGCACCGAGCGCATCGTAGAATCACGCGCCTCTTTCTTAACGTCGGCAGGTCAGCGCACCGCCATGCTTTCCATTATCCGCGACATTACCGAGCGCAAAGCGTTTGATGCTCGCATTCAAAATGAACGTAACTTTTCTAATCACGCCTTAGAAAGCCTGCCCGGCGTGTTTTACATGTACGATAAAAACAGAAAATTCGTGCGCTGGAATAAAAACTTTGAAAGCGTAACAGGCTACACGGCAGAAGAAATTGCAGGCATGAGCCCGCTGGATTTTTTTGCCAAAGAAGAAAAACATTTAGTAGATGAAAGAATTGAAGAAGTATTCCGCAATGGCAATGCTTGGGTCGAAGCGGATTTTATATCAAAAGATGGCAAACGCACCCCGTATTATTTCACTGGAAAAGTCTTTGAATCAGAAGATACAACCTACTTAATCGGCACAGGTATAGATATCAGTGCCCGCAAAGAAAATGAAGAGAAATTGCAAACCAGCGAAAGCAATCTCAAATTATTTGTGGAATATGCACCCGCCTCTATTGCCATGCTTGACCATGATATGAAATATATCGTCGTCAGTAAACGTTACCTTGCTGATTATCGCCTCAAAAATGAAAACATCATTGGGCGTTCACATTATGAAGTTTTCCCTGATATTCCTGAAAATTGGAAAGAAATTCATAAGCGTTGTTTAGCAGGCGCAATTGAAAAAGCCGAAGCAGACCCCTTCCCTCGCGAGGATGGAACAACTGATTGGGTACGCTGGGAAATTCACCCGTGGCGTCAAGCGAATGGAAAAATTGGTGGAATTATCTTATTTTCAGAAGTTATAACGGAACGTATTAATGCCGCCGTTCAATTGCGTGAAAGTGAAGAACGTTTCCGTCTAGTAGTCGAAATTGCTCCTAGCGCAATGATTGTGATTAATAAAGAAGGCAAAATCCAATTTGCTAATACGCGTGCCAATCATTTGTTTGGTTATAAAGCAGAAGAGCTTGTTGGAAAATCAATAGATATGCTCGTACCGCAAAAGTATCGAGAGCATCATGCTTCATTCCGCACAGATTTTTATCTCAACCCGCAGACCCGCGCTATGGGGGCGGGACGTGAGTTATTTGGTTTACATAAAAATGGTTCAGAAATTCCATTAGAAATCGGCTTGGCACCATTTGAAAGTGACCAAGGTATGTTAACACTGGCTTCTATTATTGACATCACCGAACGTAAACAAGCCGAAGAAGCCTTAAGAAGCAGTGAAGAACAATATCGCAGTCTCTTTGAAGACTCGCCCATTGCATTATGGGTAGAAGATTTTTCTGAAGTCAAAATCCGCTTAGATGAATTAAAACAAAATGGCATTCTTGATATTCCCCAATACATCCGTGAACATCCAGAATTTGTAGAAACATGTTCAAATTTAGTCACTATCTTGGATGTTAATCAAGCCGCACTAAAGTTATACAATGCCATCGATAAAAGCCAATTACTCGGTAGTTTGAGCCGTAATACAGTGCCAGTCTCTACCAAAAACTTTGAATATGAGTTAATTCAACTTTCGCAAGGAAGGTTAAATTTTGCGCGTGAAGGCATAGACCAAACCCTTGCAGGGCATACCATTCATGTCAACAT